>DAOUCO010000041.1:0-17749 GCA_034432135.1 Dehalococcoidales bacterium | reverse complement strand
CGGTACACTTTAACACAATCAATGCCGGCGGCTGCCGCCAGTCCCAGGTAGCCGGGTAAAAGCCTGGCGCCTTTTTTAACGATAGTTTCACCCGCTTTCACTTCTCCCCCGGCGGCTAGCACATTGCGGCCGATAGCGGCATCGGCTTTAACAAGCACTTCATCAGGAGATATTTCCTCGCATAGCTCAACTGATACCACGGCTTCCGCGCCGGGCGGCATCGGCGCTCCGGAATAAACTTTAACGGCACTGCCCGGTTTTACCTCGACTTTATTGCGGCTGCCGGCAGAGACAGAACCGGTAATCTTCAGACGGACAGGATGTTTTACCGAAGCCCCGGCAATATCCGATGAGACGACGGCATAGCCGTCTTTAAGAGTGACATCTGTCGAAGGATAGCTTACCTTAGCGACGACGTCCGCAGCAGCTATACGGCCTACGCTTAAAGCCAGGGGCAGTTCCTCGACTCCAACGGCTTTTACGTTCGAGCAGATTAGCTTAAATGCCTCTTGATAGCCGACGTACCCGGTGCCTTCATCAATTTCATTGGACTCTCTTTCGATATCTGCCATGCCGCACCTTTTTCTTTAGTTCAAGTATATACTCCAGATACGAGATTGTTCAAATGATATTAGTATATTCCACCTTCTTGACTTTGATGTTTTTAGGTAGTAAAATTCGCCATGTGTCAAATGAACATAATGCCCGTTTTACACTTTTCGTAACATCCGTAACTATCATCACAATTATCCTTCTGTTAAACTTCATCGTTTTAAAACCCTATCCTGTACTATCCGCTACCCCTCAATCGTTAAAATGGACGCGAGTGGACATACCTATGGAGGGAGCGGCTGGCGGTTGGGTATTGGCTGATGGCTCTGATATCCAGCATTTGACGGTCGCGGCCGACGGCACCCTTTACGCCTACGGCAAGGGGTTGACCTGCACGCTTTATAAATCTACGGACAGGGGTTTAAAATGGTCTCCCATCGGCAATGTGCAGGACGAGATAACGGATATCGCCGTTTCATCTTACAATAATAATACTATCTACTACTCCACAGTCAAAGCAGTTTACCAGTCTAGCGATGGAGGCAAGAAATTTCAAGCGTTACCGGCGAGTCCCGGCGGTGCCGGCACCGGCAACAGAGTAATAACTTCTTTAACCACGACATGGCTGAACTGTAACATTATCGCGGTGGGTATCCGGGACACAGATATCGGTGAATATGGCGGGGTCTACCTATTTACCGAGGGGGATATTGTCCCCTCCTGGATGGACAGCAACATAGGAAACTACGATGTTTATGACGTGGCGTTTTCTCCCAATTACCTCAGTGACCGTCAGATTGTCGCCGTAGCCACCGATGAGACGGACACGTTTATATATAATAAAATCGGCAACGCCGACTGGAATGCTTTTATCGGTCCCGCCAGATTGAATAAAGACAACTCCAGTCCCCCCATTGCCGTCGCGGTTACGGAAGGGGCGGTGATTACATTTCCAGCTGCCTATTATGCTGATACCGCTTTAGGTAATAGCTTTATTTTCGTGGGTATCGATACGGGCATGGGAGTGGGTGACGTCTATAAAATCACCTGCGTCGATGCGCCCGATGAGTCGATAGCTACCGACCTGAATTGCGGCAGGGCTTATGGCGAGATTAATACCGATATTACCGGACTGGCGGTATATTACGATAGCCAGTATTCCATTCTGCTGGCCGGTGCCGCCGATAGCTCTCACATTTATACCAGCACCGATGGCGGCATCTCATGGGGTAAAAGTAAAAAAGTGCCCACTGGCGATTCGGATACGGAACTTTTAATGGCGCCCGATTTTATAACCACCGGCTTGATATATGCCGTCACCAGCGGCGATGGCAGTGCCGTATCCATCAGCCGGGATATGGGGTTGAGCTGGAATCAAATTAGCCTGATTGATACAGCTATCACCAGCATTATCGATTTTGCGCCGTCGCCGGACTTTAGTTTAAGTAAAGCCATATTCATGATTACCTTTGGTGGCGGGCACAGTCTCTGGCGCAGTGCAGATGACGGCTCAACCTGGGAAAGGGTTCTATCCAGCGATTTATCTGGGATAGACAATTTAACCTTAGCGGGTCTACCCCCGCAATATGGTAACGGTAGTCAGACGGTATTTACCGTCGGAGAAAGTAACGGCAAACCGGCTCTCTGGGAATCTAAAGATAACGGCCAGAGCTTCCAGTGCCGCTTTACCTGTGAGCCTGGCACCGGTGTAGCTTTTTCCATCGACGTCTGGGCGATTATCGATGAAAACACGTTATATGCCGGTAGCTTTAACGGCTCCCGGGGAAAGATTTATCTGACGACGAACGGCGGCATAAATTTTTCCGAAGGCGGTATAGTAGGCGCTGACTCGCTTTATTCTCTGGCTGTTTCTCCCGACTTTGCCAATGATGGAACGCTCCTGGTGGGGAATAGCGACGGTGGCGTATATTATTCTAGCGATAACGGTGCTTCATTCCAGACGCTCCCCTTTTACGCCACTGCGCCGCCTCTTACCGGCTCTATTTCCGTGGCTTTCGACCCGGAGTTTAAGACCAATCACACCTTTTACGCCGCCAGCGATACAGCCGGTAGCGGTCTTTACCGCTTTATCATCGGTAAGAGCGATGAGTGGCAGAGCATCGATAGCACATTGCCCGGCGGAGCAATAGTCAATCGTTTAGCTCTCTCCAATAACGGAGTTTTATATGCTGTAAACTCGAATCCTGACGACGGCATGGAACGCTGCCTCAATCCCAGATTAGTATCCGGACCGATATTTGAGACAGTAACCCTCGGCTTGAGCAGCGGCGCTACTTTATCCGGACTATGGCGAAACAGCGCCAGATTATGGTCGGTGGATAATGCTAATTGTAACCTGATGACATATTACGACACGTTGACATCACCGGCGGTACAGGTTGCGCCGGAAAATAATATTTCGGGCATCGGGAGCCTGGTCGACCACACTATAAGAAACGTGACCATCGATTGGGAAACTATGGATGGGGCGACGAATTACGAATGGCAATGCACTTATGATACCGATTTCGCTACCATCCCGTCTGGCTTTAACGGGACGACGTCAGCCAGCTCTATCCGCCTGCCGTCTCTCGAACCTGCCACCACCTATCACTGGCGGGTGCGTGCCTGTGCCCCGGTTTATAGTCCGTGGTCGCCGAAGCGGTCGTTCACCACGTCCATGGATACCGAAGGCGTAGATTTACAGCCGGAGATGCCGGCCGCCGGCGCCGAAGGGGTATCCATCCGCCCTGTCTTTCAATGGTCGGTGGTCGTCGGGGCAGAGGCTTACGAACTGCTGGTAGCCACCGATGCCGATTTTTCCCATCCTGTTATCGTTAAAATGAATGAGTATGCCCTCAAGACGAATGTCTGGCAGTGCGATGTCAATTTGGACCATGCCACCACCTATTACTGGAAAATCAGGGCAACTACCGCCAGCACCAGCAGCGCCTGGAGCTCTGCCAGCGTCTTTATTACGGAGTCGGCGCCGCCTGCGGAGGAAATTCCGCCGACCGAAGAGTCGGAAATAACCACAACATACGGCGACTCATTAATGTCACTGACTTCCTTGAATAATATCCAGTCGTTTGTCCCCGACCCATCTCCAGAGCAACCGGCACCCTTTACCCCTGCCGGACCGGCGGCATCCCCCGCCCCCACGACCATCATTAACCAGCTGTGGGATTTGCCGGGCTGGCTGATTTACCTTCTAGGAGGACTATTCGGGATAGTTTTTCTGGCGCTTATGATAGTCCTGATAGTCGTGATTAAGATAAAACGCATCTAACGCCACTCCCGATTAGTCTTACGTATCTTCTTGTTTATTTGACGCCGAGCAGAAAAAACCATTACACTTTTTTAAAAGTTATTTTCAAGGAGGTACAACATGCCGCTGGTTACTGTAAAAATTATCGAAGGCAGAACATTAGAACAGAAGAAGGGCATGGTGAAAGACGTTACCAAGGCGATTGCGAAAAACATCGGCTGCCCGCCTGACGCCGTGCAAATCGATATCGTGGAAATGAAAGAGACGAACTTCGCCGTGGGCGGCGTAATGTGGATTGATAACCATTAAATATCGCGGAGGATGTTATGAAACTTCTGGGCATTATGAGTAGTCCGCGCATCGGCGGTAATAGTGATTTGCTCCTCGACCAGGCATTAAAAGGAGCGCAAAGCGCCGGGGCGCTGGTAGAAAAAATAATTCTAGAGAGGCTAAAGATTACGCCCTGCAAAGAGATTTACCACTGCCTGATAGACGGTACATGCCCGCTTAAGGATGATATGCAGGGTCTCTACCCTAAAATTCTTGCTGCCGATGCCATCATTGTTGCCACGCCCATCTTTTTCTATACCGTAAGCGCCCAGCTTATAGCGTTTATCAGCCGTTGCCAGGCGTTCTGGTCGAGAAAATTTATCCTTAAAAACCTTAATATTCCGGTGAAAAGAGGGGCGTTTATCTGCGTGGGGGCAACAAAGGGCATCAGACTATTCGAGGGGCCCAAGCTGACGATGAAATACTTCTTCCAGGCAATCAACGCCGAATACAAAGAAGAGTTATTAATCCGAGGCGTCGATAAGAAGGGGGAAATTAACGACCACCCTGAATATTTGACCGCCGCTTACGAGCTTGGCAAAAAGCTGGTTTCTTAGCCAGCTTTACGCTCGCCTCTGATACCGATAGTGATGTCTTTAAACGGCACAACATAACCGCTGGCGAGCATCGCCTGCTTCGCCATGTGCACCAGTCCGGAACAACAGGGCACTTCCATATGTAACACGGTAAGGCTTTTTATGCCGGACTGTTTTAAAATGGCATTCAGTTTTTCCTGGTGCGCCTGGAAATTATCCAGCTTGGGGCACGCCACCAGCAGAGCAATGTTATTTCCCAGAAAGTCACGGTGAAAACCGGCATAAGCAAAGGGAACGCAGTCCGCCGCCAGCACCAAGTCCGCGTCTTTAAGGAATGGAGCGGTGGGCGGAACAAGCGATAATTGAACCGGCCAGTGGTTCAACCTAGATTTATTGATTGCCTCGGTAATAATCGCCGCCGGACAGACCACACCATCGAGATTCTCAAATTGTTTAACGGTAACATAAGGGCAACCTGCGCTCGATTTACTTTCAACCTCTTTTGATTTTAAATGCTTCTCTACGGCCGCTTCGTCAAAGTCCTCGGCTTCCCGTTCTTCAATAGTTATCGCGCCCTGGGGACAGTTAAGGCAGTTGCCCAGGCCGTCGCAGTATTTTTCGCTGATAAGCTTTGCCTTGCCGTCGACTATTTTTAAAGCCCCTTCGGCGCAGGCGATAATGCAGGCGCCGCAACCGTTGCACAAATCTTCATTAATTTTAACGATTTTCCTTAGCGTTTTTATGGCCACTTAACTTCCCCCTTTTTCATTGGAACACCAAACTCGGGCCAGGGTTTCATGCACAGTCCGGACATGCTGCATGACTGTATGCAGGTAATGCACTTTTTGTTATTGCTTTTTATAATTTTACGCGCTTTTATTCTATTTATACCTGATTTGGAATTCATGATTGACCTCTGGAATAGAGTTAATCCTAACCCCGGAGTGCTTTCCAGCGTTCTTCCCCGATGCACTGTTTCGCCCAAGGGCACCAATCGATGCATGAAGGGGCTTGTTCTTTATAAACGTATTTGCCGCACTTTTTACACTTTATCCTTAACTCATCCGAGAACATCTCCACCTCCGCACCGCAGTTCTGGCACTTATACATGGAAGCACGCAGGTTTCTCATGTCCTGACCGGGGCATTTTGCGCTCAAAATTACCACCCCTTCCTTGATTCTGAAAAAATTATACAGGCATATTATAGCTTTAATATATGACATAAGTCACAGTGGTTTTAGCGGTTTGACTTATCGCTGTTTTTGGTGCTAAATAGATAGAGCATCGGGTTATTCAGTATAAAACCGGAGGAAATTTTATGAAAATCACCAGGGTAGAATGCATCCCGGTATCTTTGCCCTTCGCCAAGCCTATCGTTATGTCCGGCGGGCCGGCAAAATGCGCGGATGCCGTAGTTCTTAAAATACATACCGACGAGGGCATCACGGGGATAGCGGAAACCGGGGACACCTCATTGTGGTATATGGGTGAAAGCCAGGACTCTATTATGTCAAATATCGTTAATATTTTCGCGCCCCAAATCCTGCTCGGGGAGGACCCTTTTAATATCGAGAAAATCGTGGCTAGGATGGATAAAGTCGCTCGCGCCAACAACCAATCGAAGGCAGTCGTCGATTACGCTTTACACGACCTCATGGGCAGAGCGCTGGGAGTTCCCCTCTATAAGCTACTCGGCGGGCTTTCCAATCCGAAGATACCGCTGGCTTTCGTGATGTCCTCCGGTACAGCAGAACAGGTGGGTGCAGAAGCAAAGTCGCTGGTTAAAGCCGGCTTTAAAGGACTTAAGCTGAAAGTTGGCGCGCGCACGCCGGACGAGGACATCGAACTGGTGGGGGCTTTAAGAGAAGCGGTGGGAAACAAGATTAAAATCATGATCGATGCCAACGGCGGGTGGCTTTATCACCAGGCGCTTTATGTTTTACAGCGAGTGGCGAAATACGATGTATACGTCGCTGAACAGCCGGTGCCGTGGTGGGATATCGACGGTCTGGCGAGGCTGCGGCGCAAGGTTGATGTGCCCATCTTCCCCGATGAGTCCGCCAAGGAGCTTAACGACCTCATAAAAATCATTGAAAAAGATGCCGCAGACGGGCTTTTCCTGAAAGTCCCTAAAGCCGGCGGTATATTAAAGTCTCAAAAGTGGGTAGCCATAGCGCAGGCGGCCAACCTGCCGGTCATGTGCGGCTGTATGATTGACTCCGGCCTCGGCGCGGCATGCACGGCGCATTTCCTGGCGGCGACAGAGTGGATTGGGAAAATAGAGCAGGAAGCCATCGGCCCGCTTAACCTTTATAACATACCGGATACGGTCAGTACGCCTCTCAAGGACGATTTAGCGGTAAAAGTGCCACGCTACGAGGGCGGCTTTCTCTATCCGCCCGATGGACCGGGCATCGGCGTTGAGCTTAATGAAGCGGCGGTGAAAAAATTCGCCACGCCCGGCAAAAAGCCGGTAATTATCGGCAAGTAATAGCTGCAGGAGACCAAAAATGAGTATCGCAACAGAAGCCACGGCTATTGAAAAAATGGTTGCCAACATAATCGACACGCGCTTTGAAAACTTCGATAAAGACACGCTGGAAACTGCGAAGTACCGCATCATCGATACCCTGGGCTGTCTTATAGGCGGCTCTGCCGACGTGGGAAATCCGCAACTGGCTAAATTGATACGGGAAAACAACGGTAAAAAGGAAGCCACCATCCTCGTGCACGGCGGCAAGGTGCCGGCGGCTGAAGCGGCTTTAATCAACTGCGCCATGGCGCGCTCTTTCGACTTCGAGCCGGTAAGTCCTCTGGTCGAAGGTTTCACTTGCCCGGGTCATATTAGCGGGACGACGGTTCCGACGACTTTATCCTTGGCTGAAGCTGTCAATGCCAGCGGCAAAGAGATGCTAACCGCTTTGCTCGTGGGAGACGATATGGCGACCCGCCTCCTGGCAGGCTCCGGCTTCGGCTTTTCTTTAGGCTGGGACGGCACCGGGACGGTCAATGCCTTCGGGGCAACAGCCATTGCCGGGCGTCTTTTAGGTCTAAATAAAATACAATTAAGAAACGCCATGGGCATCGTGCTCCAGCAAATCGGCAGCACCTTCCAGATAATCTGGGACGGCACGATGGCTTTCAAACTGCCGCAGGGTCTTTCGGGTCGGGCGGGGATTTTTTCCGCGAAGCTGGCTCAAGCCGGCTGGACGGGCCCGGAGGATGCGTTATTTGGCAAGTTCGGGTATTATAAAATGTTCACCGAGGGCTGCCAGAAACCGCAGGCGCTGACGGATAACCTCGGCAGGAAATACTACTACGACGGCACGATAAAGCCCTATTCCTGCTGCCGTATCCTCCACGCCGCCATCGATGCCGCATTGGCTTTAGTCAAAAAGTATAATTTCAAAGCTGACGATATAGCCTCGGTCAACCTTGAAGTCGCCCCGGGAGGCGTCGACCATATTGTCGGGCGTCCTTTTAAAATCGGCTCCTTCCCTCATGGCAATGCCGCCTTTAGCTATGAATATGTGGTGGCGACGGCGTTTTTATTTAATAGTGTGAAGCCGGAACATTTTACCGAGAAAGCGATACGCAATCCGCAAATTCCCGACTTTATCAAGAAAATCAAGCTCATACCCGCTAAAGATGTAGAGTTTGAAAAAGCGCGGATGACGGTCACGCTTAAGGACGGACGTAAATTTACCGAGACGGTAATTAAAGTTAAAGGCGACTCTTTAACCAACCCCATGACCCACGACGAAATCATCGCCAAATTCTGGGTCAACGTAGATTTCTCGAAAAAGATAAATAAAAAGAAAGCCACCGAGTTGTTAGAAAAGCTGCTAAACCTGGAAAAAGTCGAGAGCGTGAGGAAGCTGATACCGCTATTGGTGGCTTAAAGTCTAGCTGTCATTACGAGCTCCGATGAAATCGGGGCGTGGCAATCTCATTGGTAGATATATTCTAATAATTATATTTATTATTCCTTCTATCCTCTCTGCACCAGCTCTATCAAAACATTCTCGGCGGCGGAGGGGTGGATAAAGGCTATCTTAGCATCTGGCATCGAGATAGGTTCTTCATTCTGCAGTTTTTTACCTTGCGCTTTCAGATTCTTTAAATCATTTACAATATCGTCGGTGGCAAAGGACACGTGGTGCAGTCCGCCGCCCTTTTCTTCCAGATATTTAGAAAAGCTGTTGCCTGACTTTAAAGGCGCAAAAAGTTCTATATGAATATCTCCGAGAGACATCATTACAGACACGAACTCCCCGCCCAGCCCCTCCCGCTTTTCCATTACTTTAAAGCCGAACATGTCGGCGTATGACTTAACGGCTTTATCTATGTCTTTAACGACGACTGCAATATGGTCGATTTTCTTTAGCATTTTACTTCTCTCCTTCTTCACCCTGAACGACGTGAAGGGTCTCGGGGATACCAGGAATTTTCAACACCCCTCACCGAGATTCTTCGTTTCACTCATAAAATAACAGTATTTTTTATTATTAAAACGGGAAAATAGCCGGTAAATCATGGACTTTATTCTTGGTTAGCGTAGTTGGCATCGTCTCCACAAGCTCTTCCACGCTAAAGCGACCGTTCTTCCAGAGTATTTGCTCCACGGGCGGCGGGTCGGCAAAGATGCCGATATGTCCATGCCATACCTCAAAGACACATCCGTTAACGTTAGCAGCCTGTTCCGTAGCTAAATAGACGACCAGTCCGGCGACATCCTCCGGCTGGTTAAGTTCCAGCATCTGTTTCACGCGCTTTTCCGCAAGCTCTGCGCCCCACATCCTGCTCCAGGCTTCTTTAAGCCCCTTCTCCTTAACCAACTCGATAAAGCCCCGCGTGCCGGCCACCGGGCGGATGACATTACAGGTGACGCCATAGCGCTGCATGTCCCGCGCTACGGTACGCGTCAGCCCTACGATACCTTCCTTGGCGGCGCTGTAATTAGCCTGCCCCATGTTTCCCAATCCTGCATGGGAAGACGTATTGATAATGCGCCCGTAATTCTGCTCGCGCATTATGCGGCAAGCGGCGCGGGTGCAATAGAAAGTTCCGCTTAGATTTGTTTTTATTACCGATTCCCACTCTTCATCTGTAGTGTTATATATCATGCGGTCGCGGTTAAAACCGGCATTATTCACCAGAATATCGATTCGCCCGAAGTTATCGACGGCAGTCTTGATAATACTTTCTGCCCCTTCAACGACGGCGACGCTGGCATAGCTGGGTACCGCCTGTCCGCCGGCTTTCTTTATCTCGGCAACGACTTCATCGGCGGGACCGCGGGAGACTCCGGAACCGTCGGTAGCGGCACCCAAATCATTAACGACGACTTTAGCCCCCTGTGCCGCCATAGCGATAGCCTCGGCACGACCCAGTCCCTTCCCGGCACCTGTTACAACCGCAACTTTTCCCTTTAATAACTCACCCATAGCTGCCTCCTAATACTTTACGCTATAACCTTTTTCTCTTTTAAAGCAGATATTTCGTCCCAGCTCATGCCCAGTACTCCCGTGAGAATTTCCTCCGTATGCTGGCTGAATTCCGGGGCGGTGTTGCGTATGGTGGTGGGGGTCTTGCTGAACTGCCACGGTGGCACTATTACTTTTAATTTCTTTCCCGCCGGGTGGTCTATCTCTCTAAAATAACCAGCCGCCCAGGCCGAAGGGTCATTGGCAACCTCCCCGGGGGTCTTAACAATCGTCCAGATAATGTTTTCCTTGGCCAGTATTTCCGCCCATTCTTTTTGCGTTTTGGTTTTAAAGATTTTATCGAGGATTTTGATAAGCGGTACGTTATTTTTCATGCGTAGTTCATGGGTGGCATAGAGAGGGTCGTTCTCCAGTTCACCTAATTCTAAAGCTTTACAGATTCCTTTCCAGTACCTATCGCCCTGAATACAGGCAAGTTGTATCCATTTTCCGTCTTTACATTCGTAGCTATTAAAGATGGGGTTGCTCTGATTGAAGCGTGAGATACGCCCGTATTCCAGTCCCGTCGCCAGCACTGAAGAAAGCACGATGCCCATCGACCATATCCCCCCTCCCAGTAAGGAGACGCAGACCTCCTGCCCTTCGCCGGTGCGTTCACGGTGGAAAAGCGCCATCATAATAGCACAGGCGGCATACATGCCGGTAGTGTTATCCCCGAAACCCGGCACCTGGAAAGGCAAAGGCGTGCCCGGCTCGCCTAAAGTCGACATGACACCGCTGCGCGCCCAGTAGCCGACGAAGTCGTACGCGCCAACGTCTTTCTCCGGCCCATGCAGTCCGTAGCCGGAAAGATGGGTGTAAATGATTTTAGGATTGAGTTTAAAGATGTCCTTGTATTCCAGTTTTAAGTCCTTTAAAGCGTGCGGTCGGAAGTTGCAGACAAAAACGTCCGATTTTTCCACCAGTTTATAGAGGATTTCCCTTCCCTCTTTCTTCTTCAGGTCGAGGGTGATGCCTTTTTTGTTCATGTTATAAAACTCTAGGACATAGTTAATATCGTAAATCGGCACGTTGCCGCTGATTTTTAGAATGCCGCGTGTCTGGTCTCCGCCTTCGGTTCGCTCCACTTTAATGACCTCCGCTCCCATATCCGCCAGGATGCGGCAGCAAACGGGTGCCAGACCCGCCTCGCTAACATCGAGGACGCGAATGCCTTCAAGAGCCATTTTCATAGACTACCTCCCCATTACCATGTCATTGCGAGGAGTCCTTCCACAGAAGGACGACGTAGTAATCTTATTCATTTGCTTTAGTTCACTTTAAAGATTCCCACGCGGAGTTTATCCCGATAACAATCGGGGCTCGGAATGACAATTATTTACTTCTCGTTTCCAACAATATTACAGCTGCAAATACCGGTGCCGGCATTACCGCCGAGGTTATGCGTAAGTCCGAGGTGGGGATTCTTTACCTGCCTGGGACCGGCTTTGCCCTGGAGCTGCTTATAGACCTCGTACATCATGCGCAGGCCGCTGGCGCCAAGCGGGTGCCCGAAGCATTTTAGTCCGCCGTCGGTATTGACCGGAAGTTCGCCTTTAAGAGTGAATGTACCAGCTTCAATGTCTTCTCTGGCTCTGCCTCGCTGACTGAATCCCAGGTCTTCATATACAACCATCTCATGGATGCTGAAGCAGTCGTGTACCTCGGCGATACTGATTTCTTTACGTGGATTTTTTACACCTGCCTCGGCATAAGCCAGCTTGGAGCCGCGGACGTTCTCTTCCATATGCGTAAAGTCATAATTTTGCATCATCGCACCCTGCCGGGCGCCAACCGTGACCTGTAAAGCTTTGATATAAATAGGGTCGGGACGGAATTTTTTCGCCATGTCGGCGCGCGTAACCACCGCCACCGCCGCGCCGTCGCTGACGCCGCAGCAATCGTAAAGTCCCAGCGGCCAGGCGATAATCGGCGCATTGACCACCTGCTCTATAGTTAATTCATTCTGGAAATGCGCCTTGGGATTGAGGCTGCCGTTATGATGGTTTTTCACCGCTATCTGCGCTAAAAGTCTTTTGCCTTCCTCTGGCTTGATATTATAATCGTGGAAATAGCGCGTCGCCAGGTAGGCGAAAGAGGCCGGAGCACTGTAGCCGGGACCGATGCCCGAGCTGCTGTCCTGGTTATCGCCGACGATGCTCGGTCCTTTGACACCCGTCGCGCCGGAGTCCTTGAGCTTTTCCACCCCCACCGCTAAAGCTATATCGCAAACGCCGGCGGCGACCGCATAGCTGGCGGCTCTTAAAGCCTCCGAACCCGTCGCGCACATATTTTCCACGCGGGTCATGGGTATATATTGAAGCTGGAGGGGCGAAAGGGTAATCGCGGAAAGACCGGAAAATACCGTGCCAATCCATGCCGCCTCTATGTCTTTAGGTTCGATACCAGCATCTTCGAAAGCCTCATAGGCGGCTTCTACAATAAGGTCCTCCACCCCTTTATCCCACCGCTCCCCGAACTTGGTGCAGCCCATCCCCACGATGGCGACTTTATTCTTAATACCGTCCATGGTCTATCCTCCTATATTATGTTGTCATTGCGAGTCAATCCCGACCGCAGTCGGGAGGCGAAGCAATCTCATGAAATAAACTAATACCATCGGTGAGATTGGCACGTCACTTCGTTCCTCGCAATGACAATTACCCATCAAATCGGCTTAGCCTTCCAGAAATAGTTCTGGATGCCGCGGCTGGTATACATCTTGCGGAAGGTCATCTCCAAAGGCATGCCGACCTTTATCTTATCGATATCGCAGTCGGTAAGCTCGCAGATAAGCCGCCCCCCTCCCTCGAAGTCGATAACGCCACTAACGCCCGGCGGATTCAGCGTCGGCATAAGCTGGTCGATGGAATAAGTGAACAATTTAGCTTTTTTATTAGAAAACTTATATGGCTCGAAGTTATCTTTAGTCTGGCAGTTGACACAGACCCGGGGCGTCTGCCCTATTTGAGAAAATTGCGGCGCGCCGCATTTCTTGCATTTCATGCCGTAAAGGGCATATATCGCTTTCCTCTCGCGCCACCGGCTTTGCAAAGACAATGGTATCCGCTCCGGTAATGTGGAGACTTCCACCGGCACAAGACCCCGCCAGGTCAGGTACTGTCCGTAGCTGATGTTCATTTTCCCCGCCACCTGACTCGATATCACCGGTTTTTTCTGGAATTTCTTAATTTCATCTGTCACGCGGAGGATAAAGGCGTCGGCGCCGTCACCGTAACTGACGAAGAGAATTTTATCGCCCGGTTTGGCTTTTTCCAGCGCAGCCGCCAGCATTAAAAACGCCGCCGCTGTGCCCGTATTACCGATATCGTTATACAAAGTGTCCTGCACCTGCGCTTTTTCCAGCTTCAGTCGCCGCGCCAGAGCCGCGTGCTGTCGAGTATCCGAGGCGTAATAGACTATGTTGGTAAAATCTTTTAAATCAAACTTATATTTTTTAAGCAGACCGTTGATGACCGACTGCATTGTGGGGAAGTAGCCCACCTCATCGATAAAACGTCCCTCGGCGGAGCGGGGGAATTTATCTTCATCGGTACGCCAGAAATCTGTAAACTCGCTCCATAGAGAATAGCTGCCTTCAACTTCGGCGATGACTTTTTCCGAGCCGAGCATTAAAGCGGCGGCGCCATCGCCGAGTGTCTGTTCCAAAGCGCCTTTAACCGCCCCCAGACGGCTATCGGAAGCTACCACCATCGCCTTTTTCACCGAACCAGCCGCAACAGCATCGATGGCAGCTTTAAAAGCCTCTGTCCCGGCCCTTAAAGAGTTGGTAAAGTCTGTCGCGCGGCATTCTTCCTTCAGGTCAGCAGCGCTGGCTATAATCGCCGCCGATAGCTTTTCATGATACGGGGCGGTGGTCGTCGCCAGGAATAAAGCATCCGCAGTCCCTCCCCTTTTCAAACAGTCGAGCGCGGTGGCTACCGCCATGGTTATGGTGTCCTCATCGTAGCCGGCGACGGCTTTAGTTCCCCCTCCACTCCTCCCTCCCCACATTTTTCCTATTTCTTCCCGGCTTAGCCGGTATATGGGAACGTAAGCCCCTATTGCTGTTATGCCTGCCATCTCCCGCTTTCCTTTCTTTTTCAACGACAAACTAATGCGTAGAAAGACCGCTCTTCTTGCTTATCATAGATATCTTATGCTGTGACGTATGTAGTGTCAAATTATTGAGTAAGATTAAAAATAAGTATTGAATTAGTGTTTAACGTATGATATATTTAATTCAAATTATATTATGTAATTGGTGTGAATTTTGGCAAGTGTATTTGAGGTTAGACATTTTAAAGATATTCCCCTAAGTGATCCTTTTTTTGATAGTTTAAAAAAAGACTACCAAGAATTCCCGGAATGGTATAGACGTAAAGCCTTAGAGCCAGTCTATGTACAATACACTGATGACAAATTAACAGGCTTCATGTATTTAAAAGTGGAAGAAGGCGAGGTAAGTGACGTCATTCCAAAATTGCCCCCTAAAAAACGTATAAAAATAGGCACTTTAAAAGTAGAAGCTCACGGCACTAGACTTGGTGAAAGGCTTATTAAAAAGGCCTTTGATCGTGCAATTGTTGACCAAGCAGAAGAAATATATATAACGATATTTCCTTACCATAAACATCTAATTAATACGTTAGAAGAATTTGGGTTTAGGTCAAAAGATAATGTAAAAACTACAATTAATGGTACCGAAGCCGTTTTAATAAAAAGTTTTGACAACAGATCGCTTACAGGTAATTTAAGGCACGATTATCCAATTATCGATACAAGGAAAGCTAGCTTCTATCTTCTTGCTATAAGACCCCAATGGCATTCGCAGCTTTTCCCAGATTCAATTCTTAAATCAGAACCCTATGATTTATTATCTGATATATCTCATACGAATAGTATTAGTAAGAATTATGTCTGTTCTATGGAAGGGGTAGAAAATTTAAAACCCAAAGATTTATTAGTTATTTATAGGACAACAGATGACAGAGGCCCTGCAGAATATCGATCAGTAGCAACTTCAATCTGTGTGGTCGAGGAGGTTAGAAAAAAGGATAGTTTTACTAATATCGACGATTATCTCAAATATACGAAACCATATAGTGTATTTGATGAAAAATCATTAAAATCATGGTGGAACAGAAAAAACCTATATGTAATAAAGATGTTATATAATGCGGCTTTTACTAATCGTGTAGTTAGAAAAATGCTCGCAGACAAGATCGGACTTGATAGAGAAGAGCGTTGGGGATTTTTACCATTATCCCGAGATCAATTCCTAAATATCACAAATTCTGGGGGTATTGATGTACGTCTTATTGTCCGTTAAGCCTCATTTTGCTGAAGGCATATTTAGTGGATTTAAGAAATACGAATATCGGAAAACCATTTTCACGAGGCAAGATATAAAAAAAGTTATTGTATACGCTTCTAGCCCTGTTAAAAGTATAATCGGTGAATTTGAAATTGAAAAAATATTATATGATGATATTGATACATTATGGATGCAAACAAAAAGCAAGGCAGGAATAAGTGAAGAAAGTTTCCTCGAATATTTTTATAACAAATCTAAAGGCTACGCAATTAAAATAAAAAGCAAAAAAAGGTATGAGAATCCGTTACCACTCGATAGTTTGACTGTATCATCTCCTCCGCAATCATTCATGTATTTAGAACCGGATATTCAATTTATATGATATAGGCTTTCAATTTTTTAGTGATAAACAACTTTGGCTGTATTTAACCTCTATATAAACCGTTCAAAACGGTCTTTTTTAGCTTTGCAGATGGGGCAGATTTCCGGCGGGCTGTCGCGTGCGCAAAGATAGCCGCAGACCTTGCAACGCCAGACCGGCAGCGGGAGGGACGCTAGGTTTGTCTTCGGCGGTATTGCTTTAGATTTCTTCCTCTGGTCGGGCGGTAAACGGCGCTCCGGGATCGAACTTACTTTTTTCTTGCCCTCCATTGCCTCGCGGGAAACGTAAAGACTGCAATAGCACGCGCCGTAATCCGTCAGGTCGGGGTCGCGGTAGTCGCAGGGGCAAATTATATCCAGGTCCTCCTCTTTAACGCCAGAGGCGAGGCGGCAGGGGCAGGCAGGATAGCCGTAACGCTTTTCGTTGACGAATAGACCTCGTAATAGCGCACGTGTCATCGCGGCATCGGGGTTGAGATGGTAGCCGGCGGCTTCCGCTTCATCGCGTAGTTTTTTATAGAGACGCTCTACTTCTTCCGCTGTAATTTCCGCGGGCCCGCTCATTAACCTAAAGCCTCCCGGATTTCTTCTTCTTTAAAGCCGACGATGCATTTCTTGGCGTTGATGACAAGGGTTGGAAAATTGCAGGCTGGATTGTATTTCATCACTTCCTTGATGACGGCGGACTGCTCCTCCCCTTTCAAAAGGTCGACATCGATGTAGTCGTATTCAACACCCAGCTCATTTAAAAGCCCTTTCGTCTTGGCGCACCAGCCGCAGGTGCTTAAAGCATAAAGCATCACTTTGCCTTTTTTCTTCCCGGCGACGTGATTGACAGTCATGATTTCGTTCCTCCTTTAGCCTCTTTTATCCTTCCCACCTCCATTCTAGCACATATCATTTATGACAACAGTAAAGTAAAAACTCCGCTTAGTACTTAAGTCAGCCTTGATTTTTGTATCTATTTAGTATATAATATAAACTATATAATATCTAAACTATTTATATTCTATACCAACTCTCCCCTACTATAGTTCAGGAGGTTGACCGACTATGGCTCATGATATCCAGAGAAAAATCGCCCTAGATTTGCTTTCGGTGCCGTCGCTGGTTTTTCGCATGATACGCCGCAAAGTCGTCAATACAACTTTCGTCGATACCAACGTAGATATCAAGATGTTGCACTTCGAGATAATGCATGTACTTAAAGATGAGGGAACGCTGCACCCGGCTAAAATCGGCGAAAAATTGCTCGTGGCTAAAGCCCAGATGACCCACCTTATCGATAAACTCGTGGAACTGGGCTTCGTTAAAAGAGAAATGGGTTCCGATGACCGGCGGACGTTTAATATTACCCTTACCGATAAAGGCCGCCAGGTGCTGGAAGAGCAGGATAATTTGGTTATCAACGCTATGCAGGAAAATATGTCCTCGCTGACCGATAAAGAGCTGGAAGATTTATCGAAATCGCTGCGGAAGCTACGTGATATTTTGTTTAAACTGGAGTAAAAACGACTACTTTTTTCGATAGGTAAGTGCCAAAAAATCAATGGCGAAACAGAACCACGATCCGAACATATTAGATACCGAACATATCGGCAGGCTTTTAGTCAAGCTGGCCGCTCCGGCGTTTTTTGGGATGTTTGTCCAGACGCTCTATAACGTCATCAATACCATTTTTGTAGGGAATTTTATTGACCCCAACCCCGAAATAGGGATGCTGGCTATCGCCGGTCTCTCCATCGTCTTCCCGCTTCAAATGTTAGCCTGGGGCGTCGGTATGATGGTGGGGATGGGCGGCTCATCTCTGATTTCAAGGTGTCTCGGTGCCCGTAGGATTGAGGACGCCGAACGTACTATTGGCAACGGCATCAGTCT
>DAOUCO010000040.1:0-16374 GCA_034432135.1 Dehalococcoidales bacterium | reverse complement strand
AGGTTTTCCGGTCGGATTACTGCCACTTTTGTAATGGCTGGTGCCATTGCCCGGAAACTTTTAAATACTATCGGTGTCGAAGTATTCGCTCATACTGTGGAAATCGGCGGCATTAAAGCCGCGTCGCTACCCTATGAAGAAATTAGGAAAAAGGCTTTAAAAGACCCGCTTGGCTGTGCCGATACTGTCGCCTCGGCGAAAATGACTGCTCTGATAGAAAAGTTAAAAAAGAAGGGAGATAGCCTCGGCGGCATTATTGAAGGCATCGCTCTCAATGTACCGGTCGGGCTCGGCGAGCCGGTTTTCGATAATCTGGATGGCGAACTTGCCAGGGCGCTCCTTGCCATACCTGCCGTAAAAGGCGTGGAGTTCGGCGTCGGCTTCGTGGCCGCCCGTATGAAAGGTTCGGAGAACAACGACCCGTTTACAATTAAAAATGGTAAAATCATCACCATGACTAATAACGCCGGCGGTATTCTCGGTGGCATTAGCAATGGCATGCCTTTAGTTGTCAGGGTAGCCGTAAAACCGACGGCTTCCATCGCTATAGAACAATCAACGGTCGATATTGAAAAAATGAAAAAGGCTACTCTCAAAATTAGTGGCCGGCATGACGTTTGCATCGTCCCCAGGGCGTTACCGGTAGTAGAAGCCATGATGTCGGTTACGCTTTGCGACTTCGCTATGAGGGCTGGCTTGATTCCTAGGGTATTGAAATGAAACTGGAAGACTTAAGGAAAAAAATAGACGAGATAGATGCCCGTATTGTCGCCCTTATCGCCGAGCGACAGAAAATCTCTAAAGAAATCGGCAAAGGCAAGAACAAGACCCGCCGCCTTATCGAAGACAGGGAACGGGAATTGCGCGTTTTAAAACATGTGCGTGGCCTCGCCCGTGATAAAAAAATCAGTCCCGGCGATATCGAGGGTATCTATCGGCAGATAATCAACGCAAGCAAAAAAATCCAGGGCGTTGCTGTGGCTTTCCAGGGCGAACCGGGTGCATATACCGAGGAAGCCGCCCTCCGCTTTTTCGGGAAATCGACTCGCGGCGTGCCTTACGATACTCTCGAAGAGGTCTTCGAAGCGGTAGAAAGAGGGGATACGCCGTTTGCTTTGGTAGCGGTGGAAAACTCGCTGGAGGGCAGCGTTACTCGCTCTTATGACCTCCTGCTCGATTCCCCTCTCATGGTCTGCGGTGAGACGGAAATGCGTATCACCCATTGCCTTATCGCCATCGAAGGGGCGGGATTGGACACTATTAAATACGTCTATTCTCACCCGCAGGCGCTGGGTCAAAGTCGCAATTTCTTGAGTAAATTAAACGCCGAAATTATCCCTGCCTCCGATACCGCCGGTAGTGTTAGGATGATAAAAGAGAAAAAACGCCTGGACTTCGCCGCCGTCGCCTCCGCCCGTGCCGCCGAGCTTTATGGGATGAAGATACTCGCTAAAGAAATTGAAGACAACCCACAGAACTTCACCAGGTTCTTCCTTCTTTCCAAAGAAGACTCGCCGCCCACTGGCAACGATAAAACTTCCATTGTCTTTTCCTTAAAACACAAGCCCGGTGCGCTTTATGACTGCCTTGGGGAGTTCGCTATGAGGAGCATTAACCTTACCAAGCTGGAAAGCCGCCCTACCCGCCACCAGCCATGGGAATACAACTTTTATATGGACTTCTCCGGACACCGCGAGGAAAAGGAAGTTAGGGAAGCGCTGAAGGCTCTGGAAGAGCATGCTGTTTTCGTAAAGGTATTGGGCTCTTACCCCAGGGCACGCTAGAAACTGTTATTATATATTCTGTTTTTCAGGTTATCTTGATTAAACCCTGCTTTATCGCTACAACCACAGCTTCGGTGCGGGCATTGGCATTAAGTTTGCGCAATATCGAGGTAACATGGTTCTTGATCGTCTGCTCGCTGATGCCCAGTTCGGCGGCGATTTGTTTATTCAAATAGCCCTGGGCGATGAACTCAAGTATTTCAATTTCGCGCGGGGTAAGAGGGGAGATAAAAGGTCCGGCTTCAGCGCGGGCAGCGAGTTCCTGGAACTGCTGTAATACATGTTCTGCAACTTTGGGTCGGTTGGTGAGGCTTTCATTAATCGGGTGCTCGCCTTTAGCGACGCGTCTTATGGTATCGGTAAGTTGTGCTGCAGTCACCTCTTTGTTCAAATAAGCTACCGCCTGCGCCTTTATCGCCGCAAACAACTGGTTATCATCGGGATTGGAGGTAAGTAAAATAACGCCTATATTGGGCGAACGCTGCCTGATTTGACGTGCTAGGTCAAGGCCGTTATCCGGCGCACCATCAAGGTCCAGGAGAGCGACATCCGGGGGGAGATTATCGATTGCCTTTAGCACATCACTGTTAACTCCAGTAGTGCCTACAACCACGATATCCGGCGTATCCGAAAATATTTGTTCCAGAGCCTGTAAAAATAGAGACTGCTGGCTGATGATGAACACATGTATCTTATTATTGTTCATGATTTTTCTTGCAGTCCGGAATTATATTGAAGCACCCCGCACTGCTTTACCTCCCTGTCTTTTATTATTGATACTGAACTGTGGTTCCAGGATAGATACGAATTGCTCAACTAAATGTGGGTCAAAGTCTGTACCAGCACGCTGTTTGATATCTTCGAGGGCTTTTTCATGAGTCTTGCTTTCGACAAGCGACTTCTCCGAGGTCAATAAGGCGAACTCATTAGCGATCGCTATAATGCGTGAAATCAGAGGAATATCTTCGCCCTTCAACCCGTCAGGGTATCCTGTGCCGTTATAATTTTCATGGTGATGCAAAACAGGCTCCACGCAGTAAGCAAGCTGGGGTATGCCCTTGATAATATCCGCTCCTAGTCTGGGGTGTGTCTTGAGAATCTGCCATTCTTCTTCTGTCAATTCTGTCTTTTTATTTAATATTTCGCCGCTGATACCTATTTTACCGATATCGTGAATTAAAGCGCAGGTCTCTATTTTCGAAGTTTCCTCTTTGCCGAGTTGAAGTGCCCTGGCCAGCGCCAGAGCATAGTCCGCGACCTTTTTAGAATGCTTATTAGTATAATAGCTTCTTGAATCAACCAATTCCGCGAAGACATGAACGAGGTTGGATAATTTCTGGTCAATGTTACCGCCGGATTTAGAAGAGGAACCGGCTGACGCTAATTCGGCCAGAGGACCGGAAGCACAGATAGTCTGATTACCGCCTTTACGTTTTGCCCGGTATAAGGAGACGTCTGCTGAAGCTATAATATCGGTATGTGATATCCCGTCATCGGGCCAGCAGGCGAGACCGATACTGGCAGTTATGGTGATTTTATGGGTATCTACACCGTCCACGATTTTCTCACGGACCCTTTCTAATACGCTAAGGGCGGCGTCAATCGAGGTCTGCGGGAGCAGAACGGCAAACTCATCTCCGCCGTAACGGAAGGCGTAATCGGCGTTTCTGATAGCGTTCTTAATATTACGGCCGATGATTTGTAAAAGAGTATCTCCGGCAAGATGTCCATACGTATCATTGTACAATTTAAATGAGTCAAGGTCGAGAATAGCTAAAGAAAAGGCACCGCCATAACGGGAATGCCGGCTGATTTCACTATCAATCACTTCTTCAAGGGAGCGTCGGTTATATAGGCCGGTGAGTTCATCGACGCCGGCTTTCTTTTTAGCCATGGCATATAACTGGGTATTTTCCAGAGGCATGGCTATTTGCGCTGCCAGTTGCTCCAGGAGTTTGACATCACGTCGGCTGAAGGCATTTGGCGTTCTGCTGGATAAGATAAAACTGCCGATTATCTTGCCTTTGGCGATTAAAGGCATATATGCCATGGAACGAAAGCCGTGAGTATAAAAGAAATCGCTGGTAGTAAAATATTTTTCCTCCGCTAGGTCAGGCTCGATGAAGGGCTTCTTCTGGGCTACCACCCAGGCCGTGCCGCTCCCTTCTATGGGTATCCTGTCTCCTATTTGATAAGCGGCAGTTTCAGGCGAGGATAAAGCCACGCAGACAAACTCATTGTCTTCTATAAGTACAATCGTTGCCCAGTCGACGTTAACTACTTTTTTCAGTTCTTGCACAAAACTGCCGAAAATCTCTTGAATATCGAGGCTGGAAGATAAAATAACACTGGAATTATTGATAACCGATAGCTCCTCTTCACGCTCCCTAAGCTGCTCGCGGAGGTATTCCTTCTCCATACTGACCGCCACGTTCTCGGTAGTATTCTCGATGATGTTGAGGTCTTCGAGCGAATACCGCCCGGACTGCTTTTCACCGAGTACCAGAATAGCGATCAGCCGTTCGCGACTAATAAGCGGTATGAACATCGAGATGTTTCTTGATGCAATTTCCTCTCTTTCCTGCGGCCACAGGCTCAAGAAAAAAGGAAGGATAACTAGGTTGTCTTTACTAAGTGACTTTTTTTCTTTTTCCAGATAAATAACTATAGGATTGCTCGCTCTTAATTTAAAATCGCTTAAGCGGTTTTTATCGTCTTTAGGCTCGTAGAACTTAGCTACATAATCGCCAGTCTCAAGATCGGGGAAAAGCAGACATACCTGCTTGATTCTTAGCGCTTGTTTTAACAGCACTACCAGTTCGCCGCCCTGTTCTTTAAGACTGAAAATATTATGTATCGTATTGGTAAACTCATAAAGTTTCAGTTGATAATTATAATTGGAACCGTGTAAAACGCGACTTATTATTTTAAAAAGATTATCACGTATCAGATATATAAAAATAGATACTAGAACTGCTAATACGGTAACGCCGATGGTAGCGACTATATCTAATTGGAAATTGAAGATTTTTTCAGCTATAACCAGTAGTAGCCAGTAAATTAAAACTCCGGCAATTCCTAGGCTAAGCCAGGCTGTGCTGCGCCTGATAACAAGTCTGATATCAACCAGCCGGTGTCTCACAACGGAATAAGTAAGAATAAAAGCGTTTATTAAATTGCCGTAGTGACTTAATGGGAATGTCCTGCCGGCAGGTAATAAACTTAAAATGGTGAAAATAGTTAATACAGATACTCCTAAAATAATAGCAATAATATGGTTGCGTTTTATTGGATCGGTAGCGGATTTTAACATTTTCCCAAAAACAAACATGTTCCAGGAAACCATGAATATTAAAGGTATCGCGAGTGCGATAACCCCTATTTTATAAAAACCATATACATAACTACTGTTAATGGTCACGCTTCCAGTAACATATCCCAGGGAAGTTAAAACTATAACTACTAATAAAGAAATATAGACATGAGGGATCCAACGTTTCTGCCCGCGCGGATAAAAGGAAGTTCCAAAGTAGTGAAATTGTACCGTCATTAAGAAAAAGCTTATTATTACAAGTTTGAAAATGGTGTCTGCCATTCCCGGGAAAAAATTGCCTCTAAATATATAATCAAGTAGACTCCATAACATGGCGGAGATTAAAAATATAACAAATAATATCTGCCTTCTCTGCCATGGCCGGCTAGAAAGAATGGTAAGTAATAGTGGTATATATGCTATTGTTGCTATTAGTGGAGCTATAGCATAAACGTTCATATGAGGCAATTATCAAGCCAAATATAGTAACTGTCAAGAGGTAACTAAAGTAGGTAACCTAAAGTGAGGGTAACTAAAGTACTATGAAATAAAGGTAGACTCAGCGGTCTCTTTTTCTTTTGGCGTGGTTTTTCTAAAGACCATAGCCTCATTCATATTAGGGATGAGAAGAGAAAGGGCCTTTTCTGAAGGATTGATATGAGGAGGTTTAATATGGGCTGGGTCAGCCCCCTCAGCCTGCCTGCTAGCTGAATAATGAGAGAAGGTGCCATATGGCAATAACGTTACCTGTATTTTAAAATCAAGTGAATCTCTCCAGTCTTCTGCAACACCAGATTTATCATAACTGCTTCTACCTGCATCAATAATATGCTTCTCAATAGCCCGGACTACATCCGATTCCGTACCGTAAAAATCCTTTTTAGGTTCAATAAGGAGATGTAATACGGGTTCCCCCGGTATCTTGTAAGCAGTCCAATCTTCATAGGGAATGTTTGTTTTTTCTAGCGCTTGCCAGATCTGCCTTTCCGTTAACTTGATAACCATGAAATTTATCATGTCATCGGCTCGCCGTTCGAAGGACATTTGCGGAATTTCTATTCCCAGATTTTCATTGCGTAGAGATGTAATCCTTACCATGTCCCCGACTCTATACCTTATTGCGGCGCCGCCATGAAAGTTAGTAAAAATAATCTCATACACTTCACCGGCTTTAACTTCATCTAGTAGCAACGTTTTCATTTTATAACTGTGGTCCATCTGCCATTTAGTCAATTCATCTTCCGGGATAAATTCAAGGAAATTCAGGTTGGGGATAAAGGTCATGCCTTGATAATCCCATGTTTGCGTCGCAATAACACCGCCTTCAGTATTGGAATACATATCCAGCGGTTTTCTTCCCCAGAGCTCCTTGATTTTTTCCTTGTATACCGAGCTATCAACACCGCTGCCGACTATGCCTTTTAATGACCATAAATCCTTAGGAAGTATCGGCCTGCCGGAAAGTCGACTTTTAATGAACGCCCTCAATAAACGCGCCATGGCTTTGGGTTGATTCCAGAATTGACGGATATCAATCCTACCGGAAGATTCGCTTAGTTGTTCACCTATTTTAACTAATACAAGAGACAGCCCCAGGAAGTAGTCTATCCCCTGATTAAGCGCCTGCTTCAAACCGGCGGTAATTCTTTCTTCGTAAGTCATTTTTTCAGCTTTTTCAAGGTCAGGAAAATATTTAACCGGTGCCTGTATTCTCAATAAATCGGCAAAGGTGCCAGAGATATATGGTCGAGGTGCGACGGAATATAACAGTCTTACTCTATCTGGAATATGTGAAATATCTTCCCACTTGTCAGAACAGGATAATATACCGATACCACATAAAATTGCGCTTAATTGAAGTGCATATTCGTATGACATGGGAAACCATTTGCATGGGTAATCTCCTGACCATCCCGAGGTACGTACCCAGAAGGCGGGGGTTACGGGTAAATTATCTTCTTGTTTTTCCATGAATTCAGGACAATAATCCTTATAAGTAGTGAGTGGTACAAGCTGCCTGAATTCTTCAACCGTTTGCGGCGCGGCTCCCCGCATGATTTTTTTACCTAAAAGTGAATTATTCAGTAATTGCAGTTGATGAAGAAGCAGGCTCCGTTGTATTGTCATGAATTCTTCAATATTCAGATAAAGATATCCACAACACATATCCCAGAGTTCTTCATCGCGACCCTGGCGTAGAAGATCAATGGCTCTAAGCAACTGTTGCCTCTCTGACGTATAAGCAGTAAGGGAAACAAAACTTACATCAAAAGACTAAGATATATGTTCTGGCAGGGGAAGTGACTATGTTCTATAACATAGTTCTATTTAGATAAATGAATCTGCGAAAAGTTGATCTTCGAGAGTGTAATTAAAACTCTTCAATATCTTCGTTAGGTTTTAAAAATGATTCTAATTGTTTATTCAGTGACTGTACGTTTTCATTAAGCTGTCCTTTATTCATGGACATGCCGTAGCTGATGAAAAACTGTAGGAAATTATGGAGTACGTCCGTCATCTGACGGGTAAAATGCCGGAACTCATCTCTGGTGACGCATTTTTGCTGGTTCAACCGCTCTTTTAGCTGACATTGAATAAGATAATTGACGAATTCTGTACGGTTCATTTCGCCGCGGTTTTCATCGATCTGTTTGACGATGTCTTCTTTGACGACCATTATTAAGTCGTCTTCATCCAGTAAAAGAGTCCTTCTCATGAATGTAATCTTACCTCTTTAATACTTCAGGCTTGACCTGTGTTGATATTTTGTTACTTATTATCAGTCTATCATTGACTCATAAATATAAATATAAAGTGTATAAAAGAATTATAAAGTTTATCTTAAAGTTTCATTAACAAAGAGGTATAAAGGGTCGCATTCGTACGATGGGTTTTCCAATAAAAAAAGCCCGGCGTCATCAGGTTTTCGGGCTATATTTGGGTTAAGCTTTTATTTAGGCTGTTGACCGGGGTTTTCAGTAGATTTAAGCATTGCTAAGAGCGTATCGATGGCTTTTAAAAGTTTTAAGCCAGTTTCGGTTACCTGATAGGCAACCGTCGTATTGTCTAGGTTGACTTTATTAATAAAACCCTGATTTACCAGATATTCGAGATATTTCTGTATCTGGTGATAGCTCATGTTGGCAGTATACATGATTTCTGTTTTCCCGGCGCCGTTTTCTCCAATACGGAGCATGTCGGCAATTATTTCTATATTAGAGCGCCGCTGGCCTACGGATATTTTTTGTTTATCAGCAGTGCCGGAAACAAGCTTTCCATTTAATCTTATATTCATACAGGACTATTGTACTGTCCGTCAGGATATCTGTCAACAAAAATTTTTTAAGTCATCTTTGTTAAAGATAATCCGCCTTATGTTATAATGGAAACAACTATTTGTGTTTTTTATGAAAGCTAATAAAAACTCAACCAATTCAACAGGACTTTCGTACCGGCGTTTTGTAGTCAAGCTTGGTACCAATCTCCTGACCGGCGGCGGCGACCAGTTGGACCAGAAAGTAATGTCCAATCTGGTAGGGCAGATTGCCCGGCTGCAAGGCAAGGGTGCTGAAATCGTCATCGTCAGTTCAGGAGCTATCGCCGCCGGAAGGCATAAACTAGGCCTGGTGAAAAAAATCCGCAGCATGCCTTTCAAGCAGGTGCTGGCATCGGTCGGCCAGAGCCGGTTGATGCATACCTATGAGCAGATGTTCGAAAAATATAATATCAGCGTGGCGCAGGCATTATTGACTAAAGCTGATATTGCTGACCGTGCGGGTTACCTTAACGCCCGTAATACGCTGCTGGCGTTGATAGAGTTAAAAGTCATCTGTATCGTTAATGAAAACGATGTAGTATCCGTCGATGAAATTGAGGAAGCTAAATTCGGGGATAACGATAACCTTTCGGCGATGGTGGCTAATCTGATTGATGCTGACATGTTGATGATACTTACCGATATCGGCGGGCTTTATACTGCCGACCCCCACAAGGACTCAAAGGCTCAACTCATCCCGGTGGTAACTAAAATCGATGACGCCATTAGACGGTTAGGGATGGATACGGCCAGCACCAGGGGTACGGGTGGCATGATAACCAAAATAGAAGCCGCCAAGCTGGCTACAGACTCGGGGGTGCATGTGGTCATCGCCGACGGCAGAGAGCCTGACATCATTATCAGGCTGGCAAAAGGAGAATCTATCGGCACCCATTTTTTAAGCGTGGGGAATCACATTGAAAGCCGGCGGCGCTGGATGCTTTCCGGACTCTGCACCAAAGGCAAACTGACTATCGATTCCGGCGCCGTTTTAGCTCTTAAAAAACAGAACCGTAGTCTGCTGGCGGCTGGCATAAAATCGGCGGAAGGCAGGTTCCGTCGCGGAGATATCGTCGAAATTTATGATACGGAAGGGACGCAAATCGGCTGCGGCATCACCAACTATAGCGCCGATGATATATCTATTATTAAAGGAGCCCAATCGAGCAAAATCAGCAGCTTATTGAACTACGATTACGGGCCGGAAGTAGTCCATCGCAACAATCTAGCGCTACTGGAAAGGGAGGCACCAATTGCCAACAGGTAAACTCTATAATTCTCTCAACGACCAGTTTATTGCCAATGTAACCTACAATTTCCAGCATGAAGAAGAGCATCGGTGGTGGGGGGAACTAACACTCGTTGAATACAAGCAAATCAAGGACGGCGGGGGCTATATCATCGAATTGGAGGATGGACGTAAGAGTCGCTGCGCCTTAAAAAAGCGGGTCAACCGGGCGGTCACCAGCCTCCCGCCGCGCTATGTTTTTCACTTTAGCGGGAGTGGTAAATTCGAGTAGCAGATGATTTTGTGAGGAGGGGTTGGTTAAAATATGAAAAGCGCCATAGATGATTTCAAAGCTAAAGGCAGGGCTGCTAAGCTCGCTTCGCGTCGCTTGGCATATATCTCTACGGATATCAAAAACAAGGCGCTACGCTATATCGCCGATGACATTCTTTTACGTAAGGATGAAATCTTGGCTGCTAACGAGAAGGATTATAAGGCAGCTAAGGCTGCCGGTATGGGTGCTGCTCTGCTCGACCGGCTGATGCTTAACGAGAGTCGGCTGGAGGGTATCGCCGCGGACACGCTTGCCGTTGCCGCTTTACCCGACCCCGTCGGCGAGGTATATGAAATGCGCACCATGCCCAACGGACTGCAAATCGGTAAAAAACGCGTGCCTATCGGCGTTATCGGGGCAATATATGAAAGCCGTCCCAATGTAACAGTGGATATCGCGTCGCTCTGCCTCAAGTCCGGCAACGCCGTCATCCTGCGGGGCGGCAAAGAGACGATTAATTCCAATACTACTATCGTTAAAGTGATACAGGGCGCCTGTAAGCGTGCGGGGATACCTGGTGGTTGCGTTCAGTTTATTGATAATACCGACCACGCTCTCGTGGACGAAATGTTGAAGATGAACGATATCATCGATTTAATTATCCCGAGGGGCGGGGCGGGATTGATAAAATCTGTTGCGGAAAAAGCTACTATGCCGGTAGTCACCGGCGGCATTGGCGTATGCCATACTTACGTGGATAAAAGCGCCGATATCCAGAAAGCTGTGAACATTGTCTATAACGCCAAAGTCCAGCGTCCCACGGTGTGTAACGCTTTAGACACCGTTCTTGTCCACGCTGATATAGCGGAGGACTTCTTACCGGAAATGGCGGCGGAACTGAATAAAGCTAAAGTTGAGCTCCACTGCGATGAAAGGGCGATGGCAATCCTGAAGAGAGATAGGTCGCTGAACCTCGTCCCCGCAGTCAAAGAGGATTGGGGTAAAGAGTTCCTATCATTAACCGCTGCCATAAAAGTTGTTGACTCTTTCGACGACGCTCTGGAGCATATCGAGAAATACGGCTCGGGACATTCCGAGGCTATCGTTACCGAGGATTATAATAACGCGATGCGCTTTCTTAACGAGGTTGATGCCGCCTGCGTCTACGTTAACGCCAGCACCAGGTTTACGGATGGCGGACAGTTTGGGTTAGGGGCGGAGGTGGGTATCAGCACGCAGAAGCTGCACGCCCGCGGACCTATGGGACTTAAAGAACTGACAACCTATAAATGGATTATCTTCGGTACTGGACAGGTCAGACCTTAGTTTTAGAATCGTCATTCTCGTGCAAACGGGAATCCAGTGGTGGGGAAAGGGTGTATGGATTCTGGCCTTCGCCGGAATGAAAGCCAACTACTTTTGACCCTTTAACGCTTCTTGCTGGATTTTAAAAAGCTGTTGGATGCCTTTTTCTGCTAAAGCTAATAAATCGTCGATGGATTGCCGCGAAAAAGGCTTACCCTCAGCGGTGCCCTGCACCTCCACGAACTCGCCTTTGCTCGTCATAACAATATTAAAATCTACGGCTGCCTGGGAGTCTTCATCGTAGCAAAGGTCCATCATCATATAATTATTAACAATACCTACACTGGCGGCGGCGACGGCGCTTTTTAACGGCATTCTGGAGATAATTCCCATCTGCATCAGTTTTTCCATCGCTAGGTGTAAAGCGACATACGCGCCGGTAATAGCGGCTGTGCGGGTGCCGCCGTCGGCTTGGATAACATCGCAATCGACGATTAATGTCCTTTCCCCGAGAGCCGTCATATCGGTCACCGCCCGCAGAGAGCGCCCTATGAGACGCTGTATTTCCTGGTTGCGCCCGCCCACATGCCCCTGTGTGGAATCGCGCTGGGTGCGGGTAACTGTAGAGCGAGGAAGCATCGCGTATTCCGCAGTGACCCAGCCGTTACCGCTGCCCTTTAGGAAGGGAGGTACTCTATCATCGAGGCTAACGGCGCAGAGGACATGCGTCTTGCCCAGTTCGATTAGCGCCGACCCCTCGGCAAAACTTTGATAGCCGGTGATTATTTTAATAGGTCTCAGCTCATTATATGTTCGCCCGTCGGCTCTTTTCACAAAAAATTCTCCAATCTAGTTATTGTTACGGTCAGAGTATAACAGAGTAAATAGATGATGGCAATCAGGAAAAATTAAAGTGATGTCAGGTAATCTCTCAACCACCCTAAAGCCGCCTCGGCGACGCTTCGTTTGTTTTCTTCTCGAGTGCCGTGGAACTGACGCTTGCGGCTGAAAGCGCCGCCTTTGTGCGCTAGACCGATATAGAAAAGCCCCACCGGTTTTTCCATCGTACCGCCGCTAGGCCCGGCAATACCTGTATCCGCAATACAAATATCGACTCCTAGCACTTTTCTGCCGCCGTCAGCCATTTCGATGGCGACCTGCGGGCTTACGGCGCCATATTGCTCAAGGGTAGCGGATTTAACGCCGATTATTCCCCTTTTTATCTCGTTAGAATAGGCCGTAACCGACCCTTTGTAGTAGTTTGAGCTGCCCGGAACATTGGTTATAAGGTGGGAAATAAGCCCACCTGTGCCCGACTCTACCACGCCTAAAGTCAGTCTCTTTTCTTTTAGTAATGCCCCTATTACATATTCTAGGTCAGACACGCTACAAGTACCTCTCCATTATAACCATTGAAAGACATTTTTCTTGATAAAATCAAAGTTTTCTTTAACATTTTCCGCACCGGCAACCACGCCCATATGTCCGGGCAGTAAATATTCGACATCGAGTTTTGCCAGAGCGTTGATAGAATTTTTCAAGTCGTCGGCATGGCCGCCGGGCAGGTCGACACGCCCGGTGTTCATCTCGAAAAGCACATCGCCGCAGATTAGCACCTTCTCTTTCCGCAGATAATAGCAAACGCAGTCAGGGGAGTGACCGGGGGCGGGAATAATTTCTATTTTCATGTTCCCCGATTTCAGGACAGGCTCTTGTAAAATCTGGTCCACGGTGAACTCGCCAGGCTCCATACCGAAGAGTCGTGCCCCGTCGACGACTACCAGCTGATAGTTTTTCTTCTGAACGGGATACAGGACGATTTTAGCGCCGGATAGTCTCTTGAATGCCTCGTTGGCGCCGCAATGGTCGATGTGAAGGTGGGTGTTAACGATGATGCTGATATCCTTCGGCGTAATTCCGTCTTGTTGCATCGCTTCGACTAGCCCCTTCAGAAAATCGGTATTGCCGGGGTCGATAATGATACCGGGACTGCCTTTAATAACGTAAGTGTTACAGTCCAGCATCCCCTGTTCCGGGTAATGATATAGATTATTTATCAATTTCATGTTATATTATCTCCAAACGACTTATATATGTCGTTAACTTAATTATATCATGCTGGGCGTTTGGATAAATGATAAGGAGGTTCAAAAATGGGTCTCATAGCAGCGATTCTTGGAGCATTAGGCGCGATAGCCGCGGCACTAGGTGTTGTTGACATTCTGGAAGTAACATCGGGCTCGATTGTCAGCGATAAACTTAACTGGACATTCTGGATGTATGCGGCAATAATCCTTATCCTGGGTGCAATCGCTTTCTTATTGGGGCGCAGTAAACACTACGAAGATTGACCCTTTTAAGCTAAAACCGGGGAATTTAGTTGAGTGTTAATAACAGCAGCCCGGGCATCCGGCTGGCGGTAAAAGTAACGCCTAACGCCGGGCGTAATGAAATAACCAGCTTTAAAGACGGGGTCTTGCATGTCAAGGTCAGCGCCGCGCCGGAAAAAGGTAAAGCCAATAAAGAGCTTGTCGATTTTCTGGCGGAGAAGCTGGGGATTAGAAAGTCCTCCATATTTATCGTTAAAGGTCAGGCTAGCCGTCATAAGGCTCTTTTAATTAAAGGAACAAACAGCGACGCTTTATTAAAATTCTTTAAAACATAAGGTGAAAAGGGGAAGGGGGGCTCTCACCCCCCTCTTTCTTTAGAGTTTCATCAACTGGTCTATTGAGTCTTCTTCTTACGACGCCGCCACCAGGCAAAGTACAGAATTACTAGGATAACTATCCATATCGGACTGAATATTCCCAGGCCAATAAAGAAGGCTCCCAGGCCGCGGAAGAAGCTTAACAGACCGTTCCAGGCGCTTTCGACAACGCTGCTGGCAGTCCACCCGGCATGTACTGTAATGTAGTCTTCTCTAATATAAGTCTCGGAAGTGCCCTTGTCATCGGTCACTTTCAGCGAGACGGTATAATCGCCGCCGGAACGGTAAACATGGGACGGGTTGGCTTCGGTGCTTGTAGCGTCGTCACCGAAGTCCCATTCATACGTATATGGGGTAAAGCCGCCGGAAACATTGGCATAGAACTGGATTGTATCGCCTTCCTTAACCGTGCGTCTTTCCGCTGTAAATTCAACGACGAGCTTGGACTGTTCCAGTGTGACGGTGAACAGAGCTAGGGCAGAGCTCTGCTCCAGATACTGCATCTGCCCCTTGATTACCTCGATTTCCTCACGGGTGCTGGTAAGCTGTTTTTGTACGGCTAGGATTTCTGTCACTGTGCCAGCCTGCTTCATTAGTTCGAGCAGTTGCGCTTCGCTTGCCTCAAGATTGCGTAGTCGGGAAGCGAGGTCGGTATACTGTTCGGTAACATCCTGTCCTGTAGTAGATTCCGACTTTACATGGGCCGCCAGATTGCGTAAAGCCTGGATGGTTTCGTTATAGTGGTCGGAGTTCACTCTGAAGCTGATATATGCGTATAACCTATTCTGGTCTTCACTGATATTGGAATTAACGACATATCCGCCGTAAGTCTTGGCAAGCGTATTAATCTGCTGCATTGCCGCAGAAACATCATCGACTACGAGAGTCAGGTAGGCGGTATAAATTACCATGCGGTCGGTTGTCGCCGCATGAAAAAAGTTAATGGCTCCGTCTTTTCCTGGGCTGATCGTTATAGGAGGTGTAGCGGTTGCAGTAGCGGGGGTAGTATAAGTAGGGACTTGAGTTAAAAATATCCCATCACGTGATTCTTGTGTGCTTCCAGAATAGGGTCCTTCCTCCCCGCCGCCGCAGGCAACCGCACCAATTACCATTGAAGCTACCAAAAGGATTAGCAGTAAAAATAAAAACTTCTTCATAATACCTCCTTATTGACGGTCGTTCTGCTATATTATAACGCAGAAGATAATAAAAGGTTGGTATAATAGGTAAAAAATTTGTATATTTGCGTTAAAATGGTTTAATGATTGCTCTCGTAAACGCGGATACGTCTCATGCGGAGTATCAGAAAGACTTCTTTGCCTGTAGTGAGGTCCATTTCCTCGAAGATATAGGAGGGTATCTCCGACATTAGGCTTTTCCCCGCTACACTAAGGCGTATTTTTACTGTATTGCCGGTAGGCTCGATCGAGGTAATCAAGCCTTGAAATCCGTTAACGCTTAAACCCGGGGGTCTAGTTTCGGAGACGTAGATATGGCGTGGTAAAATTGCCACCTTTTTAATATCGCTGCCTTCATGGGCAACGGTTAGTTTCAAACCGCCGCAGCCGACTTCCATAATGCCCTGACCGAGGCTGCGGCAGTAATCGCAGTCCAGAATATTCGGTGAGCCGATGAAATCGGCGACCTTATCGCTTTCAGGGTAGAAGAGCATCGCTTCTGGCTCCGCCACCTGCTCTATATGCCCGTCCTGAATGACGGCGACCCGGTCTGCCATTTCCAATGCCTCCATGAGGTTGTGTGTGATGTGTATGGTAGTCAGTCCCAGCTGTCGATGAATGCGCTTTAGTTCAAGTCTTAAGGACTTAGCCGTGCGCATGTCGAGTGCGCCCAGAGGCTCGTCAAGCAATAAAATACTTGGCGAAGGTGCTAAAGCTCGGGCTAGTGCAATGCGTTGTTTTTCGCCGCCGCTTAAAGAAAGCGTATCGCGGTGTAGCAATGATTTAACGCCTAATATTCCAGCGATTTCGTCAACTCGCTCTCTGGTCTTCGATGCAGTAATTTTACTTTGTTTCAGCCCGAAGGCGATGTTATCGGAAACATTTAGAAAAGGGAACAGGACATAGTCCTGCGGGACATATCCCAGGCTCCTTTCTTCGGGCACAACGCGCGTAACGTCCCGGGCATTGATGAATATCGCTCCTTTTTTAAAGTTATGTAGTCCGGCGATACATTCCATCAGGACGGTTTTCCCCGCCCCTGTGGGTCCCAGAATAACGAAATATTCACTGTCGCGGATGGACAGGTTGATATCTTTAAGGTTAAACTCGCCCAGACGTAGTGAAAGGCTTTTGATTTCTATCATACGCGGTACCTTCTGCCTATGGTCTTGCGGATAATCAATAGCGCCGCCACCGCTATTAATATTAATACGAAAATAACGGCTATAGCTTTTTCAACATCGGCCGAGGCAAGGCTGAGGAAAATGG
>DAOUCO010000039.1:0-3199 GCA_034432135.1 Dehalococcoidales bacterium | reverse complement strand
TGAAGCTCGCGCGCGATGTATTTCCGTTCTTCCTCGTGCGCTCTGGTTGTCTGCTGCAAAAAATAGCGCAGGTCGTTTTCCAGCGCTTTAAGCTCGGTGATATCCTCGAGCGTCTCTATCGCGCCTATCATTTCCCCGTTGTCGCCGATAAGCGGACTGGCGGTGAAATGAAGCCATTTACCGCTATTATTCAGTCCCGGGAAAAAGTCCTCGGCTTCATAAGCCCCTTCGATTAACGGGGAGCGGCGGCACTTGCCCTGATAGTGTTTTTCAATCTCTTCCGGCGATGCCCGGTTGACAATCAAATCAGCCATGGTCGGCCTCTTATAGCCGTAAAATACTTCCGAACAGCCTTCTTGACCAATGATTTTCTCCCTTTTAATACCGGAAAGCATCTCCATCGCGGTATTCCAGTGAGTTACTATATGGTTCTGGTTGATAACAAAAACGGGCACGGCTGAACCATCGATTATTTTTTCCAGGATTTTTAAATTCAGTGGCATATTATATTGTCAACATCCAGGTATTTATCTTAATGAAATCTATTTAGACCAGCTCCTCCAGTGTAAACCAGCCCATTTTCAAGCCATGGAGCACCGCCTCCGTCCTGGACCCTACCCCGAGTTTGTTGAAAATATCCCGTAAATGTCCCTCAACGGTGCGGTAGCTTAAGTGCAGGTTCTCCGCGATATCTTTATTCGTCAGCCCTTTTGCCGCCAGCCTGATGATGCCCAGTTCTCTTTCGCTCAAGTGCGTGCTCTCTTCTGCCGCGGGCACCTTGGTCTCGTTTAATCGGAAATAGTTGACGACCTTCATCGCCACCGTAGGATTGAGTACCGGTTCCCCTTTTTGGACGGCTTTGATGGCACGCACCAGTTCGTCGCCGCTGACATTTTTCAGTAAATAACCATTGGCGCCCGCTTTCAACAGGGCGAAAACATATTCGTCGTCATCGTAGGCGCTTAGAATCAGGATATTCATCTGCGGGTTGATGAGTTTGATTTGCCGCGTAGCCTCGATGCCGTTTAGTTTGGGCATCGCCACATCCATGAGAATAACGTCGGGTTTGACTTCGTTGACTAGCTTTATCGCTTCTTCGCCGTTGCTGGCTTCGCCAACGACTTCGATACCTTTTTCATCTTCAAGCAGGCGGCGGATACCCTGGCGGGTTATCAAATGGTCTTCACAAAGAAGGACCCGAATATTAGTCATATATCTTTATTATCCAATTATAGAGAGCAACAGTACATCGTACTATTAGCTTAATAAATTGCACATTATACCTATTCATATAGGTGTTTTGACGGTTTCTCTCGTTTATCAATACAGGTGTTTTATGCATCACGAGAAAGTGTATCAACGGTGGGCAAAAAATCGCCCAGGATTTAATCTTAAATTGTAAGGTCTTAAAAAAGGAGGCGCAATGGCCGATAATACCCTCGATTTAGCGGCAATTCAGGCAGCTTTGGAGAGCAGTGCCGTAAAAGTCGAAGCCCTTATTAATAGTTATATCGATAAAAAAGAGCAGTTAATATCGTTATTACAGGATATCCAGGCGCAGTTCGATTATCTCCCCCAGGAGACCTTGGTTAAGATAAGTCAGAAATTGAATATCCCCTTGAGTCAGGTCTTTAGCGTCGCTACGTTTTTCCAGTCGTTCAGTCTCAAGCCCAGAGGCCGCCACACAATTACCGTTTGCCTCGGCACCGCCTGCCATGTTAGAGGCGGACAAAGGCTCGTCGATAAAATCGGCCGCGATTACAAAATAAAGCCCGGCGAAACTACCCCGGATGAGAGATTTACATTAGAGACGGCCAACTGTCTCGGCTGCTGTGCTTTGGGTCCGGTAGTGGTCATCGACGGCAAATACGAGGCACAGGTGACCCCGGATAAACTGGATAAAATCCTTAAGAATTACGAATAAATATCGGAAAGGCGTTCCATGGTTGAACAGGTAAGAAAGCTACTGGATAGAAAGCTCAAGAGTGTTCGGGAACTGGAGCAACTGCGCCGGACGTTATTAAGCGATAAAGACAGCAGTCGCATAACAGTTTCCGTATGCGGCGGTACCGGTTGCCGCGCCTCGGGAGCCGAAAACGTCGTCGATGCTTTTTCTGATGAAATAGAAAAAAGAGAGCTTCAGGTCAAAATAGAGTTCAAGGAAACGGGCTGCCACGGTTTCTGCGAACGTGGCCCGCTGGTGGTTATCGGCCCCAAGAAGATATTTTACCAGCATGTTAAGCCGGAAGATGTTCAGGAAATAATTACCGAGACCGTTATCAACGGCAAAATTATCCCCCGTTTGCTTTACAAAGACCCGGCCACCGATAAAGCTATTACGTATGAATCAACCGTGCCTTTCTATGCTAAACAAATGCGTCTTATTCTGGGCGCCAACGGCGAAATCGACCCTACGGAAATTACCGATTATATCGCCGTCGGAGGCTACTCCGCATTAAGTAAAGCCCTCACGCAGATGGGCCCCGATAAAATAATCGATGAAATTACAAAATCCGGCCTGCGTGGCAGGGGTGGCGGGGGCTTCCCCACCGGCCGCAAATGGCAGTCCTGCCGCGCCGCTGAAGGCGATGTTAAATATGTCATCTGCAACGCTGATGAAGGCGACCCCGGCGCTTACCCTGACCGCAGCATCGTGGAGGGAAATCCCCACAGCATTATCGAGGGGATGATCATCGGCGCTTACGCCATCGGCGCGCATCAGGGCTTTATCTACGTGCGCAATGAATATCCTTTAGCCGTGGAACATGCCAGAATCGCCATCGACCAGGCGACGGACTACGGGCTACTCGGCGATAACATTCTCGGTTCCGGCTTTGATTTCAGAATTACCATCAATAAGGGCGGCGGGGCTTTTGTCTGCGGCGAATCCAGCGCCCTTATAGCCTCCCTCGAGGGCAAGGTCGGCGAACCCAAGTCCAAATATGTTCATATGTCGGAAAAGGGGCTCTGGGATAAGCCCAGCCTCCTTAATAATGTCAAAACATGGGCTAATGTGCCGTTAATCATTAACAGGGGCGCTGATTGGTACTCGAAAATCGGTACTGCCGGCAGCAAAGGCACCATGATATTTTCGCTGGTCTGCAAAATCAATAACTCCGGCCTGGTAGAAGTACCCATGGGCGTTACCCTGCGTGAAATGATATTCGAAATCGGCGGTGGCATCCCCATCGGTAAAAAG
>DAOUCO010000038.1:0-17486 GCA_034432135.1 Dehalococcoidales bacterium | reverse complement strand
GGACAGTGCATCGTTCCACGGGCAGAAAGCGCAACTACAGATATCGCGCCGGGAAGTCCTTTGGCTGTAAGAGTGGTGCCATCAACCGGGTCAACGGCGATATCAACTTTAGGCTCCGAGCCATCGCCGATTTTTTCACCGATGAAAAGCATCGGAGCTTCGTCTTTTTCTCCTTCCCCGATGACAACAATGCCGTCCATCCTGACAAATCCCAGCACGTTACGCATGGCTGTAACCGCTGCTTCATCTACGAGGTTTTTATCACCTCTCCCTAGATAACGCGCCGCGGACATGGCGGCGGCTTCGGTAACGCGTACCAGTTCCATGGCGACGTTGCGTTCGATAGGTTGATTATTGGCGTTCATATTATGTCAACTCCATTTTTAATGGTCGGGGTGAGAGGATTTGAACCTCCGACCTCAGCGTCCCAAACGCTGCGCGCTAAGCCAACTGCGCTACACCCCGATTTTAAAATAACAAGTAACAAGATACAAGTACCAAACTACCCAACCCCGCCATTAGTATAGCCTAGAGTTTGACCTGACGCAATATGTATTCACAACAAGAGAGGGGCTTTTTACGCCCCTCTCCTGATAACTATAAATTGAGATTCTAATTTTAATCGCGGCAGTCGGGGCATTTATCATAATCGCTTAATGGTGTACCAGAGACTTTAGCAATATACTCAATCTGTTTTTCCGGCGCCCAGTACTGCCCGCAGACAGAGCACTTCTTTAGCTTGAACTCCATGGTGTTGTGCGGCCAGTTAATGATTCTCCTGGACTTTTTATCTACCATCGTAATAGCGCCGGTGGGACAGCTATAGACACAGGAGCCGCAGCCGATACATGCCTCGGAAAAATCCTGACCGAAGGGCGTGGTGATTTCGCGGTCTACGCCGCGTTTGGCGAGACTTATAGCAGCAACACCAACAACTTCTTCGCAGGTACGAGTGCAATTGGCGCAAAGGATACACTTGTTATTCCCACTCTGCTCCACGAAGCGTGTCTTAGCGATACCGGCTTCTTTAGCCATCTTCTGGATTTCTTCAGAGTCAGGGCACCTCGCCAACAACAATTCCAGTAACATTTTGCGGATTTTTTTAATTCTCTCCGTATCTGTCCGGACGGTCAGCCCTTGTTCTACCAGGTAAATACAGGATGTTACCAAGCGTTCCCTGCCTTTAGAGGTCTTTATTTCCACCAAGCAGAGCCGGCAGGCGCCGTAAGGAGCCACCGCCTCATTAGCGCATAAAGTGGGGATATAGATATTATTTTTACGGGCGGCATCGAGTATCGTCTTGCCTTCTTCTGTTTTTATCTGTCGTCCGTTAATCGTTAAATTCACCATGTTATCTTATCCTTACTGTTGCCCCAGTTTACAGGCGCCGGCGGGGCATTTTTTGTCTTTAATATGGGCTTCATATTCATCTCTGAAATATTTGATGGAGCTCATTACAGGATTGGGTGCAGTTTGCCCCAGCTGACAGAGCGAGGCGTCGACCAGCGTGGCGGATAGCTCTTCCAGAAGCTGGATATCCCCTTCTTTGCCTCGTCCATCGGTGATGCCATCCAGGATGTATCTCATCTGTCTTAAACCTTCGCGGCAGGGTAGACATTTGCCACAGGACTCGCCCTCAAGGAAGGTGGTGTAATAACGCGCCATGTCCACCATGCAAGTCTTTTCGTCCATGACGATCATGCCGCCTGAACCCATCATGGAGCCAGCTTTTGTTAACTCATCAAAGTCTACCGGCAGGTCGAGCAGGCTTTCCGGAATCATGCCGCCGCTGGGGCCGCCGGTCTGAACGGCTTTGAACTTGCGCCCTTTGGATATGCCGCCGCCGATATCGAAGATGATTGTTCTAAGGGTAGTACCCATCGGCACTTCGACAAGACCAGTATTGACAATATTGCCGACCAGCGCGAATATCTTGGTGCCTTTACTATTTTGTGTGCCGATTTTATTATACCAATCGGCGCCTTTATTGATAATGAGGGGCACATTAGCCCAGGTTTCGACATTATTCAAATTACTAGGCCTGCCCCAGAGTCCCTGCTCCGAGGTATGAATATATTTAGCGCGCGGCTCCCCTACTCTGCCTTCCAGAGAAGCCATCAAAGCCGTTGATTCGCCGCAGACGAAAGCACCACCTCCCCGTTTTATTTTAACGTTAAAATTAAAACCAGAACCCAGGATGTCATCCCCGAGCAATCCATGTGCTTCCGCCTGCTCTAAAGCGATGCGCATATTTTTCACGGCCAGAGGATATTCTTTGCGGATATAGATATACCCTTCATGGCTGCCGATAGCATAAGCGCCGATAATCATGCCTTCCAAGACACTGTGTGGATTACCTTCCACTAGACTCCTATCCATAAAAGCCCCGGGGTCCCCCTCATCGGCATTGCAAATGACATACTTTATATCCCCACGGGCATTGCGTGTACTTTCCCATTTATTTCCGGTAGGAAAGCCAGCTCCGCCGCGACCCCGCAATCCAGATTTCTTTATTTCGTTGATTATATTTTCCGGTGTCATTTTCAATGCTTTTAAGAATGCTGTGTAGCCTCCAACTGCAAGATAATCATCAATAGAGCTAGGGTCTATCAAACCGTTACTGCCAAAAATTAAACGCTTCTGGAATTTGTAGAAAGGTACGTCGTGTTCGAATGTTATTTTTTGATTACTGGTTCGGTCGAAATAGAGCAACCTTTCTATTATATTGCCTTTACCAACTGTTTCAGAGACTATTTCCGGCACATCTTTTATTCTGACTCTTTGATAAAAAATATCTTTTGGTTTGATGACTATCAAGGGACCTCGTTCGCAAAAGCCATGACAACCAGTAACCTTGATATCCACCTTTCCTTCAAGGTTCTGTTTTTTCAATTCTTCTTTTAGGGCTACCGTGATTGATTTGCCGCCTTGGGCTTGACACCCTGTTCCATTGCATACCGTGATGCAAGGTCTATTAGCATCTTTGTTTTTGATTATCGAGCTTCTTAGAGCCTCTAACTCGCCCGGGGATTTCAGTCTTCCCACAAGAATTCCTCCGATAATTAACTATAATTCTTTAGCACATCGCCGACTTTTTCTGGGGTCATTTCTCCATGATAGTCTTCGCCGATGATGACCATCGGGCCGAGTGCACAAGCGCCCACGCAGTTGACTGTTTCTAAAGTGAATCTAAGGTCGGGAGTATTTTCGCCGCTTTTAATGCCCAGTTCTTTTTCTATCTGCGCCAGTACTTTATCGGCGCCGCGGACATGGCAAGCTGTGCCCATGCAGACATTTATCAGATGGCGTCCACGCGGAACCAGACTGAAAGCTTTGAAAAAGGTGGCGACGCTATAGACCCGACTAAGCGGAACGTCCAGACTCTTATGTATTTCTTCCAAGGCTTCTTCAGGCAGATAACCGATAATCGACTGCGTATCATGCAGGATGTCAATCAGCGCCGATTTGTCACCATTATATTTAGCCAGCACCTGCCGGACCTGCGCTTTAAACTTTTTGGCTGCCATGTTTCGCTTTCTCCTGTAATTTCTGATATTCCAATTCCACACGCTGTTGTATCCTAGCAATCATATCATCGCTTAGGTGGCGGAACCTGCCCTGCGTTTTCAAGTAATCCGCGACCGGCCGTAACTTGGGTATATCCAGGCTCATTTTATAAACGCCGTTTTCAACCTCATAAAGCGGGAATATGCCGGTCTGTACCGCTAACCTCGCCAGCCGGTTAATGGTATCCGTAGGACTGCGCCAGCCGGTAGGACAAACGGCAAGAATATGTACATAAGCCGGGCCGGGGGTTGCTACGGCTTTAGCGACCTTAGCCATTAAGTCGAAGGGATAGCCGTGAGTAGCGGTAGCGACATAAGGGATATTATGAGCAACGGCTATCTCCGGCATATTCTTCTTCCAGGTAAATTGCCCGGTACTTTTCTTGCCCAGCGGCGAGGTGGTGGTAGCGGCACCTAAGGGAGTGGCTGATGACCTCTGATTGCCGGTATTCTGATAAGCTTCATTATCATAGCAAATATAAGTGAAATCGTTGCCACGCTCAAAGGCGCCGGAGAGCGCTTGGATGCCGATATCGGAAGTCCCGCCATCGCCGGCGATAGCCACCACTTTAGTGTTTTCCGGCAGCTTTACGCCTTTGCGTCTCATAGCTTTGTAAGCGGCTTCGATGCCAGAAGCTACGGCCGCTGCATTTTCAAACAAGGTATGTATCCACGGGATTTGCCAACTCGTGTAAGGTAACTGCGAGGAGAAAATCTCGGCACATCCGGTGGCATTGACGACAATGATATTATTATCCAGCGCCTTGAAAGTTTGCCGGATAGCTAGGGCTTCACCACAACCGATACAGGCACGGTGCCCGGGCGCGAAATTCTCCTCTTTTTTAACCAGACGGGGAACATAAACTGCGTATTTTTCCATTATTCCTTCACCCCGTAAATCTCATATTCGTTTTTACTTCCCTTAGCCACAATATCGATGCCCTTCCTGACGATATCTTTAAAGCCGGATACAGTGGTATCCCGCCCGCCTAGACTGATAACGTAGCTGACTATCTTAGGACGCTTTGCCTGATTGTAGAAGGCGGCTTTAACCTCGGAAGCTACCGGTCCGCCCGGCCCGCCGAAAGATATAGCCCGGTCCATAACAATAAGGATATCAGCATCTTTTACGGCTTCTCTTAACTCATCGAAGGGGAAAGGCCGCCAAAGACGTAATCTTATCTGACCCACATCCATACCCTCTGCTCTTAATTCGTCGATAGCGACAGAAGCGGTCTCGCCGCTGCTGCCCATCGTCATAATGAGAACTTTAGCGTTGTCGCTATGGTATTTTTCAACGGGCAGGTACTTTCTTCCAAATGCTTTATAAAACTCGTCCCAGACCTGCAGGATAACTTTCTTAGAGTTCCGCAGAGCGACTTCCTGCGCCCACTTGGTTTCTGTGTAAATAAATGGAGGGGCGAATTCTCCCATGGCAACCGGCTTATCCGGGTTAAGAGGGAGAGGAAACCAGTTTTTGGGTAGGAATTTATCAACCTGCGCCTGTTCCGGGAAGATGATAGGTTCAATAACGTGTGTCAGGGTAAAGCCATCAAGATGAATCATGACCGGGAGCAGTACCCGCTGGTCTTCGGCGACCCGGAAAGCGATAATAGTATTATCGACGGCCTGCTGCCCGTTTTCGACGATAATCTGTATCCATCCGGTATCTCTGACCGACATCATATCCGAATGGTCGGGCCAGATACTTAGCGGTGAAGATAATGACCGATTAGCCATAGCCATAACAATAGGTAAACGCATGCCAGAGGCGACATACAATACCTCGTTCATTAAAGCCAGCCCCTGGGCAGCGGTAGCGGTAAAAGTACGAGCTCCGGCAGCCGCCGAGCCGAGACAGGCGCTCATGGCAGAATGCTCCGATTCTACCGGAACATATTCGGCATCCAGTTCGCCGTTAGCTACCAGTTCGGCTAAATGTTCGACAATATGGGTTTGCGGAGTGATAGGGTAAGCCGCAATGACATCCGGATTAGCCAATTTGACAGCATCGGCAATGGCAATAGAGACTTCTACACCTACTCTCGTTACCATTATTCCACCTCCTCAACCATCTTGATAACCCTGGGCCAGCATTCCCTGGCGCAGATACCGCAACCTTTACAATAAAACAGGTCAGCTTCAAAATAGCCTTCCTTGTTCTGATTGATACAGCCCTCCGGGCAATACAGCGCACAAAGACCGCACTTGATGCATTTTGTAAAGTCGTAAGTGGGACGCTGTGAGCGCCAGGTACCGCTCTCGTACTGCCGGGCGCTGCCCGGATCGGTGACGATGCAGCCGATTTCCAGGTCTTTCCAGGTTAATTCGCTTTCGGATTTTGCCATTTGTTGCTCCTAAAATGCGACTTGCTCGAAGGCTGTCTCCATAGCTTGGATGTTACGCTCTCCCAGCCTGCCGAAACGCTTTTGTAATGGTTCGTGAACCGATTTTTTATCAACAATGCCGGTGACTTTTATAACAGCCCCGAGCATTGTGGTATTAACAATAGGCACTCCTAGAATTTCGCGGGCAATTTTAGTAGCATTAATGGTGGCTACAGGGTACTTTATCCCGAACTCCGACTTAATTTCCGCCGCGGTCTTGCGGGTGTTGACGATAACCTTGCCATCGTTTTTCAAGCCTGACGTTACATTCACTTTACCGAGAAGGCCAGGGTCGAGGACAACGACGTAATCAGGCTGGGTAATATCTGCCCTGATACGCACCGGCTGGTGACTATCTACCCTATTGAATGCCTGTACCGGTGCGCCGCGTCTCTCCGGCCCGAAATTCGGGAAAGCCTGCGCGTATTTATCCTCGGCGATAGCCGCTTGCGCCAGTATTTCTGCCGAGGTAACCGCACCCTGACCACCACGCCCATGCCACCTGATTTCAACAAGGCTTTTTTCTTGCGCCATATTCACCCCATATATACTAAATATGCCCCTGGAGCGACTCGAACGCTCGCGACCAGCTCCGGAGGCTGGTGCTCTATCCACCTGAGCTACAGGGGCTATTTCTTAAAATAATACTATAAAATGTTAAGTTTTCGCAAATTGCGTACATAGTTCTAAACATAGCGCCAGAAGAGCAGCGCATGGCAAAGACCAATGACTAAAATCGTGGGTGGCACAGCATATTTTATATAGCGTCCCCAGCCGAAATAATACCCTTCTTTTTCCGCTACGGCAATGCCTACGACATTAGCCGAGGCGCCAATGGGAGTAGCATTGCCGCCGATATCCGCCCCCAGAGCAAGCGCCCAAGATAATGTAGGTAAACTCATGGAGCTAACGATTGATAAATCTCTGATAATGGGCACCATGGTAGCGGCAAAGGGGATATTATCCACCACCGCCGAAACTAAAGTAGAAATCCACAGGATAAACGATATAGCGATACCGATATTGCCGCCGGATACGTCTCCGATGAATTTAGCGATCATTCCCAGCACACCGGTTTCTTCCAGTCCACCAACACAGACAAAAAGACCGAGGAAAAAGACCAAGACCTGCCAGTTGACAGCCCTAAAGACTTCCCAGGCAGCTTTAATATCCGTCAGGATTGTTAGCACCCCTCCAATGACACCAACAAATGCCATTGAAAACCCGGTTTGGGAATGGGTTACGACAAGTGCCACCGTTAAAATAAAAACCCCGGTAACTATATAAAACAACCGGCGGTCAGTAATAGCCGAAGAGGGAAACGGGCATACCTTCATTAGTTCATCCGCGTCCATTTGTTGTGTAAGCGGCTTGCGGAAGACTAAATAGAAGTAAATACAGGCAAAAATCATGCCTACCCAGGCGATTAGCCCGGTATTGACGGCAAAATCCATAAAAGTATAACCGAAAGCTGTGCCGATGATGATGTTCGGTGGGTCTCCACTCATCGTGGCAGCGCCACCGGTGTTGGCGGCGAATATCTCGGCAATAATCATCGGTACCGGGTCAAATTTAAGGATCCGTCCCAGCTCGATGGTGATCAAAGAGAGAAATAGCAGCACCGTTATGCTATCGATAAACATCGAAAGAAATCCGGAAATGACCATAAAGGCAATAAGCAAAGGCATTACCCGGCAGCCTACCAGACGCGCCGCCGTGAGGCATATCCAGCGGAAAAACCCCGACCTTTCCATCCCCCCGATCATTACCATCATGCCACCTATAAAGATAATCGTCTGCCAGTTAACTCCATAGGATTCTATATTCTCGCTACCTGGTACCCAGAAGCTCGATTGAACTATTTGTCCCAGGTTGAGGACATGCCAAACCGATTCCGGGCTCCGCATGACTCCCAGGAAAACGACCAATATCATGATAATGCCGCCAACCAAAGCGGGGATATAGCGGGGGATTTTATTCCAGATAATTACGCTAAATACTATAAGAAATATGCAGATGGCTAATATCTGACTGATTGATAACATGATCTTGATATAAAACGGGTTCGCTCTATTATAACAATAATCAACAAGGCGTAGCAAAAATATTGACATTTATCGTTCACGACCATTAAAGTAAATCTGGAGAAGGCGATTCCCCCGCGACGATGAAAAAATCAGTTATCACCAAGAGAACTAAAGCGGTCCTTTTAATCGGCGGTCTGGGTACCCGACTACGCCCGCTGACCGATAATCAACCAAAATCTTTCTTGTCGGTACTCAACCGCCCTTTCCTGGAACATACCATCGCTTATCTTAAAAATAACGGCATTACCGATATTGTTTTAACGTTAAATTATCTACCTGATGTTATTCGAAATTGTTTTGGCGACGGGAAAGAATACGGCGTACACCTGACCTACTGCGTCGAGAAAGACCCGATGGGCACCGCCGGCGCCGTAAAAAACGCCGAAGCGTATCTGGACGAATCTTTCTTTGTTTTAAATGGGGATATTTATACCGATATGAGTCTGGCTGATATGATGGCTTTCCATCGCAAGGCAAAAGCCAAGGCAACTATATCTCTTACCTGGGTGGATAATCCCAGCGCTTTCGGTGTTGTGGAAACAGATGTAAATTATAGAGTTAAAAGGTTTATTGAGAAACCGCTACTTAATGAAGCAACGACTAACTGGATAAACGCCGGAACTTACATCCTTGAGCCGGAAGTCCTCAAGCAAATCCCGTCAAGTCAACACTATATGTTCGAAAAAGGTCTTTTTCCCAAATTACTGGAGATTGGCTCGCCGGTTTATGGGTACGCCTACAAGGGATACTGGCTGGATATGGGAACTCCCGAAAAATACTTTAACCTGAATATGGACCTTATCCTATCAAAAACAAAAAGTCCTCTATTTATCGAATATAACAACGACAGGGATAATGATATTCATGCTACCGCTAAAATCATCGGGCCGGTGCTAATCGACCGTGGCTGTAAAATTGGCCCGGGCGTTAATATAAAAGGGCCCTTGATTATCGGTAAAAAATGTACTATTAAAGATAACGCCAGTCTGGAACAAGCGATATTATGGGATAATGTTAGTATAGGCAAAAATGCAGAATTAAACCAGAGTATTATCGCGAATAATGCTATCATTGCAGATAATAGTAAAATTAAAAATAGCGTGATTACCCCATCGAAAGCAGTACCAATGTCTCCCTAATAAAAAAATAACATGAGCCTATTAAAAGGAGAATTATGGCTGAAGCAAAAACAAAAAGCGGAACAAAATCAATAAAATCAACACACAAGGATGTTGTTTTTAAATGTCGCTTATGTGAGAAGCAAAAGCCAATATCCGAAATGAAAGTTATTAAGAGGTTCAAGCCGGGAATAATCGTCTGCCAGGACTGTGAAAAGATTCTCCGTTAGGCATCGTTCTATATTGCTAATTTAGTGTGAGCATACAATGGCTGAAGAACTCGGTAAAATCGAAAAACCACCGGTAGAGAATTTTAAAAAAGGCAGGAAACTCATCTTCGTGCCTGTTATATATCCCGCTGAAGGTCTGCCGGAAGAATATCTGGAAAAGTTCAACCAGTACTGGGAACAGGTTAATAAGCACATCGTCGATTTAACGTCGAAACTCGGTGAGGTAAACGCAATATTTCATGAACTGATAGCTATCTCTGGAGAAGATGGCGTTGCATCATTGAAAGATTTAGATAACCAGGGATATAAAATCTCTAAAACCTGTATTGAGAATAAAGCCCGTTTTGAAGCACTGGAAGATGCCGACTTATTAACAGAATTCATGGATTGGAGCCGCTGCCTGGTAATTGGCCTGCAAAACCCGAAAGTTATAGCGAAAATATATGATTTATATATGGAAGCCGGGAAGAAGCGAAACGAAGCGATAACAAAAAAAATCGACGCGACATTAAAGAAAAACGAAATCGGGATTATCTTGATGCGAGAGAACCATCAGGTGCAGTTTCCTCCGGATATACAGGTCTTTTACGTTTCACCGCCCGCCCTGGACGATATCAAACGCTGGCTTAGAGACCGCGAAAAGAAAGCGGGCGAGGTAACCGAAGAAAAATAATCGGCTCAGTTAGCATGCATAGATTCTTTTTTTATCAGGCTTTTTCACCAGAGGCACTAGATTATACGTATGCACTGCACTGCACTGGAGACAGAAGATACGAACTTCTTCAAGATCGCGCTCCAGGAAAAGGTCGCCACCGCAGCGCTTGCATCCTTTTAGCTTTACGATATTCCCCATTTATCCTCCCCCCCTCTTACAGTTAGAAAAGGCCTTCTTTATTTATAACGTAAACTGATTGAGTTGATAAATCTTTTTCCACCGTAAATTGCCATCAGTTTAGTCTTAATGATTTTATTGACATAATCTCACGTTGAAATCACAAAATTCGTTACAAGTGTCACAAATACGTCACAATGACAATCTCAATATGAACATATCATCGTTTTTGACAATATCAATAAAAATAGAATAGAATTTTCGCAAACAAGGCTCTTCAGTAATACATGTTTTAAGGAGGTAAGGATGGCGAGAAAGTATGATAAATACGTTTTTCATCCGCCTCATATGCAGATGCGTCTGAAGGCGGATAAGAGCATTATTTTCGATGGTCTGTGGGTAGGCAAGCAACTATTAAATTATGATTTTACAATCGGCCATCAATTCGTTAGAAAACCATTTAAAGGCGATAATCCAGCCCACACTCATAATTTCCAGGAGTTTTTAGCCTGGTACAGTGGCAACCCCGACGACCCGGATGATTTCGGGGGTGAGGTGGTATTTTATATGGGTGAAGAGCTGGAAAAACACGTCTTTACCAGGCCGACGGTTGTTTCGCTGCCGCCGGGGTTGGTCCATTGTCCTCTAGAAATAACGAGGGTCGACCGCCCGATTATCCAAATAGAGATAATGCTGGCTACACCAGACGGTTCGCCGCCGACAAGGGAGCCTTTCTTTAAAAAGGATAAAGGATTCAATCCCCAGGAAGTTATGGAATTCAGGGACCTGACGCGCCGTTAGTAAAAAAACTAATGTATTTGTAATCTGAATTTTTTAATATTATTAAGAAAGGAATAGATAATCATGCCATCTAACTTGCCGGATAATTGGGCGCAAATGACGCCGGAGCAAAAACGACAGTACCGACTTAACAGGACTCTGGATACAACAGGTATGAAATTCCCTACCCCGGAAGCTGAAAAAGCCTATAAAATACGTGCGCAGCGTATGGTAGATGTTTATAATGTCCGAGAACCCGATAGGGTCCCTGTCAACCTGCCGGTAGGCAATCTTCCTCTTAGAATGGCCGGTATTAATTCCTATTCCGCGATGAATGACTTAGAGAAAGTTGCTGAAGCGATCCGCAAGTTTAATGAAAAATACGGAGCGGAACTGGAATATACCGCGATGCCGTTTATCATGGTACAGGGAAGGGTGTTGGAACTTTTGGATTACAAGCTTTACGACTGGCCCGGACACGGTCGGGTTAAAGACAGCACCAACTGGCAGTTTATCGAGGGTGAGTACATGAAGGTGGAAGAATACGACGACCTCATCCGCGACCCTACCGATTTCTGGATAAGGACCTACCTGCCGCGCGCCTTCGGAATTTTAGAGCCGATGCGGCTTTTCCAGCCGTTCACGAATATCACGGAGAACGTGCATGTGATGCAATTCATGCCGCTGGCCATGCCGCAGGTACAGGAAATGCTCCAGAGAATGCTGGAAGTGGGCAAGGAATTTCAAAAATCCATGCAAATAATGATGCGAGGCACGACCGGCACAACAATGGGAGGAGGGATGGGGGGCATCACTTTCGCTAAAGCGCCCTTCGATACGCTGGGGGATACGTTACGCGGTACAAAAGGCATTATGCAAGATATGTTCCGCTGTCCGGATAAGCTTTTAAAAGCGTTGGATGTCGTTGCGGACCTAACCATCAATACGATATTAAAATCTCCCGGCATTGATAATGCGACGATGGTCACTTATCCCCTGCATAAAGGCGCGGATGGCTGGATGTCGCAAAAGTCTTTCGATACATTTTACTGGCCGTCCTTGAAAAAGGTCATGGACGCTCTGATTAAAGAGGGACTGATACAGAGCATGTTCGCCGAGGGCAGCTATAATACCCGCCTGGAATACATCGGCGATTTTCCTAAGGGTTCTGTAGTATGGTATTTCGACCGCACGGACATGTTTAAAGCCAAGAAGATATTGGGTAAGAAATTCTGCCTCCAGGGCAATGTACCGACTTCAATGTTAATTACCGGCGAACCCAAGGATGTTAAAGAGTATTGCCGTAAGTTGATTCAGGAAGTCGGTAAGGGCGGCGGTTTTATCCTTGCCGCCGGTGCCATGGCGGATAATCCCAAGTTGGAAAACCTGCAGGCGATGATGGCGGCGGTCAGGGAATACGGGTATTACAGGAAATAGAAAAGGGAAATAAGAAATGAAATCAATTATCATCGATGCATATGCTCATATCTCTCCCCCCAAATATACCGAGTTCATTCGAGAAAAATATCCCATTATGTATAACAATATGCTTGGCCCATGTGTACCCCTATATGACATGGACACAAGATTTCGTATTATGGATAAATTTCCCGAGGTTGTCCAGGTCTTGACCATCGGCCCCGTACCGCCTATTGAATATTTCGCCAATAAACGACAAACTGTGGATTTGGCAAAGATGGCTAACGATGAAATGGCTGAACTCTGCCTGAAATACCGGGATAAGTTTGTCGCGGCTATCGCCCTTTTACCCATGAATAATATTGATGCTGCTTTAAAAGAGACAGACCGGGCTATCAAAGACTTGGGCTTTAAGGGCATTTACGTCCATTCCAATATCAACGGCAAACCCTTTGATGCTCCGGAATTCTTGCCCCTCTGGGAAAAAATGGCCAAATACGACCTACCTGTTTACATCCACCCTTGGAGACCGCCAGAATTTACCGATTATGCAACGGAAAAAGAGTCAAAGTTCAACATCGCTGGCAATTTCGGCTGGCCTTACGAAACTACTGTCGCCATGACCCGTATTATCTTCAGCGGCATACTCGACAAATATCCCAACCTGAAAATTGTTACCCACCATTGTGGAGGCATGGTCTCCTTCTATGCGGGTAGAATCTACCAACACTACGGCAGTCAGAAAATGTTTCTTAAAAATATCGCGAAAACCCCCCTGGAACACTATAAAATGTTCTACAACGATACCGCCATTCATGGCAATACTCCGGCCCTCATGTTAGCTTATGACTTCTGGGGTCCAGATAAGCTGGTCTTTGGCGCTGATATGCCTTTGGGAGACTTTTTCTGGGGAGGCCGCAGCTATCGCGTCACCATAAATGCTATAAATGACATGAAAATTACTGACGAGGATAAAAAGAAAATCTTCGCAGATAACACGTTGAAATTGCTACGAATTCCGATTTAAGTTAAAAACTCTGCCTGAGCATTAACCTTATGTCAAGTTACCTCTTGCTCTACGAGGTATTTTCCGTTACAATTCAATTGCCACGGAGAGGTGTCCGAGTGGTTGATGGTGCCGCTCTCGAAAAGCGGTTCCCGATTATATCGGGACGTGGGTTCGAATCCCACCCTCTCCGCCAATCTACGCCAAGGCTTCGGCTGGCAAGCCGTTGATTCCCTCTATAAATCAACTATAAAAATCTGCTACAATAAATTATCCGAGGAGAGGTGCTGGAGTGGACTATCAGGCACGCCTGGAGAGCGTGTGTAGCCGTAAGGTTACCGTGGGTTCGAATCCCACCCTCTCCGCCATTTAAGTGGTTGGTAGTTTGTAATTAGTAGTTTGGGGGAAATTCCAAATAGTACATATTCACATTGACCTACTATTTGTTTTGTCATCCCTCCTACCCTGTGTTAGAATTAAAATTACTTTGAGTACCGATATTAAATACTGGGTCGGGTTCAATAATATCCCCGGTATCGGGCGGGTAAGATTAGGTCAACTCGAAAGCCATTTCGGGAATCTGGAACTTGCCTGGAAAGCTCCTCTCGGCGAAATGAAAAGAGCCGGGCTGGACTCCCCTGCCCTGCGGGCCATCGAACAGTGGCGCGATAAGATAGACCCCGATGCTGAGATGGAAAAGTTAGAGCGTTATAAAATAAAAGTCGTCACCTGCAATGATAAGGATTACCCAAAACGTTTGAAGGAAATTTACGACTATCCGCCGGTACTTTATATAAAAGGTTCTATTTTACCGGAGGACGATTGGTGTCTGGCAGTAGTTGGTACAAGACGGGCGACGGTTTACGGTAAACAGATTACCGAAGAGATAGTAGCCGACCTTGCCAGGAGCAAGATAACTATTATCAGCGGACTGGCGAAAGGCATCGATACCATTGCTCACCGCAGCGCCCTGGAAGCGGGCGGCAGAAGCCTAGCAGTGTTCGCCAGCGGACTGGATATAGTTTACCCGGCAGAGAACGAGAGACTGGCGCGGGAAATCATGGAACATGGCGCAATAATGAGCGAATATCCCTTAGGGATGAAGCCGCGCGCAGAAAATTTCCCCCGCCGTAACCGGATTCTAAGTGGACTAAGTATGGGCGTACTGGTTACGGAGGCGGATGAAGACAGCGGGGCCATGATTACCGCTCGCGATGCGCTGGAACAGAACCGCGAGGTCTTTGCTATCCCCGGCAGTATATTATCTCCCGCCAGTCGCGGAACGAACCGCCTCATCCAGATGGGTGAAGCTAAACTTGTCCGTACACATATGGATATCCTTGAAGAGTTGAATCTGACGACGGTAGCTCGACAGATTGAAATGCGCGAGATATTACCGGAAACAGAAACGGAGTCGCTGCTGATTAAGCAGCTTAGCGCGGAACCAGCACACATCGACGAAGTGTGCCGCAAAAGCGGCCTGCCAGCGGCAACAGTCAGCAGCACCCTGGCGATGATGGAACTCAAGGGACTGGTGAAACAGGTGGGAACGATGAATTACGCACTGTCGCGGGAAATGCGTCAGGAATACAAAGTGAGAGTCGATTGAATATATGAGTAATAAACTTGTTATCGTAGAATCTCCGGCGAAATCTAAAACACTCGGGAAAATCCTCGGTAAAGGATACAGTATTAAAGCGTCGCTCGGCCATGTGAGGGACCTGCCCAAGGGACAGATGGGCGTGGATATAGAGCATGGTTTTAAGCCTACGTATGTAATACCAAAAGCCAAGACAAGGCTGGTTAATGAACTAAAACAGGCGACGAAAGAAGCAACTACCGTATACCTTGCTACCGACCCCGACCGCGAGGGCGAAGCAATAGCCTGGCACCTCGCCGAGGTTACCGGCGGCAAGAACAAGTCTTACCAGCGGGTTGTCTTCCGCGAAATAACAGAAGAAGCGGTGAGAGACGCCTTCCAGAATCCTCGCACCATCGATATGCAACTGGTAGACGCCCAACAAGCGCGACGTATTCTTGACAGGCTGGTCGGCTATAAAATCAGTCCCCTGCTATGGAAAAAGGTTAGAAAACGCCTCTCCGCCGGCAGAGTGCAATCCGTAGCCGTCAAGATAATCGTCGATAGAGAACGAGAAATTCAGGCGTTCAAGCCCGAGGAATACTGGATAATCGAAGTCGAGTTAACCAAAAAGAATGAAAAACCGTCTTTCCGGGCAACGCTGATAGGCCTGATTGACGGTAAGAAAATCGATGTCCACACGAAAAAAGAAGCTGAAACCATCAAGAGCGTGCTGGAAAAATCTAAATATAAAGTGCTTAAAATAGTGACAAAAAAGGTAGCGCGACAGCCGGCGCCGCCATTCACCACCAGTACCCTGCAGCAGGAAGCCTGGCGCAAGCTGCACTTTTCCGCCAAGCAGACAATGACAATAGCACAACAATTGTATGAAGGTCTACCTATCGGGGAGGAGGGGAATGTGGGTCTTATTACCTATATGCGCACCGATTCCACGCAAGTTGCGCAGTCAGCCATCACCGAGACGGTGGGCTATATACATGAGAAATTCGGGAAAGAATACCTGCCCCCTCGGCCCCGTATTTTTCACACGCGCTCCAGAGGGGCACAGGAGGCTCACGAAGCTATCAGGCCAACCAGAATACGGCGTGAACCAGCGGTAATAAAAAAGTATTTAAGTGTAGTCCAGTACCGTCTCTACGACCTGATATGGAAACGCATGGTAGCAAGTCAGATGGCAGCGGCGATATTCGATAATACGACAGTAGATATAGAAGCTAAAAACCACCAAAATTACCTGTTAAGAACGGCGGCTTCGATAAATACCTTCCCCGGTTTCATCACGCTTTATAGTGAGAGTAAGGACGAAGCTGAAGAAGAAAAGAAAATCAGGCTACCCCCCCTTACGAAGGGAGATGAATTGGACTTGCTAGGCGTATACCCGGAGCAAAATTTTACACAACCGCCGCCTCGATATACCGAAGCAACACTGGTAAAAACACTGGAGCAGTACGGCATCGGGCGCCCGAGTACTTATGCCCCGACAATTGCCACCATACAAGAGCGAGGATATGTCAATAAAGTCAACGGTGTTTTTAAGCCTACGGAGGTAGGATTCGCCACTAACGACCTACTGGTCCAGCACTTCCCGGACATTATCAACATCAAGTTTACCGCCAAGATGGAAGAGGAACTCGACGATATTGCCGGTAAAGAGCGGGAGTGGCCGAGCGTTATTAAAGACTTCTATACACCATTCGAAAAAGACCTGCAAAAAGCGGTACAGACAGCAGAGAAAGTAAAGCTTGCCGATGAGCCTACCGGCGAGATATGCCCCAAATGCGGCAAACCGTTGTTAATAAAGACAGGACGTTTCGGGAAGTTTGTTGCCTGTAGCGGATACCCGCAATGCAAATATACGCAGTCGTTCCAGATGAAGGTGGGAGGTAAATGTCCGCAGTGCGGTAGAGAACTGATACAAAGAATGAATAAAAAGGGGCGTATTTTCTACGGCTGCACCGGCTACCCGGGATGCAAGTTCCTCACCAATTTTAAACCCTTATCACAACCCTGCCCGCAGTGCCAGAGTTTACTCACGCAACACGGTAAACAGGCATGGTGCGTAAAGTGCGGATACAGGGGGAAGGTGGAGGATGAAAAGGAACAAGTAGCAAGTAACAAGTGACAGAGAATTGGTTCTTCTGTCATTGCGAGGAGCGAAGCGACGTGGCAATCCCATTGATTTATCCACTCCGATGATTGAGATTGCCGCGGCTTTTAGCCTCGCAATGACAATGAGGCTGAAGTTATATGCAGGAAGTGTTCAATAAATATATAGCCTTTCTGGAGGCGGAGAGAAACGTATCTCCTTATACGGTGCGCAACTACACCAACGACCTGATGGAATTCTTCGGGTTTGTAAGCGAAAGCGGCATCGATACACTGAAGAAAGTCAATAAACAAACGCTGCGTAATTATCTCGCAAAACTCATGGAGCAAAAATACGCTAAAAGCAGCATTGCCA
>DAOUCO010000037.1:0-21543 GCA_034432135.1 Dehalococcoidales bacterium | reverse complement strand
CTTGGTATGTGAAAGTTTGACTGCAATAAGGGTATTTAGTAGAATTACATTGTATTGCGGGCGGTTAGCTCAGCTGGTTAGAGCGCCGCGTTGACATCGCGGAGGTCAGTGGTTCAAGTCCTCTACCGCCCACTTTGTAGCTTCAATCCTCAATGTTTTCCAACAAACTTCCTCAAAAATAGGCACCTGCTTTCCTGAACATGCTCCAATGTTGCACAAAGTTGTAGCCCTTCATCCCGCCAAGGTCTAGACTATTAATGTAAGTAGTTTGAGGTAATGCCCCTTCAAGATGCACTGATAGCCTACAAAACTTACACCAGGGCGGAGGGCAAGAGCCTAAAGACGGTCGCTTATATTCAATTATTATATTTAACGTTTTGCGGTAAACCGTTTCATCATTTTTTTAGCGAAATTCGGCTCACCCGTCTTTTTTTATAGCAAAGTTTTTATCCTGAGCGGAATATTTGCTATTAATCGAACTGATTCTACTACCATCATCTTTGCCGGCCATACTACCATTCTGATGCCAGGCAATAATAATTCATCAAAAACTTGATGAAAAGTGACATCATCATGCCCTTCGATTTTCCGTTAATATGCCTTTGTCCTCTCCGTCTGCCCGGCTTTAAAAATATGCTATAATACGGACGTGAAAAAAGTAGCCCCGGTCGTTTTACTGGTTACGCTTTTAATTACTGTTACTGGCTTATTGGCATGTATAGACGAACCCTCCGTTGAACCTGCAACTCCACCCGAGTCATCTACCGAAATTACTCCGGTTGTCACGCCATCCCAAGAATACCAGTTCAGCCGGGAGTGGTTGAAGCGGAGTAATATCTACGTTTATGGGCAGCCAACCCTCGAGTTTCTACAGTCCGTAAATGCCACCGGGGTAATCTGGTCGGTTTACTGGATAGGACTGAACGACCATGACAGGGAATATGTTGATAAACTACATGATTATAGCTTCAAGGTAGGCTCAAATCTACCAACGGTTCAGGGAAATATAGACCTGGTTGGTGGTAATCAGGCTCTGCTGGAAAGCGCTTCTTGCCGGGATATTGATGGTAATATGTCATACCTGAGTTGGGTGCCTGAATCGAAGGTTTATTTTATGTGTCACAATAACCCGGCCTGGCAGGAATTCCTTAAAAGGAGAATTAAAGAAAATATAGACGGGGCAGCTGATACCATCCATATTGATGAAATTGAAGGTACCGGCAGCCATCTGGATGTTGCTGGCTTTTGTGACTACTGCATGGCGGGATTTAGGGCTTACCTATCAGGACATTTCTCGGAGACAGAGCTACGCGACTATTTTAACATAGAAAATGTAAACTCCTTTAACTACCTCACCTACCTCCTTGCCCAAAATGCCAGTAGCGTGTGGGAAGATCCGATCTTTGACTTGGTAAAGGAGTATCTGAAATTTCAATACTCCAGCCGATATGCCCAGATTAGCGATTTGATAGAATACGCTCGTCAGTACGCCGGTCGAGATATCCTGTTCAGCGCTAATACCTATGGCATGATGCCTAATCAGCAGATTTACATACCGCTTCTGGATTTTGCTGTTTTTGAGATGCCGATTGGCACACTACCCGAAGGAAAACACTTTATAACATATTTACTCGGTGAGGCTTTAGCTCCATCTAAAACATTTACCGGATTCCCCGACATTTTTGACCTTGCTTCGATGTCTCCTGATGACTGGTGGCTATGGCGGCACTGGCTGGCGGAAGCTTTTACCTGTGGTGGTTCCTTCCTGTTACCATATAAAGCCTATACCTACGGCGGTGGTGAATTTAACTTACCGGCGGATAAAATTGTCCCCTACACAGATTTCATCCGGGCGAACGCCAGGTTTTATGAAGGCACATCCCGCTTGGCTACAGTCGGGTTGCTCTATAGCCTGAGTTCCACCCTTTTTAACGATTTGGCTTGGCAAGATTTCATTAAGACAAGTCGGGTATTACAGGAATCACATGTTCCCTTTGAAGTTGTCTACGAGGGAGACGGGCAATTCGTCGGCAAGAAAATTAGCTCAAGCGAACTGGAACGGTACCCGCTCTTAGTTATTCCTGCCGGTCATGAATTCGATGCAACAACAACGCAATTACTTAAGCAATATCTTGATAATGGTGGACACATTATTCAACTTGAAGCTGTACCCAGTGCCCAGCAATTGCAGACAATACTCCGAGATACCGGGGTTGACCCGGGGGTGGAAATGACAGCATCTGGTAACCTGGGCATAATGGTTTACCAGCAGGGTGACTCGCTGGTAGTACATTTTGTCAACTATAATTATGACTATAATATCCATGATTTCGTATCCGAGGATACGATCCAGGTCACTATAACCGTTCCTGACAGCGTAAACATGACGGGTAAAGTCTTGAAGCTAATAAGCCCTGACCAACCTCAACAGACGCTGAATTATACTTTCCAGGGAAACAAAGTCGTTTTCACCGTCCCCAGCGTGCATGAATACTCATTAGCGGTCTTTGAGTGACAATTTGGCTTTCTCTTCACTCACATTGGTCAATAAATTTCACAGTTTCCACTATTCAGCTTTGTAGAATGGTAACATTGCCTCTATAGTCTTACACGTCGACCGTAGGTTGCTTAAGTGTGACAAGGTGGTATCGGTTTCCAACCTTTTTCAAATTGAATTTCAACTGGCCTCTTGCGCTTCCCTTTTGCTTTTGAGTGCCTCCGGGATTATTATATTTAGCTCTCGTTTCGAGATATTCCCCTCGATAACAGTCACAATATCTTCTGCTTTCTCAGTATTAAGGTATATTTCACACCGCTCTTCAATATTATCGTTACCAAAAGAAGCCACAGTCATATTCGCAGTGTAATAATCAGGTTTTTATCTTTAACTGATGTCAATACCCCACAATTAGAAATATTACCCATCATTAACCAAGTTGACAAGGGAATTGCGGCAGAATAGTATTCTGGTAGGAAAATCTAGGGGCAGTTAAAAAATAACCGATCTCTGAACGCAACCCAAGTCTAGGTATTTTTATTGCTGTTAGCCAAGTATAAAAAATAGACAGGTTATCCAAAGGAGGTTTTGATTTATGCCCAGCGCTATGACCTACTTCGGTTTTATTCCGGGATATGCATTGTTCTGGGGAGTGTTTGCAATTGCTCTCGGGTTATTTTCCTACCGTATGATACAACTGCTACAATACATGTTCCTGGGACAAAAAGAGACAGGGTACAAGAGCTGGGGCAAATGGATAACCAATACCTTTTTCTATGTATTCAGCCAGTTTTGCCAGCTTAAAAATTTCCGTGCTAAAGACCGAGCTCCACTCGGTCATGCTTTTATGGCTTGGGGATTCTTTGTTTTTGTCCTGTTTTATTTCTTCTTCATTATCCTAGCAGAAGGATTCGGTCTCACCAGTCTTGAGAATACTTACTTTTTCTTTTATTACGCGTGGGTCATGGATTTCATGGCGGTCTTCATTATCATCGGGGCAGGGTGGGGTCTTATCCGCCGCTTTATCGTGAGACCGGACCGTCTTAAAGGCGAACAGACCGTCGAAGCACTCATTATCCTCCTTTCCGTATTCACCCATCCCTTTACACATCTTTTTAAGGAAGCCACTAATATAGCTATGATGGCACCACCGGCAGGGCTGGGGCACAGCCTGCTGCCACCGGTAAGCGCCTGGTTCAGCCATCTCTTTACCGGCAGTATCCAGTCCATAGAAAACTGGCACATAGGCTTTTTCTGGGCACACTGGCTTACAGTCTTATTTGTGCTGGTCTATATTCCTTATTCGAGATACCTGCATGTTATCGCTGCCGTTTTTAATGGCATCTTTCAATCACGGCTGCCCCGGGGTGCTTTAAGACCTATCGATTTGGAGAGGGTAGGGTCTTTCGGCATTGCCAAAATAGATAGTCTTACGTGGAAGCAGAACCTGGACTTATATTCCTGCGTGGTCTGCGGGAACTGCCAGGAACAGTGCCCGGCTTTTATCACCGGTAAGCCGCTCAATCCGAAAAAGGTGATTCAGGACCTGAAAAAACACTTGCTTAAAGTTGGACCGGAGCTGGTTAAAGCCAAAGCCAGAGGTGAACCGACACCGGCTAATCCCAATGTCACGATAACAGGTAATGTGATTCAGGAAGATGAAATCTGGGCTTGTACTACCTGCGGGGCTTGCGATGTCGTCTGTCCAGTCTGGGTAGAACATATCGATAAATTAATTGACCTCAGACGTAACCTGGTGCTGGAGCAGTCGGTTATTCCAGAAACAGCCGAGGGGGCTTTACGGAGCATCGAAAGCCGGGGGCATCCCTGGCGCGGTACTACATTATCCCGCACCGACTGGGCACAGGGTCTCGATGTTAAAATCATGGCTGAAGATGCTAATGTAGATATCCTCTATTGGGTCGGCTGTACGGAAGCCCTGGAAGAAAGAAGCGTCAGGATTGCGCAGTCTCTGGCAAAGATAATGAAGCAGGCCGGAATCAATTTGGGCATACTAGGTGCGGAAGAAAACTGTTGTGGAGACCCAGCGCGCCGGTTAGGTAATGAGTATCTCTTCCAGATGCAGGCACAAAAGAACATTGAAGTATTAAAGGGTTATAATGTTAAGAAAATAGTTACTGCCTGTCCGCATTGCTACAACACGATAAAAAACGAGTATCCGCATTTCGATGGCAACTTTGAGGTCATTCATCATACGGAACTGATTAACAAACTAATCAAAGAAGATAAAATTGAAATTACGCAAGGTGTTAACGGTGTTATCACTTATCACGATTCCTGCTACTTGGGACGGCACAATGATATTTATCAGCCGCCCCGGCAAATACTGGAACGTTTACCCGATGTTAAACTGGTCGAGATGGAAAATAACAAAAAACGCGGTTTCTGCTGCGGCGGAGGGGGCGGCCGGATGTGGCTGGAGGAACATATCGGGCAACGCATCAGCGAAGCTCGCCTTGAGCAGGTAATAGTGACCAAATCGCAAATCGTAGCGACTGCCTGTCCCTTCTGTCTCCAGATGTTTGACGATGCCATTAAAGCTAAACAAGTCGAGGAAACCCTCAAGGTTAAGGACATCGCCGAGCTCATTGTAGAATCTATCAGGCTTAAATCTTGAGCATTCCATAATCATCTATCATGTCAAGCGGGGTCGGATGGAAATAGCGGACACCAAACTCTCATGATACTATTAACGACGTGAAGAGGTATTTCCGGGCATAGGCTCCTGGGGTGATAGGTGGTCCAACCTAATCTATAACTGCTGTGCGTTATAGAAGACCTCATGGACAACAGGAGAAATCATAGAAAGACTCCTGCTAGCTTTGGTAAAACTCAGTTTTACTGAGCAACGTATCGAAAAATAGCCTGAAAAATGAGGCCGTAATACAAGTCTTGCATAATGGGTAATCAATTACTACAATAATCCTCTGTGGAAGGTATGGGAGCTATATTGTCAAGGTGAAAACCAGTCTAAAAGTTCTGTCTATCGTACGGTATCGCCCACCATAGCTAATAATATTACCATAGGTCAGCTTTTCTGCTTTTTAAATATCTACGCTTATCATCTGATTTTCCTTCGGGAAACGCAGATAGTGGTAGCTTACGTCGAGAACCGGACACCGGTCTATCTAGGTAACTCTATTTTACAGTGTAGTGTTTTTTGGTCTGTTATCCTCGCCAGAGCAAGGAAGGAGTCAAGACATTACTACCCCAAGGTCAACTGTGAAGAAAATTTTCGTATTTTAATTCACAAAGGTAAAATCTGCAGGTCGAGACTTATCTTTTTTCTTCGTCAGGCCACCAGCCAATCCAGTTTTCCTTGCCGCAACTGGTGCATTTTACATAGAATGCTACCAGCCCCTCGGCATGACAGTGACTGCATTTAAACCCTTCAAAGAAGGTAGAGACGGATTTTTCGTCCTTTAGCGTTTCCTGTACACTGGAAATCTCATCTATTCTGGCTTTGATGGTTCGCGTAGAATCCCACGTAAGTTTTGTCGTCGCGTCGAGCTTCCTGACCTTCTCCTCGAGCTGCGTAATGGTCTGCATGGCAGCGGATAGTTTATTGACCTGCTCGGTCAAATCGGCGATTGTTTTTTGCAGGCTGGCTGCTTCAACGGAAGAGGCCCCTCGTTTCACAGCTTCCACAGACCGCGATGAAGTAGGCATATCTTCCGTATTCATTTTATACTCGGCCATCCTGATAGTGTCTGTTTCCTGACCGGATGATAATACCTCTTTAAGCTTGACCGGTTCATCTGCTTTTATCGAAGTTATTGGTTTAACATTAGGTAAAACTTCTTTAGGCTTAACAGAAGGCTCGCCCGATTTATCCGGTGCTGGTTTAGCTTCAGTAGATTGTTTATCCGTGTTTGGCAGAATTCTTTTTAATAAGGAATCTATTTCCGCCTGCGATAGCATCCTTTCATCATGTGCCATTAATCATACTCCAATACATCTGAAACCAGTAAACGCTGAAATTCTGGTTTGGCGAGGTCGATATCAAAAGGATTTTTCAATATACCTTGGGCCGGACGTTGAAAAATGCGGATAATAGGTCTAGCGATATAACCCAATTTAGGGTTCACAACGATACCGATATCGCCAGTATTTAACTTCACCAAGAGTCCAGCTGAATACGAAGGAATCCGCCTGACCAATAATTCAACAATCTCCGGGTCGAACTGGTCGTTACCGCCAGCCATAATATATTCAATAGCTTGATGGGGTAGGCACTTCGCTCTTCCCGGTCTATCCGTCAATAAATCAACAAATGAGTCGGCTACAGCAATAATGCGGGCAAAAAGTGAAATATCTTTACCTTTTAGCCCCTCCGGATAACCTGAACCGTTCCAGAATTCATGATGCTGGTATACCGCTTTAGCCGTATCCCCGGAAGTTAGTTTATGCATGTTAAGTAGCTTATAGCCGATGGATGGATGTTTTATCATACGCGGCGAGCCGCCCTCTGCTATCCAATCTACATTTTCTATTGTCTCCTTGGGCAAGCCGATATCTTTAAGAATTGCAGCAAGTCCGAGGCCAATTAATTCATCGGAAGGCAATCTCAAGCCGTGTCCCAGCGCCAGGGCCAGCCCAGCAGTTTTCACCGGCTGGAGATATAAATAGTCTCTTGGCGATATACTACATGATACGTTGATATCACCGATCATGTTGAGATTCATCTCCCTAATCATCGCTATCATCGCCAGATGCACCTGGTTTAGATTAATAACCGAGAGCCTCTGTCTTCCTTCACTATCCAGCAATAACTGCCGGAAAGTCTTTGCCAGAATACCCTCGGTCTGGGGAGTAAAAAGAGGAGCGGCTAAAACATCCATGGCGCGCCAGTCACGGATAAAAATTTCTGTTACGCCTTTCTCCTGCATACTAAGGACAAGCCCAGTATCCAGTTCTTTGCCCTTATCCACCAGGATATTTCCAAAGCTGTCGTAAACTGGCTGCTCTAGAACCATGCCCGGCTTGGCATATTTTAGAGTAATACGCCTCATTTTATACTCCCGCTGGCAATTAACGGCTCTTCATATTTTTCCAGCATATCAGCCTTCTTCTGGTAAAAACATGCAGATAAACGTTGAAATCCATTGTTTTTTGTATCTAACATGGTTTCGGTGGCACCTATAAAAAGCACTCCGTTTACCTTCAAAGCATCAAGAAACTTTTTCCTTATTATTTTCTTGGCGTCACTGGAAAAATAGATCACCACGTTGCGGCATATTATCAGGTCGAAGTTATCCTCAAATGGATCCCGTGTAAGGTCATGCAATTTAAATTCAACTTTTTTACGAATCCGGTCAATCACCCGAAAATCGTCATTATCGTTGATAAAATATTTTTCCTTCAGTGCCTTTGGTACGTTTCTTACCTCTTCAGGCTTATACGGTCCCCCGGCAGCCGCGTGGCTTAATATCTTTTTATCAATATCCGTGGCCAGTATCCGGTGTTCCCGATAAGGAGAAAGCCTGTCCAGAAGAATAGCTACAGAATAGGCTTCAGCACCGTTAGAACACCCCGCGCTCCAGATGCTTAAACCGAGATTATTATTTAACATTTCAGGTAATATTTTTTCCTGCAATATTTTAAATTGAGGAAGGTCGCGAAAAAACTCCGATACATTAATAGTTAAAAATTTTTCCAACTTTTCCACTTCATTCTTATCACGTTCAAGTATCTTACAAAATTGAGCAACATTATCCACCTTATACCGCGATATATAGCCGTCCAGACGTCGAATCATTTGATTATAGCCATAATTATCAAGGTCAAATTGAGTTAATTCACGTATTTTCTTTTTTACATAAATGAACTCTTGTGCATTCATGTAATTATCTCCTAGTTATTACAAGCCTCCACGATAGCATCGGCAATTTTATATAAAGGCAATACACGGTCGGCATACCCGGCTTTGACCACGCTCATCGGCATACCATACACTGCGCTTGTAGCTTCATCCTGGGCTAGAACCATGCCGCCGGCAGATTTAATAAATGAAGCCCCCTGAGTACCGTCAATACCCATCCCGGTGAGGATGACGCCGATTACAGAAGAGCCATACTTCTCGGCCGCTGATTTCATGGTTACATCAGCAGCAGGCCTCACTCCCAGAACATGTGGCCCCTGGTTGAGTGTTATTTTACCACCGTCCTCTATTAACATATGAAAATCGCCAGGAGCTACCAGAATCCTGCCCCGATTGGCGATACTCCCCTGTACTGCCTCCTCCACACTCATTTGAGATACCTGGTTCAGCCTTTCCGCCAGCGACTTGGTGAATGTTGGCGGAAGATGCTGAACTATTAAAAACGCCGCCGGAATATCGGCCGGCAATGCGGGGACTATCTGCATTAATGACCTCGGGCCACCCGTGGACGCACCGATAACTACTAGCTTTTTAAACCCAGTATGATTACCCGAACTTATTTCCTTCTCTATCGAAATCTTATCCGTAGCAAACCGCCCGTTATTTATAAGATTACATCTGGCAGCTACCTTTATCTTTTCGATTAATACATTATCGGCAACCGGGTTGATAGCCGAAGGTTTTAAAAAGAAATCAACCGCGCCGAGTTCCAGCGCCTTAATGGTTGTCTCTGCGTTTTCGCTGGTCAGCGCGCTAAGCATCACTACCGGAGTCGGGCATTCCTCCATGATCTTCTTCAGAGCAGTGATGCCATCCATCTCTGGCATGATGACATCCAGCGTAATTACATCAGGTTTAAGGCTCTTGGCCTTTCTTACAGCTTCAATGCCGTTACGGGCCGAGCCAATAACTTCGATTTCCGGGTCGGCATTAAGCTTGTTGGTAACAGCCGTAATAACATACCCAGAATCATCAACAACAAGTACTCGTATTTTCTTTTGCACCTGATTTTCTCCTAAAAATCATACTGTAATCATCACGGAATATTACCCTATCATTTTCTTAACGGAACCGATCACCCTGTTAACATCAAACGGTTTAACAACGAAGTCCTTGGCCCCGATTTTCAAAGCTTCGATGACAATGCCCTGCTGTCCCATTGCACTGCACATCGATACTTTGGCCGTGGGATCTACCTTAAGCAATTCTTTTAATGCCTGTATACCATCCATGTCAGGCATGGTGATGTCCAGCAATACACAGTCAGGTTTTTCCTGTTGATACGCTGTTATTGCTTCCTGTCCGCTTGCAGCTTCCACGACTCCGTAACCGTTCTGGGATAAAACCTGCGCGCATTTTTTACGCATAAACATCGCGTCATCCACAATCATTACCTTAGCCATATTAACTCCTTTTTCCGAGTACCCATATTTAATAATAGGTTATTTTTCATTCACTAAATCTCCCGGACCACGCTATACGCGGTCTTGACTGTAACACGCCCCGTTCCGATATACAATTTTACTGTTCTTCCTATAGACCCACCTGTATCTGCCGCGGCCAGAGTAATATTCTCTTTCTGCAGCACCGATAATATCTGGGCTAAATTCCTCTCTCCGGTTTTAAAGGTGTCTCTTAGCCCCGGTGCCAGCGTCATTTGAGCGCCGCCGGCTATTTTGACGATTAACCGATTTTTAACACTACCTCTCTTTATCATCTCATTCAGTAATAATGGCACTGCAGTGTCCGCAAACTTAGCAGGATTGTTACCAGGCAAATTATTATTCTGTGGTAATACAATGTGTGCCATACCACCAAATTTTTCCTGATTATCATAGGCACATACCGCAACGCAGGAACCAAGACCAAAGCAAGATAGAACTGCATTGGGGGAAGCTGTTATAAATATTTCACCCATACCAACCACGTATAGCTCTCGCTCCGATGTGGCTACTTCCTTGAAAATAACTGACATTAAATAGCCTCCAGACTTGGGTCCGGTATTATCATAAAAGTACCGGAGACCTGCCGGTCATTAGTGCCGAATATAGTATCCACAACATATGTTTCATCACAATACGCAAGGATATTTGCCAGTGTCGAATCCAAAACGGCTCCGGCCATATCCATCATAACAGCAGGCGGTGATGGCTTAAGCCTCTGGCCAGTAGTATCTGAAAGGTAATTAAGGAAAAAGGAGCCCATAATATTACCGACCTCGCCCAGAGTAGAACTCTCCATATCGTTAAGCTCCTTGGTTGAGCCGGCTGGCTGGTCCAGCAATAAATCTACGAGACCGAAGGCAACTTCCGGCTTATACACGACGACCATGTGTCCGTTAGCTTTACCATATATCTCCACATATATCGCGATTATTAAGGCCTCCGGCCCGCCGAATAAATCAGGTATATCTTTGACCGGCACTTTCTTAATATCCATACTAACGACCTTTACTTCTCGTCCGGCCATCTGGGAGAGTCCTTCAATTGCGTTATTCACGCCTTCGCCGAACAATTGGGCCATATTTGTATCGGCGAAATTTATCTCCTTTATACTTTTTCCCGAGTCCATCTCCACGTCTCCTTTTTACCTTTTATTTAGTATTTGATCTGGTTGCCGCTAGGCCTTTTTTCTTATTACTGCTATTTTGACGCTCAACAATGGTACCTCTTATCAATGAAGCAACATCCAGGATAAGTACAACTCTGCCGTCGCCTAAAATACTGGCACCGGTTATTCCATTATTAGCACCGACAAAATAATCCAGAGTCTTTACCACCAGTTCCTGTTGTTCTAGTAACGCGTCAACAACCAGACCAACTCGCGTACCGGAAAACTTGACCACAACCACATAAATAGTCTCGTTATTTCTGTTACCTTCAACCTTCCACCCGAATACCTCATCCAGCCATAAAAGAGGTAAAACATCCCCTCTGAACAGCGTCACTTCTCTGCCTTTAACGGTTTTAATTTCCCTTGCATCCAATTTACTGGCCTCGACTATGTTTGAAAGAGGTACTGCGCAAATGGTTCCTCCAGTGCTGATGAGTAAGGCTGGTATAATTGCCAGCGTTAATGGAAGCGTCAATGTAAAGGTTGTTCCCTGCCCCAGCACCGATTCAACGTTTACCGAGCCTCCCAGAACCTCGATATTTGTTTTAACCACATCCAACCCCACTCCCCTGCCCGAGACTTCGGTTACTTCCTTCGCCGTTGATAAACCGGAGTGAAAAATAAGATTCACAGCTTCATAATCCGAAAGCTTGGTAATAATTTCCTTTGAGTCTATGTTTTTCTCGATAGCCGTTTTTCTGATTATCTTGGGGTCAATTCCCCTGCCATCATCTCTCAACTTGATAACGATGTTATCCTGTTCATGAAAAGCTGAAAGACGTATCGTGCCTGTTTCCGGCTTACCGCAAGAAATGCGTTCTCCCGGAGTCTCTATGCCATGGTCTACGGCATTACGCAGCATATGAATGAGAGGGTCGCGCAATTGTTCTATCACGCTTCGGTCTACCTCCGTCTCTTGACCCTCGATAATAAATTCAACCTTTTTATTCTCCTTACGTGCTAAGTCTCTTACCAAGCGCGGCAAAGTGTTGAAAACGATTTCTACAGGTAGCAGCCGTATTGACATTACATCTTGTTGTAGATTGCTGACAATTTTAGTAATCTGGGATAAGCTATTGCCGAAGGTAATAATCATATCATCTTCATGGTACTTTTCCGCCAGTATCCTGCCTATCTGGCTGATCTGATTCCGGTTGATAACTAGTTCACCCACCTGTTCCATGAGGGTATCAAGACGGTTTACATCAACTCTTACAGTTTGGCTTAATTTAGTATCTTCTTTGCCGGAGGCAGTTAAATCGGCCCCTGCCGCTTTTGAGACTTCTATATGCGCCTCTTTCTCATAGTCGCTGATTTCAGTACTTTCAATTTCGGCGATACCGTCTAACATCTTTTTAATATCATCTTTAGTGTTATTGGAGGTGGCTACTGCCTGAAATAAATAACTGGTCTTCCCTTCCTCTATTTCCTGCGGATTTGGCCGGGACACGATAATATTAGCCACGGCAGAAAGACCATTGATGACCTGAAAACTGCGGACTGCTATCCAGTTCGACTGCTTATCAAACGATATTTTTATAAAATATGCCTGCTTGCCACTCTCGCAGTCCTTTACCACTCTAGCCAGCATTTCAGCATCGAGAGTCAGAACATCAGGCTGCATGGTATGTTGTTCCGATGATTGTGCCTGAGTTTTTACAAAAGCAGAAAGCTCGGCCATAACATCGCTTATATCCGCAGGTTTGGCATCCGGTGCAACCATTTCCTGGCGGAGCAACCTCATAACATCAAGCCCGTGTAATAATGCGTCGATGATCGTTGGGCCGACTGCCATTAAGCCTTTACGCACATCATCGAGAACATTTTCCATGGCGTGGGCAAGGTCAGATAAACGCTGATGCCCCACCATTGCCGAAGAGCCCTTTAAAGTGTGGGCTGCTCTGAATATCTCCTGCATCAGATCCTGGTTGTTCGGCTCTTTTTCTAACCTGACAATATCTTCATCAAGCAGTTGCAGTTGCTCGTCAGCTTCTTGAAAAAATAGATTTAAGTCATCTTGGGTGATGCCGGCAGCCAGATCCACGCTAGTTCTCCTTTCTCATACTCCTGCTACTGTGCTCCCCAAACATAAAAATGCAACTTACTGGCGCTTCTTCTCGGAGGCTTTATATCACTTTTTTTTCGCGCTTACTAATTCCCGTTTTGCATTATCACTAAGAGCCATATCGACCAGTTCCTGGTCCTTTGAAAGTAACTTGTCCAGAGCCAGAATAATAACCATCTTATCAGGCAACTTGGCAATACCTAACAGATAATCAGACTGCCCGGAAGTGACTATATCTGAAACAGGGTCGATAGAATCTACTGGTACACGTATTACTTCGGTCACGGCATCAACAATTATTCCGAGCGTTGTATTTTTTATGTTAATAACAACGATGCGATTATTTTTGACCTCTTCTGTCTTTTCAAAGCCGAATTTTCTGCCAATATCAATTACAGGAATGACCTTGCCTCTCAGGTTAATCACCCCTTCAACATAAAAAGGTGCCTTGGGGACTTTTGTTATCGGTTGCATGCGGATTATTTCATGGACGGTTGCTATGTCTAAACCGTAGGTTTCCGTACCAAGTTCAAACAATACCATCTGTTTCTCGGTTACTGAAGTGACTTTTTCCATACGATTTTTCCTCCTGAGTTGGGGCGAGCCTCCGTACCTTTCAAACTAAAGACCAGTCAAGCGAAGTCAGGGTATTCGCCTCAATTTTACTTTATCGTTTTTGCACCTTAACTGTGTTCTTGATATTGGACTTGGTCTTCTTTCCATTCCCGTTGCCATTTTCGCTGGGTGTGGTTTCTTTAACTACTGGAGCGCTTTCTTTATCATGTATCCCGAATAAATTAATAGCTTCCTTTAAATCGCCAGCCATCTTAAGCAAAGACTGCGCCGCGATGACCACCTGTTGTACTTGAGCGCTCATCTCCTGCGCCGAAGCTGACATCTGCTCCGTAGCCGCGCTGTTTTCTTCGGTCGTAGCAGCCACCGTATTCGCCGATTCGCTTACCTTCGCTTTGCTATCAGCCATTTTCTTCGTCGCTGATAAGTTCTGCTCGGCAATCTTGCTTACGTCCTCGACTACTTTAACCATTTCGGTGGCAGAAGCACTCATTTCTTCAGCGGCTGCGGATATCTGCTCTATCTGTGAAGTCATGTTGTTGATAGAATCGAGTATCTGGTCGAGGGCAGTGCCGGCCTCGTTAGCCAGATTCGAGCCTTCATCAGCCTGTTTGGCTCCCTCCATGGAAGCTTTAATCGATTCGCTGACACCCTTTTGAACAGTTTTGACAAGATCAGCAATTTCCTTGGTTTCTTTAGCTGTCCTTTCAGCCAGTTTCTTGACTTCGTCAGCGACTACTGCAAAACCACGTCCTTGGTCTCCAGCTCGAGCAGCCTCAATGGCAGCATTCAAAGCTAACAGATTGGTTTGAGCCGCGATATCATCGATAACGGCAATCATACCGCCGATTTCCTCTGAATGTTTACCTAATTCCGCAACTTTTTGAGCCACATCCTGCATACTGGTATTAATTTTCCTGATACCGGCAATGGTTTTCTCGACTGTTTCCGTTCCTTGTTTGGCAACTTCAGCCGCCTGGCCGGCAACATTAGCGGCTTCTTGTGCAGCAGCAGCTGTCTGTTCCGCCGCGCTGGAAACCTGCGCTACTATCCCAGCTGTCTGCTCCACAGCCTTCGCCTGCTCTTTGCTGCCACGGTCGACCTGCTCTATTGCTTTTTCAAGGTCTTCTATCGCCCGATTTACTTCATTAATTCCTTTAGTCTGTTCCTCTGCCCCTCTGGCTACCTGCTGGCTGACGCTGGCTATCTGCTCTGTCGCCGAGCCTGACTGCTCTGAAGCTGCTTTAAGTTCCTCGCTAGCTTTGTTCAGATTCTCTGATATTTCGGTCATCCTGGCTACGGCATCTTTTTCTTTACTGATATCAATAACATATTCAATAGCGCCGATTACTTTGCCCTCGGAATCTTTGATAGGAGCACAGGTATATCTTATCGGAAGTACGCCGGAAGATAACGTAACCGATGTCTCTTGAGTAACAACCTTGTTTATTTTTAACGCTTTGGCGACTCCGCAATTTTCCGTATTGCAGTCCCCAGCGTTGAAGAGGTCATAGCACTTCTTGCCAACGCACTCTTCTGCTTTTCTACCCGCGGCACGTGCACCCGCCCGGTTTACAAAAAGTGTGTTATATTCGGTATCTACAACCAGCGTTGTCGTAGGAATCTGGTTAAGATATTCGATTTTTTGACGAACTTCTTCAACCATTGATTTGATATTTACTATCATCTTTCTGAAACTATTGCTTAGTGTATCATTTTCTGACCTGGCGGTAATTTGCACCGTTAAATCCCCGGCCGCAATCTTCTCCGCTGATTGTGACATATCCCAGAGATAATTGATGACATTAGTCAACGCCGTTGCCATCTCGCCGGTTTCATCAGTCGATGTTACTTTTACCCTCTGTTTGGTATCGCCTAAAGCGAGTTTATTAGCAACTTTAGTGATTGTCCTTATATTCTTTGATATAATGCGGGTTGACAAGAACAATAGCGTGAAACATAACACGGCCAGAATACCGGCAATCAGCAGATACTGGTTCCTCTTGGCATCGATAACCTGCTGAACATCCACAATGTAGACGCCGGTGCCAACTATCCATTCCCAGGGTTCGAAGGCTTTAACATAGCTGATTTTCTCTTCTTCTCTGCCATATTCAGCTCCATACTGCCACATATACTTAATAAAGCCTTCGCCTTGCTGCTCACATATATTTACTATTTCTAAAAAGATTGCTTTGCCAGTAGAGTCAGTAATAGCGCTAAGGTCTGTCCCTGTAAGCGCAATTTTATAAGGATCCATAATCATATATGGGCGGAAATCATTAATCCAGAAATAGTCTGTATTTTCCGGTCCATACCTAAGATCCTTTAACAGCCTTATTGCTTCAGCTTTAGCATCCTTTTCACTTAACAGCCTTAAACTCTGCTGCTGATAGCAGTTATTTATAATACCCCAAGCGATTTGTGTTGCTTCTTTGGTCTTATTCTCCCTTTCAGTCATCAAAGAATCTTCCACACCGGGCAATATATAGCCCAGTATTACACCAATGAAAGCTACAATTATTATTATTCCCAGTATCATTATCTTCGCCTGTATATTGAACCTCAGCAAATTTTTTAAAATTCCGCTTACTTTCTCGTTCACCTTATGACCTCCTTTGCAGGCATACGGACTTACGCCAATCATCCACATAAAATGGCGTAGCAATCCATATACATGAATTGCCTATGTAATCCATGACTATCCTTTTATTTATTTCGTGGGATTTATTAAAATCTTAGCTGATTAGCAAATAGCATTAAACCAAGTTAATACCAACCGTGTTATCAAACTTTCCGCAAGTTAATATAAGGGTTTCCCTGTATATCTGATTGCAGGTAGGCATGTATACAAATAAAAGGTGATTTGAACCGTGTACTTAGATATAAAAGATAACACTAAAACATAACCAATATATTAGCATGCCATCATCCTTCAAACCTTCAGTGGTTAACCTATAATTACAGCTGTTATTAAGAGTAAAAGACGATAACTTATCCACGAGGCAACGTTGACAATAAGTTAGCATTAGGTTATATTAACAACGCGTTTAAAAAACACTTTTTGCTCTATTACATATGAATATTGCCGATTTACAGATAGACCAGTATTCGAAAGAACCCCTCCACATACAGATTGCGGACCAGGTCAGAAATCTCATCGCAATGGAAAAGCTAAAGCCCGGCGACCACTTGCCGCCAGTGAGACGACTCGCAGAATATCTTAACATTAACCAGAATACAATTTTAAAGGCTTACCTTTTACTGGAACAGGAAAAAGTTGTCATCGCCCGCAAACGCGGCGGCACCGTAGTTACCGCACGGACAGACGACCCGAATATACTGATGGAACGACGAAGGCACCTTTCGGAAATGGTCAGCAACGATATTCTCAAAGCATTAAGCATGGGCTATAGTCCGGAGGATATTGAAGCTGATTTTTATCTCCAGTTAGCACGATGGCGGGAAGAAAGACAGGCAACAACAAGCATTAAGGAAAAGGTGCCTGATATCACAAGAGACAAAGATACGATCCATATTGTCGGCAGCCATGATATGGCTTTAAATATACTGATTGACCTGGTCAAGCGAAATAATAAGAAACTCAATGTGCAGATTACATATGCCGGTAGTCTTGGAGGCCTAATTGCTCTCCAGGAAGAAAGAGCCCACCTCGCCGGAATACACCTGCTCGATGAAGAAACGGGCGAGTATAATTATCCTTATGTAAAAAGAGTACTGCCGGGCCGTGACGTCGCCATCGTCCACCTAGCTTATCGTATCCAGGGGTTGATGTTTGCCCGCGGTAACCCCAAGAATATAAAAGGCATTGCCGATTTAAAAAGTCCGGATATCACATTCGTGAACCGCCAGAAAGGTGCTGGTACCAGGGTGCTTCTGGATATACATCTGCGGCAGCTCGGCATCAGTCCGAAGGAAATAAAGGGCTATCAGCGGGAGCTAGATACTCATCTCGCCGTTGGATTAAGTATCGCGCATGGTGAAGCTGACGTAGCTTTAGGTATTGAAGCCGCGGCCCGAAGCTGTAATATCGACTTTCTTCCTTTATTCCGTGAACGGTACGACCTGGTAATACCTGTAGTTAATTATCGCAGTGAGCTGCTGGCTCCTCTCCTGCGCATGGTTGTCAGTGATGAATTCAAAGCGTTAGTCAATAAAGCTGGCGGTTACGATACTTCGCAGACCGGCACGACATCTTTTTTATAAAGGACAAACAAAAAGGGCGGGCTTAATATACCCGCCCCCTTTATCTGATGTTTATTCCGCCTTACATTAGGCTATTACTTATTTGGTGGCTGGAATATCTGTTGTTTGATAACGCCAATCAGGATATTGGCGATAATCGGATCGAATTGAGAGCCGCTACACCACTGGATTTCTTCCATCGCATCCATCTTGGACAATGCCCTGCGGTAAGGTCTATCGGAAATCATAGCGTGATAAGCATCGGCAAGCGCGATAATCCTGGCGCCCAGGGGAATATCTTTACCCATTACTGTCTGGTCGAGGCCGCTACCATCATAATGGTCGTGGTGGTGTGAAATAATGTCCACTATTCTATCGTTGACAAAGGGTCTGACAAGGTTAGGGCCGACAATAGCGTGCGTCATGATATGGCGATACTCGGTAGTCGTCAATTCACTCGGTTTATTGAGGATATTCGGGTCGACAGCGATTTTACCGACGTCATGCAGCATGGCCGCCCAGCACAGGTCATCCATCTCTTCACGGCTTAATTTCATTTTCTCGCCTAAAATCATGGAGGTTTCCACGACGGCATGAGAATGGCCGTTAGTATAGTTGTCTTTAGACTCAAGTGTATTTACTAAAGTCTCAATAGCCCCAAAGAAGAGTTGCCTCGATTCGTTCTGGTTTCTATCGACTTTCTTACCTAAATCCTGGAAGTAGCGTTGAATTTCAATGGCTATGCGTCGTTTATCCAAGGCGCTATTAACACAAGCTAAAACTTGCTCGAACCTGAATGGCTTATTAATATAGTCCTGCGCACCGTCCTTTATACACTTAGCGATGACCTTGGTATCGGTCACGCCGCTGGCCATGATTACCGCTGTCTCCGGGAAAAGTTTCGTGATTTCTGGTAAAACATCACTGCCTGCTTTCCCCGGCATATTTATATCCATTATCACGAGGTCGGAGGGATGTTCTTTAAGCTTCTTCAACGCAAGTTCACCATTTTCAGCCTCATCGCAAATAAAACCGCGCATCCCCAGACCTTTGGACAGAATGCCACGTATCGCTTCTTCATCATCTACGAGTAATATACTTTCTTTTGGAATAGTCATTCTCTCACCTCCCAGCATTCGTACAAGTGTATGCCACTATTCTAGGAGGCTCATGCTAAACAAGACGTTAATTTCAATCGCTAACGCATAAACAAATAGTAAAAATTTTAAAAAATAGCTAGAAGCTGGATAATAAAAGGGAGTATATTTCTCTAACTCCTGAAATGGGATGACCGTCTATTTCAAAACGATAGTGCTAATTCTAGTATAAATTGGACCTTCCCGTGTTAATTGACTTTTTATTAGCAGGATGGCATTAACATTGATTTTATATCTTTGCTCGAAACTCATGCCGGCAATAATTTCGCCCAGCGCTAGTCTTTCATCCCGGCGAGCATAATCACGCACGCGGGCGAGCGTAAGATGAGGCGTAAAAGGTTTTGTTTCCGATGGGAAACCCAGTGGTATAAGACATGCTTCGATACGTTTCTGGAGTTGCCCCAGTCTTTCTAATTCTCCCGCGAGGCCGACCCAGATTATCTGAATACGTTCCATGTTAGGAAACACGCCCAGTCCGCTTGCCTCAATACTAAACGGATGCGTGCCCTGCGCTGCGTTTTCCAATGCTGATGTTATCCGACTAGTTATATCAGGGCTAATGTCCCCGAGGAATTTTAGTGTTAGGTGAATATTACCGGGGTCGACCCACCTTACAGGTACACTGCAGGTAGATTTCAACTTTTCCTGGAGACGGGATAACGCCAGTTTGAGTTCTTGGGGTAATTCAATAGCGATAAAAGAACGTATCTTTTCCATAATACCGTTCATAAACCCAGCAAACGGCTTGCGTTTTCCGCGAGGATTTCGTTCTTTGCTTCATCCGGAAGACCCGCTTCATTGATTTCGCTTAAAATCCTGCCCTGTGTAATCATCGGGAAATCGCTACCGAAAAGTATCCTGTCCGCCCCGATTAGACGGCTTATCTGCAGGTATATTTCCGGCCGGTAGAGAAATGGCGAAATGGCGGTATCGAAATAAACATCCTCTAATAAATCCCGTACTTCCGGCATCAATGTATAAAAAGGCAGACCGCCGCCCCAGTGAGCGCAAACTACCGGCAAACCTTTAAAATTAGCGATAAATCTGTATAAAAGTTCCGGGGTGGCTGCCCCTTTTCCGTGATAAAGATGCCCCACTGGCTCCGAGGCATGAGTCAAAGTTATCAGTTTATATTTCCGTAAAAGGTCAGTGAAAGGCTTGATGATATTTTCCTTTGTGTAATCTAAGGCCTGCATATCGGGTCGAAGCTCACCCACCCCTTTCATACCACCACGCACACACCGCTCAATCTCTAATAAAGAGGCATCATCGATATAAGAATTAACAGCGCAAAAACCGATTAAGCGTTTGGGATAGCGGGCAATCGACTCAAGAATATAATCATTAGTTTCAATGCATAGCTCGTGAGTAGTCCAACTGTAATTAACAATAATTGAAATATCAACCCCGTCCTTGTCCATGCCGTTCATGAGGTCTTCCGCAGTGGCAATTTTAGCTTTTATATCGGAGTAAATCTGGGCGAAGGCTGCATCTCTTTCCACATACCTGCTGCGGTTTTCTTTTATCCGCGGCGGCAATACATGTGTGTGGAAATCAATAATCATCTCAAACTACCAACCCGCAATAAGAAAAGGGCTGGTTTATTCTTTTTTCTCGGGAGACTTCTTTTCTGGAGCTTTCTTGTCGGCTCCCGCCTCCGCAGTTGGCTTCTCCGCACCTGTTTCTGCCTTGGCTTCGCCTTCAACACCAGCTTCAGCTACCGCCATAGCCTCCTCCGCAACCGCCGGTTTCTCTTCTTCTATCTTGACGATGATTTCGGAGACCTTCACCACCAACTGTTCCGGGTCGTCTTTAACCGTGATTGCCGGGTCAATAACGATATCTTTGACATGTATAGACTGGTCTAATTCGGCTAACCCGCTAATGTCAACTTCTATCCGCGGGGGCACTTTCTCCGGCAGACATTCGATACTTAACTCGTTAATGCCGTGGGAAAGAATACGTCCTTTAGCTTTCATAGCAGGAGCTTCTCCAACCAAGATTATAGGCACCGCCACGGTCATCTTTTCTCCCTTTCTAACCTGGTAGAAATCCACGTGCAGCAATTCCCGGCTTAACGCATCCCGCTGAATTTCACGTAAAAATACATTTTTAGCTTCCTTTTCACCCTCAATATTAAGACTGATAAGGCGCGTCGTCCCGGCATGCGCCACTATTTTTTTTAATTCTTTGCTGTCACATTGCAACGCCAGCGATTCGAGACTATGCCCGAAGAGATGCGCCGGTATAATCCCCTGGCGACGTAAAAACCTGGTCTTTTTCCCGAAGATATCCCTCTTCGTTGCTTTTAGCTTTAATTCCTGCATCAAATTGCCCCTTTCAACCTTACAATTTAACCATAAATAGCTTAAAAAATCAATTTTATCTGGTCTCATCGTTAAAATAGCGCTCCAGCTCTAAATTGTTTATTGAGTACAAGATATAGACTTGATATTCTATGCTATTGTATAATGTTGACGTAGTGATGACTTTATCTAATTCCAATAATCATCATACCTCGGCCGAAGTT
>DAOUCO010000036.1:0-3280 GCA_034432135.1 Dehalococcoidales bacterium | reverse complement strand
CTTCGAGGTATGCCGCAGGCTGCACTCCGGTTCGCAAACGGCCAATATACCAATACTGATTATCTCCGCTAAAACTCAAAAAGAAGATATTAATGCCGGATTTAAAGCCGGTGCCGATGATTACCTGCTTAAGCCTGCCTCGCCAGCCGAAATTATCAGTCGCGTGGAGAATCTGCTTTCCAAGAAAGTCACCGGTCAGGCAAGAGTGGTTTCTTTCATAAGTACCACCGAGATACCCGGCCTGGCTATGGTTATCGTTAATGTCGCGGCGGCTCTGGTTGAGCAGGAAAAACGGGTTACCATAGTCGATGCTTCGAATAACCATATGGGCCGCCCAGCTAAAGACAATATATCTTCCAGACAGCAGGGCAGGGTGATTCTGGAGGTGGATTCTACGAATAACGGTGAGCAGGAGTATGGCTTGGAAACACTGCCTTCCGGTATAAGAGTCCTGCATATTGACGATGTATTTAACGGTCAGAACAATGCATCGGAAAATAATCTTGACCTGATACAGAAAATCGGCAAAGCTAACGATTATTTACTGGTGGACCTGCTCTTCAAGCCTAACCATTTCGTAAGTTCCATGCTTATGAACAGCGACCTCATTATGATTTTGAGCGATTACCGTATCGATAGTCTCGTAGCGGTGAAAGACACGGTAACGTTATTACAATTCCTCGGCATCGCTACCGGGAAAATAGCTGTCGTGCTGGTTGACCCGGAAGGTAAAAACAAAAACCTGACGACGGCCAATATGAAACCATATATCGAGGCTAGCCTGGGTATTACGCTGGTGGAAGTTGTTTCTTTCGACGCCAAAATGTACCAGCTGTTTTATCTGGACAGCCAGCCTGTGATACAGTCGAATCCAAATCAGAAGTTAGCCCAGGATTTAAAACAAATAGCTCGGTATATCGCCACCTATAGCTATACTAAACAGGAACCGAAGCAATCTAAAAAGATAAATCTTCCTATGGAGATGAGAGTTGACGCTAACCAATAACAGACCAAAAGGCACGCTGGGAGAATCGCTGGTCCAGATGCAGGTTATCACCGCGGAGCAGTTGCAGGAAGCCCAGGCGAAGCAAAAAGAGCATGGCGGCAAACTTAGTGAAATCCTCCTTGACCTGGGATTCATTAAAGTCGAAGAGCTGGCGTCTTTCCTTAGCATTATGTGGAATGTGCCTCTCATCGACCTGAAGACGCATATAGTGCAACCGGAAGCCTTAGAGCTGATACCGGAGGAGCTGGCGCGGAAACATCTTTTTATTCCCCTGCAAATTATCGGCGATTCGCTGATGGTTGTCATGGCGGATCCTGATGACTATATTGCCATCGGGGATATTTTTACTAAGACCAATATGAAAGTGAAGGTGGCGTTTGCCAATGCTACGGATATCCGGCGCGCCATTGATATTTATTACCGCGCTACCGAACAGATACAGGAAAAAGTAGATGAGTTCCGTCCGGCCGATACCGGAGAACGCGAAGTCGCCGATTTCAACGTTGAAACACCTGTTACCGAAAGTCTGGACTTGCTTATCCAGCAGGCGGTCAGAGACCGCGCTTCCGATATTCACCTTGAGCCGCAGAACGACCGCCTGCGTATACGCTACCGAATCGACGGCGTGTTATACGATATGAATTCAGTGCCGATTAGCATCCATGCGGAACTGGCTTCCAGAATAAAGATTCTGGCGGAAATGGATGTCACCCGCTCCAAGCAGGCGCAGGACGGGCAGTTTTCTGTAAGGGTCGGCGAAAAGAGCATCGATATCCGCGTCGCCAGCACTGATACCATCCACGGCGAGCGTATTACGTTGCGTCTCCTGGATAAATCGGTATCGCTTTTTACATTGCCGGAATTGGGCTTTTTACCGGATACCCTGAAAAAATACCAGGCCCTTTTACACTATCCCTTCGGCATGATATTGGTGGGCGGCCCTACCGGTTCCGGTAAAACAACCACGCTTTACACATCTATCAATGAGATCGACCGTAAAAGACATAATATCATGACCATTGAAGACCCTGTGGAATACCAGTTCGAGGATATCAGCCAGAGCCAGGTGGACCCGAAGGCCGGGGTAACCTTTGCTAGCGGCCTGCGGGCGATGTTGCGGCAGGACCCGGATGTAATTCTTGTCGGAGAAATACGTGATAAAGAAACCGCCATCACCGCGGTACAGGCAGCCCTGACCGGCCATCTGGTCTTTTCTTCAATTCATGCTAATGATGCCGTCAGTATGATTACGCGTCTGCTTGACCTCGGAGTGGAACCGGGACTGGTATCTTCGACGCTTATTGCTTTAATTGCCCAGCGTATGGTACGTCGCATCTGTACCAATTGCCGCGTTATTGCCACGCCGACCGTGGTGCAGAAGGAAATATATCAAAAAGAGATCGGTCAGGAATTGCCGGCGGTATATAAAGGGACCGGCTGTCATCTCTGTGGCAATACCGGTTATATGGGCAGAATAGCTATCTTTGAAATACTTATCATGAGCGAAGAGATGCAGAAATTACTTTTCAGAGAAATTAGCATCGGCGAATTAAGGCAGGAGGCGGTTCGCGAGGGGATTTACACTTTGAAACGCGACGGCTTATTGAAAGTCAAGGAAGGAATCACTACTTTTGATGAAGTAATGCAAAGCGTATTTACCATTGGCTAACATTGAAATTTATTTTATAGAGGGAAATGGATGTACCAGTATGAAGCTTACACTCTTGATAAAGAGATCGTTCAAGGCACTATTGATGCTCCTAGCGAAGGCATAGCCGAGGAACGACTCCGCGGCGCCGGTTATCATCAGATTCTAACACTGAAGAAAACGCCTCCGTCTTTTTCCGTTTCTATCAGGAGTCTGCTTCCCCGCGCTTACCATATTAAGAAGGCAGACTTCGTAGATTTTTTTCACCAGTTGGCCGCCCTTCTGGATACCCAGATGCCTTTTGTTCAGGCGTTGTGGATTCTGGCTGAACAAACGCATAACCCGGCCTTAAGAGATGTAATCACCAGGCTCGGCAAGGATGTCTCTAGCGGCATTCCGTTTTCTCTGGCGCTGGGCCGGTATCCCAAGCTCATTACGAGTCATTACTGCCAGGTAATTAGAGTAAGCGAAAAATCAGGCGACCTGACCCGAGGTTTAAGGCTGGTTGCCGGTTATATAGAAACAGAAACTACCTTGAGCGGGCGCGTCAAACGCATGCTGTCCTATCCTATGTTTCTTGGTTTAATGTCCCTGGTCGTAATTGTTATTGTAGCCATGGTAGCAGT
>DAOUCO010000035.1:0-25651 GCA_034432135.1 Dehalococcoidales bacterium | reverse complement strand
TTAAAAGTTCTTTTTCATCCAGCGTACCTTCGAGTAAATATATGCTACTGACTTTAACGCGGCTGACAGATTTAATACCAAGGTCGAGTATATCTTTTTGCAGCCCTTCGGAGCGGGGGTCGGCGAAACCTTCCTTTACCGAGACCTCAATGCGATACACAGCTTGCTTCCTTCCTTTTAACTTTCGACTCTCTTATCTATCCGGTTTATTAAAAACGTAATCCAGCGGCTGGGCTCTTTGGTCTGGCTGAAGTCAAAATCAGTATAAATCATATCTCCAGGTTCGGCAAAATATTTTCCATCAACGGCTTTAGAGTGAACGTAGTCCAGCATACTCTGGAAAGCCCGGCTCTTTACGGCATAAGGAAAAAGCGAAAGCACATCCAGTAACCGCAGGATGCCGTATTTCACAGCCGGGTACTGCAACCTGCGGAAACGCTTCCCCGTCCCGAAACCATAAATATTTACCCCTTCTTCCCAGTGCTTCAGTAGGCAGTTGATAACCACGTTAAGTTTGGGATTTTTCCGGTAATCTGAATACTGTCCCAGCAACATTAAAACATTCATATCATCCATTGGGCAAGAGTAGCCGGGGCCGTAGTCATAAGCGTAGCAGTCCCAGCCGCTGCCGTTTATCTGGGCATGCATAACCGCGCGGATGTACTTTATCACCCGCGGGTCGCCGTGATAGCCTATCTTCGCAAGAGAAGAGATAAGTATTGCGGACATGCAGAAATAATTGTCCTTTACGTTAGGGGGGATAACGAATGTCCCATCGCGGGATTGAAATCGAAAAATCTCCTCCACTTCGGCTTCCAGCCCGATATCGCTTACCGCCAGCCCGATGTCCGCCAGGAAAAACAGATCCCAGTAGGCTTTCCCTGCTTCCGTATAATGTACACGCCCTAATTTGATAGCCGGTATGCCCGTATCATCGCCTTTAAGGCGGTTAATGATTTTTTGTATAGAGTGGTCCTCAAGTACCGGGGTGGCATCTGGCTTATCATTCAGCAGATGGAGTTCGACGGCATACTTGAGCCAAGCCGGTCCTTCCAGCAGCCAATCAAGGACTTTTTTATCCAAGATTTTTCACGCCTGATAATTTAAAGATTTCCCAGCATTAAGGTGAGGATATCTGACGTTTATATTTTACCTTTTTCTCATCCGAAGGTAAAGGTTTTAGCTTGAATTTTCCTTGATAAATTAATCATTATGGTGTAAACTTTTTTAACGTAAGAAATACTTTTTATAACTGCTTAACTTATAGTTAAAAGTCATTGAGTAAGTTGTGCAAAGGGGATCATGATGTTTACTGTCAGAGCTGATATTCAGAAAAACAGGTTATACGTAAAACTTGCTGGATTCTTTAACTATAATGAGATGAAAGCCAGCACCGATAAAACCATTGAAGAAGCTAAGAAACTCAAACCCGGCTTTGATGTAATTAATGATGTATCGGAATTTAAACCGGCCACACAAGACTTACTCAAAGAAATAGAACGCGCCCAGTCTTTTTTAAAAAAGGCCGGCGTCAGGCATGGTATTCGGGTGGAAGGTAAAGCCAAGTTAGCCAATATACAGTTCAGCAGAATAGGGAAAAAAGTTGATTACGTAGCCGATACCGTTGAGACTATGGAAGAGGCGGAAAAGCTTCTGGAGTCTTATAACCGCTAGTAGTTGATGTCTTCGTTAAGTTTAAAGAAGGAGTTCTTATGTATACAGTGACCGCCGATACTGTAAAAAATAGATTATATGTCAAACTTGTTGGTTTCTTCGATTATAAAGAAATGAAAGAAGCCACTGATAAAACCATTGTAGAAACCGCTAAACTCAAACCAGGTTTTGATGTCATCACGGACCTTTCAGAATTTAAGCCAGTCGGGCAGGATACACTTGATGAAGTGAAACGCGGCCAGGCACACTTAAACAAGGCCGGGAGAAGGTACGCTATTCGGGTGGAAGGTAAAATGAAATTAACCAGTCTGCAGTTTTCCAGAATGGGTAAAAATACAGATTACATGCCCGACATCGTTGCATCATTGGAAGAAGCGGAAAAGCTACTGGACGCCAAGATAGCACAACAAAAATAGAATTTAGTTCTTAAAATAGCATTTTCTAAGCGAGACCGTATTTCTTTTTACCCTCGACGTATAAATCGCCGCCGTAGATATCGTTAATGACGGTGGCAGGAAAATCTTTAACTTCAAGCTTGAGAATAGCTTCGGGACCAAGGTCGGGATAGGCGATGACTTTCGATTTGATAATAGTTTTAGAGATAAGAGCTCCGGCGCCACCGACAGCCGCCAGATAGACAGCTTTATATTTTTTCAGGGCTTGTTTGACCTCCGGCGAGCGCACGCCTTTGCCAATCATGCCTTTGAGTCCGGCGGCGAGGAGGCGGGGGGTATAAATATCCATCCGGGAGCTGGTGGTAGGTCCAGCAGAGCCGATTACTTTGCCGGGAGGGGCGGGCGAGGGGCCCATATAGTAAAGCGTTTGACCTTTAATATCGATGGGGAGGGGTTCTTTTTTATCCAGAGCCTCGATCATGCGGCGGTGGGCGGCATCGCGAGCGACGTAGAGGACGCCGGTAAGCAGGAGATTATCGCTAGCTTTAAGTCTTTCTATCGTTTTTTCAGTTAAAGGTAAACGTAATTTTTTCACCATATTTTCCCCACGGTATAAACTCGCTTTTTAACTACCGTACTTCAAAAGGAAATACCCCCACCAGTATATCTCCAACGTACACCTTATATTCGTATTGACCAGCCGGTATATCTATAGGCTCCCATCCGGCAAAACCACCATCCATAGGCTGTGGCAATCCTCCCTCTTTAACCACTTTACCTGTAGATACATTATAGACCTTACTGCGAGGTTGACACTTCTGAGTGATAGTACCGTAGAGACAAATTAGGTCCCCAGCGGTGAAAACACTAACGTTTTTCTGGAGGTCTGCCACGGGATCTTTTATCTCGGCTGGCATTTTACCAATACCAAGTTCGGAAAAGTATTTGTGATACGTAACCATGTCCGGCTGTTCCGAAAGCGTAGGGGGTGGGGCGGAAGATGAAGGCGTAGTTTGCTCCAAACCGCCGCCACAACCAACAATAATAAGTAATAAAAGACCTGTAAAAGTTATCAATAAAATACTTTTCATTGTTTCTCCTTTTGGCCACGAAGTAAATTTATAAAATTACCTCCCTGTGGCGTGCCCTCACACTTCGCTCAGGGTAAACTCTATGGCAATTTTCATTATAGTACCAGTTCTCTATGTCGCGCAGAATGACACTGCAAGTTCACCGCTACGGGGAGGGAGCCGATATGGGCGGGAAAGCTTTCCACATGGACGGCTAGAGCAGTAATTCTGCCGCCATAGCCCATCGGGCCGATGCCCAGTTTATTAATTTTATGTAAAATTTCTTTTTCAAGGGAGGCGGTTTCCTTATCGTGGCTGGGCTGTCCAACTCTTCTAATGAGGGCATGTTTTGCCATGAACATCGCTTTTTCCGCTGTACCGCCAATGCCCACCCCGACAATAATCGGGGGGCAAGGACTGCTCCAGGCTTCATTGACAGCATTAACCACAAAGTCGGTGACGCCTTTTTTACCGGCGGCGGGCAGTAACATGCCGAGTTTAGCCATATTTTCCGCTCCGGCGCCTTTAGGCAGAGCAATAATTTTCAATTTATTGCCAGGAACGATATCAGTATGAATAATAGCCGGGGTATTATCGCCGGTGTTTTTACGGTCAGAAAACGGCCGCTCAACCATCGACTTACGCAGATAGCCTTTCTTGTAAGCCCGCCGCACGCCTTCATTAACGGCGGCATAAAGGTCGCCTTTGACAATAAGCACCTCCTGCCCTATTTCCAGAAAAACGACGGCCGTGCCGCAGTCCTGACAGAGAGGAATTTTCTCATCGGCAGCGATGCGGGCGTTTTCCAGAATAGTGTCTAAAGCCTCGCGCCCGGCAGGCGACTTTTCTTCAAGTCGGGCTTTTTTTAAAGCCGCCAGAACGTCGTCGCCGAGGGTATAATTGGCCTGCTTAAAAAGTTCGGCGACAGCTTTAGTAATTTCGGAAGCATTGATTAAGCGCATTGCGTCTATTCGCCTTCCGCTAAAAACTTCCTTAATTCGATAACCATTGCCGGGATATCGATTTTCATGGGGCATCGCTGGCGGCAGCGCCCGCAGGTGAGGCAGGTATAAGCTAAAGATGCCGCTTTTTCCTTATCTTTATTGACGATAGCCGCCCAGACGGCACCGATGCCGGCAAAGTATTTATCGCCGAAATGTCCGGCTGTCACGGCAAAGACGGGGCATTCGTAAAGACAACCGCCGCAGCGTAGACAGTAAAGCGTCTGACGGAGATGAGGATATTTAGCCAAACGCGTCCGGCCGCCATCGAGGAAGATGACGTGAAATTCTTTAGGACCGTGGGCGCCATAGGTCGTGACCTTTTCGATATCGCCGGTCTTACTGGGTCCGGAGACCAGACTGACATAAGAAGGTATAGTGTAGTTGGCGTAACGCCAGGTAACCTCGCTGACCTTAAAGGCGTCGCTTAAAGTGGGCACCAGTTTTTCCATGCCGATTAAAGCGATATGGACCGACGGGGCGCTGGTGGAGAGGCGGATATTACCCTCGTTTTCAATAATGAAAAGCGTACCGGTCTCGGCGGCGACGACATTAGCCCCGCTGATACCGATATCGGCGCGGAAGAACTTATCTCTAAGATATCCGCGGGCGGCCGCAACCATGTCCGTGATTTCAGCATCGGGCGCGATTTCCTGCCCCAGGACTTTAGTGAAAAGCCTGGCTACATCCTCGCGGGGAACATGGATAGCTGGGGAAGTAATGTGCATCGGCTTCTCGCCAAGCTTCTGAATAATAAATTCGCCGAGGTCGGTCTCATAGACTTCGTTGCCTTTTTCTTCAAGACGTTCGCGGAGTCCGATTTCCTCACCGGTCATGGACTTACCCTTAACAATAAGCTTCTTCGTTCCGACAAGATTGGCAATAATGTCTAAAGCTTCTTCAGCTGTTCGGGCAAGATAGCCTTTGCCTTTATTCTCTTCAAGAGAAGCGATTGCCTGCCGGGCAAGCCTTTCCATTTCGGGAATGGCTTTTTTCTTGATTTCAAGCACTTCGTCTGCCAGAGCAACGGTATGGGGGAATTTCGTTAAAGCGTTTTTCACATTAGCGCGGAAGCTCTTAACGGCGCGGGAAAGCGCCAGGCGGAGCCGGTCGTTGTGCGCGGCGCCCATAATTTCTTTCTTATAACTTTTAAAGTCGGATTGTTTTTTCATGGTTCCATCGCACTAGCAATAACTTCAGATATGTCAAGCACCTCGACGCCTGTAATTTTCAACTGGCGGAGTCCGTCTTTTAATTGCATAACGCAGCCCGGGCAATGCGTAACGATGATATCCGGTTTTGTTTCCAGCAGCTCGTTGACGCGGTTGACCGCCAGCACCTGGCTCAATTCCGGGAAGACCGTCTCGAACCCTCCCCCGCCGCCGCAGCAGGTCGCCCATTCCTTACAGGTCCCCTCGGATTCCACTAAAGTAATACCGTCAACAGAGCGTAAAATGCGGCGTGGCTCTTCTATCAGGTTCAGATAACGGACCATCTGGCAGGGGTCGTGATAGGTTACCCTGACCTGGCGGGGGTAGCGGAGCTTTAGATGGGGAATTTTCCCGGCGACTATTTCCAGGAAATGCTTTACTTCAAGGTCATAGTCCTTAATAAAGAGAGGAAATAATGCTTTTAGCGCGTAAGTGCAATAAGGGACGACGCCGATGACTTGCTTGACTCTGGAGTCTTTGAGTACTTTATAAGCCCTGCGGGCATTTTCCGCGAACCTGGAATGCAGTCCGGCGTTATAAAGCGCGGCGCCACAGCAGGGTTCGTTTTTTGCCAGGTAACCGGGCTGAATACCCAGCTTACGGAGAACTTTAATGACTGCTTCCAGAGGTTTGACTTCGGCAGTACCGCCGCGGGAGAGGACATTACTATAGATACCAGGCAGGTCGAGTCCCAGTTTCTTCTGAAAACGGGCAAAGCGCATGGGAAGTTCGGCGCCGATAACGCTTTTATCGATACCTCTGGCCAGGGACATCAGTACTTCCAATTGCGATGAATACTGGTAACCGCAGCCGGCGAAAAAGATGGTCTCGGCTCTGGAAGGGAGACTAAGTTTTTCCGCCCAGCGGGCGCCCTGCTCCTTGCTAACGCCGAGGATATTCTGTTTAGTGATAATATTGTCAGCGATGTATGTCAGACTGGGGGGAACTAAATCACCAGGCATGATAATAAATACTCCAGTTACCTATGATACAACCAGCCTGCCGTAGATAGCAAATAAAGTTACCATACTCTTCAGGAAATAATAAAGCGGCCGGAATCTATAAATTAACTTACCGAGCCGCTTTATATCAGTTTTTTAAGGTTTTATTTTAACATTCTACCCATCGGCAGTACCGTACGCCCGAACTTACCGTTAATGATAACCGCCGCGGCGCCGTAAGCCGCCGCCCCGCCACAGAAAAGCCCTTCGATGCCTGCGGGCACGGCAGAGATAGCGCCGAACTTATGGGCTGCAAGGAGGGCAAATAGTATCACCAACGAAGCAAAAACGAAAAAGTGCACGAAGGTCATCTTAAGTGTACCAATCATCATAAAGAAGGTGAAAACAGCCCATATGACGAAGGTCCATGCCAGACCAGAATTATCCAATGTAACAACGCCGGTCCATTGGAAAACGAAAGCCATCGCAATGCCTATCCAGAATAGGCCGTAGGAACAGAAAGCGGTCAGCCCGAAGGTATCACCGCGCCTGCCATCAATAATGCCGGCGATTATCTGGGCTATTCCACCCCAGACAATCCCATAAACCAGAGGCATAGCACTGTCTATCCAGCCGATATTATGCAGTTGAAGCAGGATAGTGTTGAGACCGAATGCCGCCAGTCCTAAAGCCCCCGGGTTCGCCCATTGCGGTTCTTCCTTGGTCGAGATTTGTGACACGAAATACCTCCAAAATTATTAGTTTAATATAACAACTGACCGGGGAGGAATTCCCCGCCCCGGCCATTTTTGCTAAAGATTTTATTTTTTTCTTCCAGCCAGCAGAGTCTGCACCACCGACGGGTCGGCAAGGGTGGAAATATCGCCCAGATTGCTGGTATCGCCGGCAGCGATTTTAACGAGGATTCTCCGCATAATCTTACCGCTGCGTGTCTTGGGCAAGCCTTCAGCTATCTGGATAACATCAGGCGTGGCAATAGGGCCGATTACCTGCCGGACATGGTTTTTTAGTTCTTTATCGATATCCGGGGTAACAGCAACACCGCTCTTGAGGGTTACGTAAGCATATATGCCCTGCCCCTTAAGCGAGTGGGGCATGCCGACGACTGCCGCCTCGGCGACTTTGGGATGGGAGACCAGGCTGCTTTCGACTTCGGCAGTACCGATGCGATGGCCCGAAACATTGATGACATCGTCGATACGGCCCATGAGCCAGTAGTAGCCGTCCGGGTCCTTGCGGGCGCCATCGCCGGTATTATAGTAACCGGGGAACTTGCCGAAGTAAGCCGTCTTGAACCGTTCCGGGTCTCCCCAGAGGGTGCGCATCATGCCAGGCCAGGGTTTCTTGATGCACAGCCAGCCGCCTTCGTTGACGCCGGCTTCTTTACCGTTTTCTTTGAGGATGATTGGCTCGACGCCGGGGAAGGGGAGAGTGGCGGAGCCGGGCTTGGTGGGAATGGCACCGGGGAGAGGAGTAATGAGAATGCCGCCGGTTTCCGTCTGCCACCAAGTATCGACGATAGGGCATTTTTCTTTGCCGATAACGCGATAGTACCACATCCAGGCTTCAGGGTTGATAGGCTCGCCGACGCTGCCGAGGAGTCTAAGGCTGGAGAGGTTATGTTTATTTGGCCATTCCTCGCCCTCTCTCATCAAAGCCCTGATAACCGTGGGGGCGGTATAAAAGACATTAACGCCGAATTTTTCCACGACTTGCCAGAATCTATCCGGTTGAGGGTAAGTAGGTACGCTTTCGAACATCAGGCTGGCGGCACCGATAGCCATAGGCCCGTAGACGATATAGCTGTGGCCGGTCACCCAGCCGACATCAGCGGTGCACCAGTAAGTGTCCTCATCTTTAATATCAAATATCCATTTCATGGTCTGATAGCAGTGCAAGAGATAGCCGCCCTGCGTATGGAGAACTCCCTTGGGTTTGCCAGTGCTGCCGCTGGTATAGAGAATGAACAGGGGAGCATCGGCGTCCATCTGTTCAGCCTCGCAAGTGGAAGAGATATCAGGGGCGTTAATTTCCTCATGCCACCATAAATCCCTGCCCGCCTGCATTGGTATATCTATGCCGAGCCGTTTAACGATAATAGCTTTCTGGACGGTGGGGCACATTTTAAGAGCGTTATCAGCATTACCTTTACTACTGATTTGTTTGCCGCTGCGCCAGTAACCATCAGCGGTGATAAGCAATTTCGAGCTACAGTCCTGAATCCGGTCGCGCAAAGCCTCGGCACTGAAACCGCCGAAGACCACGCTATGGATAGCGCCGATACGAACACATGCCAGCATGGCGATAGCTAGCTCCGGAATCATCGGCAGGTAGATAGAAACAGTATCGCCTTTTTTAATGCCATGCTTTTTCAGAACGTTGGCGAATTTACATACTTCATGATATAGCTGCTGGTAGGTATAAACACGCGTATCTGCATCCGGTTCTCCCTGCCAGATAAGAGCGGCTTTATTCTTACGCCATGTATTGAGATGGCGGTCAAGGCAGTTGTAGCTTACATTAATTTTACCGCCGATAAAGTAACGCACTTCCGGTTTATCTTTAAAGTCATACTCCAGGAACTTATCCCACTTTTTAAACCAGTGCAGCTGATTTGCCAACTGGCCCCAGAACCCTTCCGGGTCTTTAATTGACCAGTTATAAAGCGCTTTATATTCCTCAAGGCTGCGGATAGCCGCTGTTTTAGAAAAGTCAGGGGATGGGTGGAAAACACGGTTTTCCGCCATCATGGAAGCTATCTCTTTGCCGGAAATCTGGCCGAGGATTTCTTCCTCCGACCGGCTGGTATCTTCGGTTAAGGTAATTATCGGCTTTTCTTCACCGTTCAGGGCATGACGAACGAGGTTTTCCAGCTCTTCAGGCTGAAATGGTTTTACTAAAAAACCAATAGCTCCGAGCCTTATTCCCCGGCTCATGACATCAACGGATGGATATCCGCTGATAATGATGTATTTAAGGTCGGGATGATACTGCCTCGTTTCCTCCAGAATAGAGATGCCGTCTTTCCCCGGCATACGCACATCGAGGACTACAACGCCCAGATTATTATTCTTTTTGAGTATTTTGAGAGTTTCATCGCCATTCGCGGCAGTAACCACCTGATAACCGTGCTCGGTTAACCAGTCTGCCAATGAGTCTCTGACGATACTTTCATCATCCGCAATCAGTACCTTTTTCTTTTCAACCATTAAGTTCAACTCCTTTTATATAGATGCTTTTAATATTAACCAAGACAGAATTTACCCGTCTTTACCATCTTTCCTTGATGAGCCAGTTTAAAAGCCGGGTGGCATGTTTCCTATCCATATTGCTGACCCAGTCTTCAATTTTTTCCATATCGCCGTTAACAAGCGCTACTATTTCGTCCCGCGAGAGTGTGTAATATTCATCGGCTTCAATATCGAGGGTACCAATGCCATCTTTTGAGGATGAACAATCTTCAGAAGCTTTAGCTAGAGCGGTAATAATGGCTTTCTTTTTTTCCAGGGCTTCTTCGCGACTTAGCTTTTTTAGTTCTCTTTTTTTCTTCACACAACTGTTCCTAATTCTATGTTATCATTTACAATTAAAATCCAAATTGCCCTCGCGACTTATCCTGCATGATTGTAAGTCGTATTTATTCTTGTACTATAGATATAGTACCCGAGACCTAATACGTTAAAAATTGAGATTTTTACCTGAACATAATAAAATATTAATAGGAAAAATAATACTAAACAACACCGAACGGGAACGTATGAAGACCAGAATAATAATCGCCGATGACCACGCCATGTTAAGAGAAGGCATGCGCAATCTACTCGAGCAGGAAAAGGACTTCGAACTGGTGGGGGAGGCGACCGACGGCGAGGAAGCGGTCAAAATAGCCAAAGAATTAAGACCGGATATTGTAATCATGGATATCGTTATGCCCAAGCTTAACGGTGTGGAAGCGACCAAACAGATAAAGCAGGCCTCTCCTTCCACATCGATATTAATACTGACTGCCTATAGTGATATCCGATACATCATCGGGCTGCTCGAAGCGGGCGCCTGCGGTTATTTGCTAAAAAACTCGCCCGGCAAAGAAGTGGTGAAAGCTATACGCTCGGTGCGTTCCGGCGAATCCGTCCTCGACCCCGAGGTAACACGTAAACTCGTACAGAGGCTGGCTAATTTATCAAAAAGCGAGGAGCAACGTGAGACCGGCGGACAGCTTACCACGAGGGAAATTGAGATATTAAACTGGGCTTCCCGGGGGCTGAGCAACAAAGAGATGTCGGAAAAACTCTTCATCAGTCTTCGTACCGTGAAAGCCCACATGACCAATATCTTTAACAAACTTGGCTGCAGCAGCCGTACCGACGCCATTATAAAAGGGCTAAAACAAGGATATATCGATCTTAACGATATACAGTAATGCTGGCTATTTCTCTGATTAATTCTTTAGCGTTACTTCACCTTTGAAAACCGGCAGGACGATAGTAAAAGTACTACCCTTTCCTACCTCACTCTGGACTTCGATTCTACCACCGTGACGCTCAATTATACCGTGAGATACCGCCAAACCCAGCCCGACGCCTTTTACGTCTTCCTTGGTCGTAAAAAAAGGCGTAAAAAGCTTATCCATATTTTCTGGTGGTATTCCCTGACCGGTGTCCATAATGCTTATCCTAACCCAGCTATCATCCTGCGAGGTCTTGATGGTAAGCTTGCCGCCTTCCTTCATAGCTTGAACGGCATTGACGATGAGGTTGATAATAACCTGCACCAGCTGATTAAAATCCGCCACCACTAATGACTGCGACGGTGTATCTTCGCGGGATACATCGATTGTTTTCATCTTTATCTGGTGTCCCGCTAAAGACATAGCTTTATCGATAGCCCGCCCCACAGTTACCGGACGTAATAGCGGCTCGGTCTGTCGGGCAAAATCAAGCAGCCCCTGGATAATGCTATTGCAATATTCTATAGCCGATTCTATCTTTTCCAGATTGCTCTGCAGCTTTTCCCTTTCGATAGCGCCTTTAGCAATTTTTTCTTTTATCAGTCTGGTATAGATAAGCATGCCCGCCAGGGGATTATTAAGCTCATGGGCTATCGCAGCTGATAGTTGCCCGATAGAACTTAATTTTGCCGCCTGGATAAGCTGCTGCTGGGCCTTCTGCAGTCTATCAATGGAGTCGTTCAATTTCTCATTTAACGAGAGGATTTCCTTATAAGCCTCCAGCTGGTGTTCCAGGTAATTCAGGAGAACGGCGCCAAGTGCCGCGGCAAGATAAGCGAAGGCCGCAAAAATCAGCGTACGCACAAGGAATGCCAGGTCTTGAGACACGATAAGCGCTTGCGGCAGCAGGATACCGAGGAAAACAATACCGCTAATGATTACCCCGCGTATGCGGTAGGCGATAGCCGCATAAATCAGGGGGTAAAAGAAGATAATGATATATATATCCTTATAAGACTCTATTAGGGAATAATAGACCCACGTGAAGGCGATAAACATGCCGATGATTATCCAGAAATGGGGATTGCGGAAACCCGTATTCGCTTTAGTCCGCAGGAGCTGTAATATGAGTCCAGTGGGCATACCTTTTTCAGGGAGTAAATGCTTTTTTTGAGGTTTTTCCATCATATTATTAAAATCAATAATTTTTACTAATTTATTATACTCCTATAAAGGTATCCGAATATACTTTAAAAGTATGTTCTTGAAGTTACCAGCTTGACAGAGTAGTATTATGACGTGGATTTTAAACCTTAAAAATACGGAGTCCCGGATGGAGAAGATATGTACGATGTGATAATTATTGGCGGCGGACCGACGGGAAGCCACGTAGCACGTCGCCTGGCGGAAAACGGCCATAAAATACTGGTTTTAGAAAAAAAACCGGGAGTGGGAGGAAAAGACTGCTGTACAGGTATTATCAGTCAGGAATGTGTCAAAGTTTTCGAGATAGAAAAAAGGGTAATTATACGGAAAGCAAATAGCGCCACGCTTTTTTCGCCTTCCGGCGATATGCTCCACCCGTATCGCAAAGCAGCACAGGCGGCTATCATCGATAGGGCGTCTTTAAATAAATTTATGGCGGAGCGGGCGTATAGCGCAGGAGCGGAATATCTTTTTAATAACCATGTTACAGATATCGCCATCGATAGCAATAATGCTACTGTTAAAGTATCAAGTAAAGGTAAAAATCATCAGGTGGCGGCAAAAGCGGTGGTAATCGCCGGCGGCTTTAGTCCCGGATTGAACAAAAGGGTGGGGCTGGGGTCATACCAAGATTATGTGGCCGGTGCACAGGCGGAGGTTGAAACAAAGGGACTCGAGGAGGTAGAGGTCTACTTCGGGGATATAGCGCCGGGGTTTTTTAGCTGGCTGGTGCCGACAACAAAGGGTATGGGTAGAGCAGGATTGTTCTCGCGCACCGAACCGGGAGCGCAGTTAAAGAAATGGTTGCATCAGCTGGAGGAGCAGGGGAAAATAGCCTCCGCCGATGTAAAATTGAGCTACGGAGCCATCCCCTTAAAGCCGCCATCCCGCACTTACGGCGAAAGGATGATAGCCGTGGGCGATGCCGCGGGACAGGTGAAACCGACTACCGGAGGTGGGATATATTATGGTTTATTGGGCGCGGAAATAGCGGCGAACATTTTACATGATGCTCTGGTTAATAACGACCTTTCTGAAAGAAGACTATCACGTTATGAAAGGGCTTGGCGGAAAAAGTTGGGAAATGAATTGAAGATTGGATACTGGGCGCGGAAACTATTTGAGAGAATGAGTGATGAGCAAATCGACCGGTTATTTCGAATAATCAAAGCCGGCGGCATTGATGAAGCACTGCTAAAAGCCAAAGATGTTTCCTTCGACTGGCACAGTCAGACGATAATGAGTCTCTTAAAATATCAAATAATAACCAAGGCTTTAAAATTGATAAAGTTGCCTGTTAAGTAGATTAGCATTGACCATTAATGCTAATAACATTTAAAATTAAAGCGAAGTTACGACCCGGAGAAATAAATGGCAGGTGTTATAAAAAAAATTCCCAGTCTGGGTGAAGCGGCTATACTTTACCTGGACAAACTATCTGTAAAAGACAGGGACTCCAGCCGGGCGGAGGTATATAAATTCGCCAGGTGGTACGGCTGGGAAAGTCCATTTTCCAGACTTGCCGGACCCGCGGTTGCCAGCTACGCCGAGCAGTTAAACGTTACGGACATCGACTACGAAAAAAAGATAGGGATTTTACGTTCCTTCTTCGCCTATGCTAAAAAAGCGGGCTGGAGCCAGACTAACCTGTCTACACACCTCAAAGCCAAGAAGAACAAGACTGCGGCTCTGACTACCATCGGACGGGATTTACCTGAAGCCGCTACATTAACGCAACAGAGATACGACGAGCTTGTGGCAGAGCTGGATAACCTCAAAAAGAGGAGCCGGGAACTCGTGAAAGAAATACAGCGCGCCGCCGCTGATAAGGACTTCCGGGAAAATGCGCCGTTGCAATACGCCAGAGAAGAACGCGGGCATGTCGAAGGAAGAATCAAGGAGCTTGAACAAATTTTAAAGTCGGCGAGCATCATCCAGGAAAAGAAAGAGCCGACCCGCAAAGCGGGTATCGGTGACAGTATCCTTGTATGTGATTTAGCTTCCGGCGAAGAGTGCCGTTATATAATAGTCGACCCACGCGAAGTGAACGCTGCTAAAGGTAAGATATCCGCCGCCTCGCCCCTCGGTAAAGCATTATTCGGCCGCAGCAATGGCGAAACTGTGGAAATTACCGTGCCGGCAGGCAAACTGCGTTATCAAATAAAACGCATCGAGCATTAGCCGCGATATGTTATAATATTCCTGTATTCATGGGGATATAGCTCAGCCGGGAGAGCGCCGCGTTCGCATCGCGGAGGTCGGGGGTTCGAATCCCCCTATCTCCAGTAAATTGTGAAAAAATTATGGAAAATCGGTTTTTATGTAAGCACTGCTGGCATGTATTCGACCGGGTAATGCCCGATGGTAATTCTTCAGGTAAAGAGATTCATTGCCCGGCATGCCAAAGTGTTGACATTATGGCTGCCCCTCCCTGGGCGCCATTGGGTTCGGGCAGAAACATATTTGAAAATCAGACCTGGGATTATGAATGCCAGCAATGCAAATATAAGTTCAGTATGCCGATTCCCAAGAGTCCAACGGAAGATAAGAACCGTAAATGCCCTGCCTGCAACAGCGGGCATCTTCATCTATTAACCGGAGCAAAAAACCTGCCGCTATATTGCGGCTGATAAGGATTATTTAGAGGCCGTGAGCCTCGTTTAGAGTGAAAACCTGGTGTAGTAGCTTATATTCCCATATATATCGTCTCGAATGCTATACCGGAAATGAATCTGTCATTTTATTCAAACACTGTCCGACAATCAATGCCAATTTTTTTAAAAGCAGAGGCAAGCGCCTTACCTTCCATATAATAATACTTGCTGTTCATCATGTTTTCGAGTTTATATTTCCTATATACCCAGTCGCCATAGTGGTAATTCATTCTATCGATTAATACGTAATCTACTTTTCCATTTAGTAGTTTTGCCAGCTCTTCAGCTCGCGGCAACATGGGCGCAATCATGGCAAACGTTTTAATGCCAAATGAATGCAGCTCCTCAAGTGCCCTGATTCTTTCGCTTATCGGTGGCGCGAATGGTTCAAATATCTTTCTTATGGCTTCGTCTGCCGTAGTAACTGAAAACCCAACCTCGAATTTATCTCGGCCCTTTAGAAGGTCTACATCACGCAAAACGAGAGGAGATTTCGTCTGGACGGTTACTGGCCAGTTATGTTGCAATAATATCTCAAGGCATTTTCTCGTTAGAGCGTATATCTTCTCCAGAGGCTGATAAGGGTCACATACTCCGCTTACCCATACTGTGCCGGGTGACGTTTTTGCCACGTCACGTTGTAGTAGCGCCGGAGCATTAACTTTAACATCAACAAACTGGCCCCACGGTTCCTTATGCCCGGAAAACCTTTTCATAAAACGGGCATAACAATAGGTACAGCCATGCTGACACCCCACATAAGGATTGACTACATAGTCAAAGACCTTTGACTTGGATAAAATGCCTCTAGCGTAAATTTCTCTAACAATCATTTAAAAGGCTTACTAACTGGTTTATCTTAATATACTGATAACATTTTACCATTTACAAGACTTCAACTTTTGACAGATATACTTATGACAGATATAATACGCATAAAACATTCAACAGAGCCTATTCAACGATACTGAAACAATGTTCATCAGATTGTCACGCAGTTTAATGTTAATATCCTGTCTGTTCGCAGCGGCGAGTTTATTTATTCCCCTGCCGGTAATGGCAAACGGAACTCCAGCAATGATTGTGGAAGGCAACGGGCAGGCAATTACCAACCAACCTGCATCGGGTTCCAATCTTACTTCGGCTATATCCAGTTTAGCGCCGACGACGCCTATCGAATCAGAAGCCGAGGCACCGTTAGACTGGTGGCTTATCACCATTATCATCGCTGGCGGCTTGTTAATTATCCTGGTGACCTGGAGAATAATCCGCAGGTCACGCTAACATAGTAATATCACAACCCGTCTTTTCAATATTCACATTATCCGCGTTCAGGGCAGAATTTTATATTAGCAAGAATATAACATATAATAAGAACGTAATCATGAATACTTCCGCTTCCCTTAAACTTAAAGATAGCGGTTTCTGGCATTATCTATTTAACGCCAATTCCATTGCCGTCATCGGGGCAAAAGGTACCCCGGGAACGTGGGGACATGATGCCATGAGAGCCTCGCTGGAGTCGGCCAAGGCACGAGCAGGCCGGAAGATTTACGCAGTAAACCCCAACGAGACAGAGGTGCTAGGGATAAAGTCGTTCAGTAGTATTCTGGACGTACCGGGTCCGGTAGATCTAGCGGTTATCGTAGTACCGGCTTCGGTGGTGCCACAGGTATTCCGCCAGTGCGCCAAGAAAAAGGTAAAAGCCGCTGTTATTGTTTCCGCAGGATTTGCCGAGGCAGATAGCGATGGCGCCAGACTGCAGGCTGAAGTGGAAGCTATTGCTCGAAAGAGCGGGATACATTTTGTTGGACCAAACTGTATCGGCCACTCTAATATGCATTCCCGTGTGGCGAGCGTCGGCTTTGCCGATAGAATCCCTGCCGGTCCAATGGCGCTGCTGAGTCAGAGCGGCACGCTGGGCGCTAGCATTATGCAGATTGCCGCAAGCCGGGGCATCGGTCTGAGCAAGTTCGTAAGCACAGGAAACGAGGCTGATTTGCATCTGGAGGACTACCTAGAATACCTAGCGGATGATAAGGATACGCGTATTATCGCGTTATATATCGAGGGACTTAGGGAGGGGAGGCGCTTTTTTAACCTGGCAAAAGGGATTACCAGACTCAAGCCAATCGTCGCTGTAAAGTCCGGCACCACGGGGGCAGCAGCTAAAGCGGCTAAATCTCACACGGGGACATTAGCCGGCTCCGATATGGTTTACGCGGCTGCTTTCCGGCAGGCGGGCGTTATCAGGGCGGAAGACGAGGAGGAACTCTGCGATATAGCGCTAGCTCTATGCAATCTACCATTACCGCGGGGAAACAGGGTGGCGATACTAACGATGGGCGGCGGTTTCGGGGTCGTAACGGCCGAAGATTGCGAGAAAGAGGGACTGGAAATAACCGCGCTCGAACCACGAACGCTAAAGAAAATAAGCGCTATTTTACCATCACGCTGGGTTCCGGGAAACCCCGTCGACCTGGTGGGGATACGTCCGGTAGGAAGAGAAAACCCTGCCGATGCCTGCCTGCAGCTATTATTTGAGGATAAAAACGTCGACAGTATCATATCGCTTCTGCCGCCGATGATGTATCCCTCTCAAATGATGGCGCAGGCTAATAAAGAGCAGTTACGCATCATGGAACAGGAAATTGAAAAGAAGCAGGAGAAACTTTATCAACAGCTTAAAGAATACGATAAACCGCTGATATATATCAGGAGGATATCTCTTCCTTCGATTCGCGAGACTCAAGAGCAGACCACACCGCCTAAAGCTACGATTCCGGAGTACAACCACCCACGTCGCGCCGCCAGGGTATTACGCTACCTCGCGGGATACCGGAAATACCTGGAAAGTTAATTTCTTCGACTGTTTTTTTACCTCTGTTAATTGAATTGTTTTCAATTTTTTAATATTTTTTTCAATTACTTTTAGCTATAAACTGTAGCTGAATTGTTTTTAATTGATTTGAATTGTTTTATGGTAAGTGGTTCGACTTAACTTTTTACCTCACCCTGCCCTCTCCAAACAGGGGATTTGCTTGTACTAAGACTCATAAGTTTGGAGAGGGATTGAATACGAGAGGGGCTGCGCCCCTCTAGCTAACGCACTCTGCTTATACTTTAACTGTATATTAAGCCTTGAGAACAATCAACCGATAAATGTCGTCGAATTTTTATCCCCTGCCTAAATACAGCTGGTCTTTATGAAGCTGGATAATTTCCAGAACGTTGATATGGGGCGGCTGGGAAGCCATAAAGACGGCGGCAGCGGCAATTTCCTCCTGGGACATATACGGCTCCGCAGTCCAGCCTTTACCCTCCGGGGGATGGATATCCCGCTCGGTATTACCGGGGTGCAGTATGCCGCAGGTAATATTAAACTTCCTGCCTTCAAGAGCGGTGGTATGAGTAAACCCCACTAACCCGAATTTGGCGCAATTGTAAGGTGCGTTATTCTGCCACACCCGCGAGGCGGAAATACTGCCGATATTAATAATGCGTCCCCCGCCCTGCTTCTTCATAATACGGAAAGCCGCCCGCGTGCAGAGAAAAGGCGCGCGTAAATTGGTGGCGATGACATTCTTGTCACCGATTATAAAAGCGGCAGCTCCGTCCCCGAATCCGCTGTCCAAACCGCCACCGCCCAAGCGCAGGTCGGAGGCGGCGACCAATATGTTTTTAGCCGAGTCTGCCCCGACGGCATCAGCCGCCATCTTTAAAGCCCCCGTCCCCGCCCTTAAAGAGTCTGTGATATCAGCTGTTAGAATATCATGCCGTAAATCCAAAGCCCAGGCAGCCGTCGTTGCCGTAAGCTTTTCGCCATATGGAGGGGTGGTGGTGGCGAAATAAAGTCCGTCAATCGATTTTCTATCGATACCGTTAAGGCAGTCAATACCAGCGGCTACTGCCATTGTCAGGCTGTCCTCATCCCAGTTAGCCACGGCTTTTTCGGTTTGAGGACCCGTGGTCAAGCGGCGGAGGGGAATATAAGCACCATATGATACGATACCGACCATAGGCTCCTTTCCGCAGGAAATTAAAACTTAAAATTCAAATGTCAAAAACACAGAAAAAATCAAATTTAATTTTGCCTTTCACAAGTTTAATCCCTGTATTTAAGGTTGTCAAAAAGGTTATTTTAATTACTGCGAAAAGTGTTATAATCGGGTAAACCATAGAGTTTAACGATAACGGAGGCACAAAATGAACATATTAGTAATGGGGGGTAGCGGGCTTTTCGGGAGAAAGACCATAATGTACCTGCTCAATGACCCGGATATAAAAACAGTAGTGTCCCTGGATCTAGTGCCGCCGGCTGACTGGTTTATGAAATTAATCGAGAAAAATATAAAAAAATTTCATTACGTGCGGGGTAACGTTACGGAAATAGAAGATATTTTGAATACTATGAAGATATATAAAATAGACAGGCTAATTAACTGGGCGTTTATCATGGCAACCGAGCTCCAGGGCGAACCGCGCCAGCTAACGAAGGTTAATGTAATGGGCATGAGCAATGCCTTTGAAGCCGCAAAAATCATGGGCATCAAGCGGGTCGTTTACGCCAGCTCGGAGACAGTTTACGGGCCGCAGGCGATGTACAGCATGCGGGAAGTGACGGAGGACGACCAGACCAATCCAACGCATTCTTACGCCGTATGTAAATTATATGCCGAAATAATGGCGGGTCAGTACCAGAGGCTGTATGGCATGAGCTTTACCGGTCTGCGTCCGACTATCGGCTACGGGCACGGCGGAAAGTCGCCGGCACAATACTGGTCAGATATGCCGTCGAACTGCGCGGTGGGCAAGCCTTTTTCCATGGAGGGGGACGGCAAAGGTCTTGCCTCGCTGGTCTCGGCAGACGACCTGGCAGAGTTCACCAGACGGTTGATTAAAGCCCCATCTTCGCCGTACCATGTCTATAATGTGGGCGGGCCGCCTAAAAGCCCCCGTGACCTAGCGGCGGTGGTGAAGTATTATATACCGGACGCCAAAATTACTTTCGGGGAGAAACCGATGATGGATAAAGAGGGTAAGTTCGGCCTGCCCTGGTTGGTGAGCGGAAAAAGAGCTAAAAGGGATTTCGGCTTTAGTTGTATGCCGATGGAAAAGGCGGTGCTGATACATATTAACGACGCACGGCTGGAGGCGGGGATGAAGCCGCTAAAGGGCAAGAGAAAATAAAAGGACGATAAAACACTCTACGATATAAAAAGTGTCAAAGGGGGGAAATAAAATATCCCCCCTAATTTTTTACCTTTTACCGATACATTCTTGTCCATGTTCCTGATAACTAAAAAAGGAGGTGATAAAACAGCAGCAGCACAATTCAACAGCAATACAAAAGGAACTTTAGTAAGAAGCAATAACAGCGGTGTCTCCTGGCTTATACTTCCCGATGCCGATTGTTGCTTCCAGGAATGGGGGTATCCTCTGGAACAATAGTTTGAAGTTTTAAGTTAAAGAGGAGGCAGTAGGCTATTAAAACCCCGCCTCCTCTTTTTTAATTAACAGCGATTATTTTTCTTTCTTATGCGAGCCGGTATACATGTGGGAAGGCCCGGCGGTAAAGACCAAGGTGGGCGTCTTGATATCATGGAATTCCCACGGACAATGCATCAAGTGTGCCGGGATACAAACTAAGGTGCTCTTTGTCGTTGCGTGAGTTTCATCCCCGAGCACAATAGACATCTCGCCGCCGAGGTCGTGCGGCTTAGTAGGGTCAGCCCCAGCCATGGCAATAAGCTCCGGCCAGTCATGGTCATGCACTTTTGCCGGCGCGGCGCCAGTGCCTTTGAATATCCAGACAAAGTCCACATAGAACGCGCCGGGAACTCTATCCGCTTCGATATGCATGATGCGAGCGCCTTTAAGATTGGGGTTCGGCGGGGGCGGCGGAGGCATTTTTTTACCTTTGTCCGCAGCTACGGTAAAACTCTTGTAAAGTTCATCCACGATAGCATATTTCTTTTTTCTGGCGGGTTTTTTAACCTGTGGAACAACGGTACGGGAGTATTTACCGGTAATGGCGACGGTGAGGAAAAACACCGGGCGAAGTATTTTTTTAAAGAGTATCGGGCCGTGGATGACGCCCGCCGGTACGAAGATGATACTATTGCGCTTAATGACTTCTTTATTACCGTCCAGCCAGACGGTAATTTCGGCACCAAAATCCTGCGGGTCATCGATATGTCCGCCGGCGAAGCATAGCACATGGTCAAAATTATGTTTGTGAGGAACACCGACGGGTTCTTTGGACGCGCCGCTCCACAACCAGATGCCGTCAACGAAGAAAAAGCCTTTTTGCTTACTTTCATCCGCAGTCAGGACATGCGTGGTTTTCAAGCCGGGAACGATGTCTTTAGCAGGTTTGCCGGATTTATCCAGCAATTCCGTGGGGAAGAGTCCGGGTTTTTGTACCAGACATTTTGCGTATTTAAGTTTTGCCATGATATTTCCTCCTTTAATCACTATAATTTCTAAAACTATATAAATGAATCAATGAGATTGCCACGTCGTCCTTCTGCGGAGGGACTCCTCGCAATGACAGTACGGATTACTTCCTTCTCTTAAATAATTTTTCTTTCTTTTTGATGCATTCTTTAACAGAGACAGCGATATCTTCCGCTCTTAGACCGAAGTGTTCTTTAAGCTCATCCCTGGGGGAGATTTTCCCGGACTGGCTGAATTCATCCTCGATACCGATTTTAACCATGGGAGCAGGCAGGTTTTCGGCAAGAACCGCCGCCACACCGTCGCCAAGACCACCGATAACGCTGCCGTTCTCTGCGGTAACGATGGCACCAGTTTTTTCCGCCGCTTTGATAATGGCTTCGTCGTCAAGCGGTTTGAGAGTGCACATGTCCAGCAAGCCCACATCGAGTCCGTCTTTTTCTAATATATCCAGCGCCCGTATAGCTTCCGTGAGCATATAGCCGGTAGCGATGATGGTGGCGTCTTTGCCTTCTCTTAACGAAAAGGCTTTACCGATATTGAAAGGTACATCATCGGCGAAAATCTTTATCGAGGGTGGGCTGGACTCCTGCCTTAAGAGAACGGGGCCGACGTACTGCAACATAGCTTCAGCAGCCTTTTCCGCCTCAACAGCGTCGGAGGGATTCAGGATAACGAGGTTGGGCAACACGCGGGTGCTACCGATGCCTTCCACGGTGTTATGAGATATGCCCGGTTCGCCCCAGGCGCCTTCTCGACCGATAAATTTAACATTAAAACGGTCGACGAGGATGCTCTGCCGTATCTGATTGTAAGCCCGCCCAACATCAGCAAAAAGGAAGCTGTTGATGATGGGGATAAAGCCTTCTGCGGCCAGGCCGGCCGCCATAACCGCGCCATTCTGTTCAGCGATACCGCATTCTATCATGCGGTCCGGACAGTTTTTCTTGAACCAGAGCATCCCGGGGAATCCCATGTCTTCCAGCACGGCTATAATGCGATTGTCTTTAGCCGCCGCCGTGGTAATAGCTTTTTCTAAACCCATGGGTACCATGCTGGGTTTGTTCTCTATCTGGACATATTTGTTAAATTTTGGCATATTTTTCCCTCCCTTCCTTAATACCCCTCACAATAACATCCCCCCTGCCTAGATGGATATGTTCCTTTTCCCAGGCAGGTATACCGTGCCCTTTTACGGTATGGGCAATAATACACTTGGGCCGGTAATCCCCGTAGAGCTTACATGCCAGTTCAAGCGTATCGAGAATCTGGCGAATATCATGTCCATCTATTTCTGTGACCCACCAGCCGAACGCCTTCCATTTTTCAACAAAGGGTTCCAAATTCATAATTTCATTGGTGGGTCCATCAAGGGAGAATTTATTATAGTCGATGATAGCAATCAGGTTATCCAGCTTATATTTGGCGGCGAACATAGCGGCTTCCCAGACCATACCCTCATGGCACTCACCATCGCCGAGGATGCAATAACAGCGGTAAGCGGGGTCGAAACGGACGACATAACGCTGGAGGAACCCGCCCTGCCCGACGTTGATGTCCTTGACCGCCGACTTCATTTTTTCCGCTAAAGCCATGCCAACAGCGAAAGACAGTCCCTGCCCCAGCGAGCCGCCAGAATAATCGATGCCCGGGGTGCACCATCTATCTGCATGGCCCTGGAACGGTGAACCGAAGCAGTAGTAAGTCTGCAGAGTCTTACGGGGATAGACTCCAAGCTCGACCAGCGCGGCGTAAATAGCCTCGCAGCAGTGGGCTTTAGAAAGCACGAGCCTATCGCGTTCCGGCCAGTCGGTGTTCTTAGGGTCGAATTTCATATGATGGAAATAAAGAGCGGTAATAAGTTCGATGATAGACATCGTGCCGCCGGCATGCCCCATCTGCGTGGAGCCGAAGATATCGAAGCAATTCCGGCGTATCTGGTCGGCCTTTTTCTCCAGGTCCTTAATTAATTTCTCATCATGCGCCATATTTTTTCCGCCCTTCTATCTTGATATTGACTGTTTTTAATGTCAGTTTGCTACCGCAGCGGGGGCATTTATTATTGTAATAGCCCAGCACCGTCTCCTCGGAGGGTATCGCCCGCATGTAGAGGCGGCGCTTAATTTCTTCGCCGAAATAGAGCAGCATATCGCATTTGCCGCAGTTGATTTTTTCCGTCATGATTACCTCGCTTTCTGTTTAAGTTAATAGTTTACAGTTTACAGTTAACAGTACCCCGCCTCCCCTGGATTCCCGCCTGCGCGAGAATGACAAAATGAATTAAGGCTTGATAAGAATCTTGATAGACTTGCCTTTCTTATGCAGCTCGAAAGCTTTTTTTATGTCTTTAAGAGGCACGATATCCGTGATGAGAGATTTTATTTCAAGTTTGGGCAGGAGAGCCAGAGCCCTGGGGAAGGAATAAGGAGAAACCCATGTTGAAGTAATAGTCAATTCCCTGGCATACATCATGAACGGAGAAACGCCGATTTCAACATCCTTGCCATAGACAGCCGCCCACAGAATGGTGCCGCCGTTATCCGCAAGAGAAATGCACTGTTTGGCGGCGGCGACACTACCGCTGGCATCGATAACGGTAGTGAAACCTCGGCCGTCGGTGAGCTTTTTACCGATTTCCAAAATGTCCTCATTAAAGGGGTCGACGGTGACATCAGCACCTAATTTCCTGGCGAGAGCCCTTTTTTCCGGAACAGGCTCGGAGAGGAGCGTACGGGCGGCGCCGGCTTTAAGCGCCATCTGCAAACACAGCAAGCCGATAGGTCCTCCGCCGCAGATAGCGACGCTGCTGCCGGTATAAACCCTGGCCTGGTCGATGGCATGGACCGCGACAGACACCGGCTCCAAAAGCGAGCCAACGTCAAGAGGCACGTCATCGGATAGAAGGTAAATCGCGCTTTCCGGGTAGACGGCGTATTCGGCAAAAGACCCTGAAGCAGGGTCGCCCCGGCGGCAGAAATGTTCCATTTTATTGCGGCAATAGTAGCAGGCGCCGCAAGAACTGCGGAAATTCATCGCCACGCGCTGGCCAACTTTATAACCCTTAATGTTTTTACCGACCTCGGCGATGGTGCCCGAGGCTTCATGGCCGATGATGCGGGGCTGTTGATAGGCTTCCGGAGGCACCAAGCCGAACCTGCCTTCCAGGTTTTCAGGGTCGGTGCCGCAAAGGCCGCAATAGGCGATTTTAACTTTTACCTGGTTGGGTCCCGTTTCTGGCTCGGGGACTTCTTCCATATTGATATTCCCGATGCCCCGTATGACGGCTGCTTTCATGGATTAGACCTCCTTGGGTTAGTTGTTAGTTACTAGTTACTAGTTACTAGTTTTTAGTTTTTTAATAAAAGACGTTAACATTCGTCTTACTTCGTTCAGTTGATTATTCAGATTATTATAATTCTGGGGATTTAAAAAATTTAGTTCTTTTGCTAGTAAAAGACGATATTCCAATTCACTGGCAGAACCCTGTGCAATCCTAAGAAACAGCCCTAGTTCAGCTCCACCCCCTCTACCACACCCTTCTGCAATATTAGCTGGAATAGAAATATAAGCTCTCCGAATTTGAGAAGTAAGCCCAAAAATTTCACTTTTAGGAAAAACTGACGTTGCTTTATAGACATCTATAGTTAATAGATGAGATTTCTTCCATACGGTTAATTTTCTAAAGTCCTGCATTTCAATACCTGATAAAAATGTTCTGAACTATTAACTAATTACTAATGATTAAATACTACCGCTTCGGCGGTCGGCCTATTTTGCGGAACTCTATGGCGATACCGCCGATAGGGGTAGGGCAGGAGTAAAGAAAACCACCCCCGCCCGCCTCCCGGGCAATAGTCCAGATGGCTACCCCATTCTTTTTAAGATTAGCGATTTCCGCATCGAGGTCATCCGTGAAAAAGCCAATATGGTGGAGTCCTTCGCCGGTTTTATCTAACGATTCTTTAAGCGCCTGTTCGCCTTCAGCAGGTTCCAGCAGTTCCAGCTCTACATCACCTATTTTAGCGAAGCTGATAGCGGTCTTCCATGCCGCCGGCTTGCCGTGCAACTCTCCCTTAAAAGGTATGGTGAAAACCGGTGGTTTACCCGGTTTTACGCCAGGGGCGGTAAAGGGGCCAATGCCCAGAGATTCTAAAAATTCGATAGCTTTTTTAATGTCTTTAACGACCACACCGACGTGTTGAATTTTAGTAAAATCCGATTTCTTCTTTGAGCTTTTCGCCATACCAGCTCCTTTCAATTATCACCGACGAAAAAATAGTACTTTCGACCAGCACCAAAACAAGTGTATATATCTGCGGTTGCTGTGTCAAACGGCTAATTTCATCTTTTTTAAGTAGAAGAGCGGTCGGGAGGCGGCGATACTGTTGGTTCCTCCACGAACTTGAACATGCGGGTCAAACCTCTGGGATTCGGCAACTTGAAAAGTCTGACGGCATTGCCGCCTAAAATCAGGTTCATATCGTCCTGATTTATGTCAAGTCGTTGTATCTGCTTAAGGCTCCAGCCCCAGATATCCACCTGATGCCTCGGGATGCCCTGCTTTAAGTCCTG
>DAOUCO010000034.1:0-19375 GCA_034432135.1 Dehalococcoidales bacterium | reverse complement strand
ATACATTCGTTGATGAAATATGTACTATCCCCGGCGGCGAAAGCATCAAGTTATGCATCCAGTGCGGCACCTGTACCGCTTCCTGTCCCAATGCCAATAAGATGGACCATACGCCGGCGGAGCTTATCGCCATGGCACGGGCGGGCATGAAGAAAGAGGTCTTATCCAGCAACGCCATGTGGTATTGTTTGTCATGTTATATGTGCACGGTACGCTGTCCCAGGGGGATACACCAGACGAGTCTGATGCATGCCTTCGAATCGCTATCAATAAAAGAGGGCCTGGTACACACAAAAACCGTCACCCCTACCATGTACCGGCTTTTCAACCACTTCTGCGCTCTTGGTGTTCTGCCGGAACTCTGGTTCATGACCCGGTTCTATCTGGCGACTAATCCGCTAAGGGCCTGGCGGATGATTCCGACAGCCTTCGCGCTACTCAAGCACGGCCGATTGTCCATCAGGGCGAGAAAACTTACCCCGGCAGGGAGCAATCAGCTGAAAGCTATCCTGAAAAAGTCTGAATCGCTGGGAGGTGGCATTTGAAATATTATACGTATTTCCCAGGCTGCTCCTGTTCCTCCGAGGGCGGTGCTAAAGCCTATGACTGGTCGATGAAGGCCGTCAGCAAGGTGCTGGATTTCGAGCTAAAGGAACTGGAAGACTGGAACTGCTGCGGTTCGACGCCTTCCGGCTCGGTTGATGAACTCGGCGCATTTTGTCTGGCGTCGCGCGACCTTGCCCTAGCGCAAAAGAACGGTCTGGACATGGTAACGCCTTGCAGCGCCTGCTACGTTATTTTTAACCGCACCAACGCCTATTTAAAGCAGTATCCCAAACTTAAAGCCAAGGTGGACGAAGCCCTGGCTGCCGGCGACCTTAAGTATAACGGCACGGTCAGGGTGCGACATACCCTTGATATTATCGTTACCGATATTGGATATGATGCGATTAAAGCAAAGGTCAAGAAACCGTTGACCGGCCTTAAAATAGCGCCTTACTACGGCTGCCAGGTGGTGCGTCCCGGCTTTGGCTTTGACCATCCCGAGAGGCCGGAATCACTGGAAAAACTCATCATAAGTCTGGGCGGGGAAGCTACGCCTTTCCCGTTAAAAACACGCTGCTGCGGAGGCTCCCTCATTATTTCCGAAGAAGATATAGCGCTTGACCTGACCCGCAAGCTTCTCGAATCGGCGGCAAGCAACGGCGCCGAATGTATAATCACGGTCTGCCCGCTGTGCCAGACGAACCTGGATGCTTATCAGAGCCGCGTTAACAAAAAATTCAAGACCAATTACAAAATGCCTGTATTCTTTTTTACCCAGTTAATGGGGCTAGCTTTCGGGCTTAACGAAAAGGAACTCGGTATTAAGAAGAGCATCGTTTCCGGGGAAAAAGTTCTGGCGAAATATGCTTGAGGAGCGGCATATGGAGTGTAAAGTTGGTGTTTATATATGTCACTGCGGCGCCAATATCGCCGGCACCGTAGACGTAGTCAAAGTCACCGAATACGCTAAAGGACTTCCTTCGGTGGTCATTGCGCGAGACTATAAATTCGTATGTTCCGACCCGGGCCAGGACATAATTAAGAACGATATTAGAGAGAAGGGACTGAACCGTGTGGTGGTGGCATCGTGTTCGCCGCGTCTCCATGAGCCTACCTTCAGGCGGGCAGTAGCCGCGGCGGGACTTAACCCTTATCTTTTTGAAATGGCGAATATACGGGAGCAGTGCGCCTGGGTGCACACGGACAAAGAGATGGCTACGGAAAAAGCCAAAGCGCTGGTCGGCGCGGCGGTCAGGAGGGTGCTGCTTCATGAGCCGCTGGAGACCAAAGAGGTGCCCGTCAACCCATGCACGCTTATCGTTGGGGCGGGCATCGCCGGCATACAGGCCGCCCTGGAAATAGCCGATGCCGGCCGCCAGGTCTATCTGGTGGAGCGGGAGCCGTCAATCGGCGGCAATATGGCGCGGCTGGATAAGACCTTTCCCACCCTCGACTGTTCGGCTTGAATATTGACCCCGAAGATGGCCTCGGTGAGGTCACATAAAAACATCAAACTGATGACTTACAGTGAAGTTACTGAAGTAACAGGATACGTCGGGAACTTTAAAGTAAAAATTAAAGAGAAGCCGCGTTACGTGGATATAACCAAATGTACCGGTTGCGGCACCTGCCAGGAAAAATGTCCGATGAAAGCGGACAACGCCTTCGACGCCGGACTCGGTAAGAGAAAAGCAATCTATACACCATTTCCGCAGGCAGTACCCAATGTGCCCGTCATCGACCCGGCAACCTGCACCTTTTTCCTCAAGGGCAAGTGCCGCGCCTGCGAAAAGTTCTGCGAAGCTAAAGCAATCGACTTCGAACAGAAAGAAAAAATAACCGAACTGGAAGTCGGCAATATCATCGTCGCTACTGGTTTCGACTCCTTCGACCCGTCGGTGATGGTTCAATTCGGTTACGGGCAATACGATAACGTATTTACAGGCATCCAGTTCGAGCGAATGAGCAACGCTTCCGGCCCGACCGACGGAAAAATCGTGCTTAAAGACGGCACGGCGCCGAAAAGCGTGGCTATATTACACTGCATCGGCAGCCGCGATACGAACTATCATAAATACTGCTCGCGGGTCTGCTGCATGTATTCGCTAAAGTTCGCCCACCTGTTGCGGGAGAAGGTGCCGGAGGCGACCGTTTACCAGCTATACATAGACATGCGCTGCGCCGGCTCCGGGTACGAAGAATTCTACGAGCGATTGCAGGAGGAGGGAGTCAACTTTATCCGAGGTAAAGCCGGGGAAGTAACTAACCTGGCAGAAACACCGGAAGAAAAAGGTAAACTGGTGGTCATTGTTGAAGATACGCTGGTGCGGCGCAAGCGGCGGCTCCCGGTGGACATGGTGGTCTTAAGCACCGCCCTGGAACCCCGCGCCGATGCGGAAAGCGTCGCCAGAACCTTCTCATTAAGTCGTAAAGCGGACGGCTTTTTCCTGGAAAAGCACCCCAAGCTCGACCCCGTTGCCACGGCGACGGATGGGGTTTTCATCGCCGGGTGCTGTCAGAGTCCCAAGGATATCCCGGACACGGTAGCCCAGGCGTCTGCGGCCGCCGCCAGAGTGCTCTCCATGATCAGCAAGGGCAGCGTGGAAATTGAGTCCGCCATCGCCGTGGTAGATGAAGAACACTGCGCCGGCTGTAAAGTATGCATAGACCTGTGTTCTTATAAAGCCATTACATTCGACGAGGAAAAGAAAGTATCGCATATTAACGAGGCACTCTGCAAGGGCTGCGGCACCTGCGTGGCGGCTTGTCCCAGCGGTGCCATTACGGGCAGGCACTTTACGACAGAACAAATAATGTCCGAAATCGAGGGGGTGTTAGCATGAGCTTCGAGCCGAAGATTGTGGGCATCCTGTGCAACTGGTGCTCTTATGCCGGCGCCGACCTCGCCGGTACATCGCGCAAGAAATACGCTCCCAACGTGCGCGTGGTGCGGGTGATGTGCTCCGGCAGGGTCGACCCCACCTTTATCCTTAAGGCTTTCCAGAAAGGGGCTGACGGCGTCCTCGTCTGCGGCTGACATCCCGGCGAATGCCATTACCTGGAAGGTAATATGAAAACCGCCCGGCGGATACCACTCCTGAAGAAAATGCTGGCGCAGTTCGGCATCGAAGAAGAGAGGGTGCGCCTGGACTGGGTCTCGGCATCGGAGGGCGAACGTTTCGCTAAAATAGTTGATGAGATGACGGAGCAGGTAAGGAAACTGGGGCCATTCAGAGGGAATGGAGGTGGCGCGCATGGCTAAACCTAAACTGGCACTGTATTGGGCGGCGTCCTGCGGCGGCTGCGACGTAGCTGTCCTCGATACTAATGAAAAGATACTGGATATCGCCAACCTGTGCGATATCGTTTTCTGGCCCATCGCCACAGACTTTAAATACCATCACGTTAAGGCGATGGCGGATAAAAGCATCGATTTATGTCTTTTCAACGGCGCCATCCGTAGCACCGAGCAGGAAGAAATCGCTAAATTACTCCGTGCCAAGTCTAAAGTACTGGTGGCTTTCGGTGCCTGCGCCTGCTTCGGAGGCATCCCGGCTTTAGCCAACTTTACCACCCGCGCCGAATTATTGCAGAGAGTATATATCGAAGCGCCTTCTAACAGCAACGACCAAAAGACTGTGCCGCAAACTAAAGTTAAAGTCGCCGAAGGTGAACTGGAATTGCCGGAACTTTTCGACGACGTCAAGACACTGGCACAGGTCGTGCCGGTGGAATACTTTGTTCCCGGTTGTCCCCCGCCCGTCGACCTTATTTTGAAGCTGGTTGACCTGTATGCTACGGGCAAGTTACCCCCGGTCGGGGCAACAATCGCCTCCGATAAGTCGCTCTGCGACGAGTGCGACCGCATTAAAGAGGAAAAGAAGGTCACTAAATTTTACCGTCCACATGAAATTATCCCCGACCCTAAAAAATGCCTGCTGGAGCAGGGCATCATCTGCTGCGGTCCCGCCACGCGCGGCGGCTGCGGTATGCTCTGTATTAAAGCCAATATGCCCTGCCGCGGCTGTTTCGGGCCGCCGCCCGGCGTCGCCGACCAGGGTGCCAAGATGTTAAGCGCTATCGCCTCCATCTATCAGGGTAATAATACCGAGGAAGTTAATAAAATGTTGGAGGAAGTCGTCGACCCGGCCGGCACTTTTTACCGGTTCGGCATGGCGGACTCCATGTTAAAGAGAAAGCGCCTCCAGAAGAGTTGAGGGAGAATGTAATATGGCAAAAATCAGTATCGACCCCATTACCAGGCTGGAAGGGCACGGCAAGATAGAGATTTTCCTCAACGCCGACGGCGAAGTAGAAAACACCTATCTCCAGATACCGGAACTGCGCGGCTTTGAGAAGTTCTGTGAAGGCAGACCGGTGGAGGAACTGCCGCGTATCGTGCCGCGCATCTGCGGCGTTTGACCAGGGGCACATCACATGGCCTCGTGCAAGGCCACCGATGCCGTCTACAAGGTAGACCCGCCTGCCGCCGCTAAAAAGCTGCGGGAGCTGTTCTATTGCGCCCATATGATTCACTCTCATATCGCCCATTTTTACGCTTTAGCCGCCCCGGACTTCGTCCTCGGACCGATGAGCGACCCGGCACAACGGAACATTCTCGGAGTAGTGGCTAAAGTGGGGTTGCAGATAGGCGGGGAGGTCATCAAGCACCGCGCTTATGCTCAGAGCATACAGGCTGTTATCGGGGGCAAAGCTACCCATCCTGTCTGCGGACTCCCTGGGGGGATGAGCAAAGCAATTAACGAGGATGAGCGCAAGGACTTCGAGGAGAAAGCCAAGTCGCTGGTGGAGTTCGGCAAGTTCGGTCTGAAGCTTTTTAACGACGTTGTTTTAAGCAATAAAGATTACCTGAACCTCATCACCGGCGATATCTACACGATGAAAAGCTACTATATGGGGCTGGTCGACGCCAATAATAAAGTCAACTTTTACGACGGTATGCTACGGCTGGTCGACCCCGACGGCAAGGAAGTAGCCAAATTCAAACCTACCGAATATCTGGACTATATTGCCGAGCACGCCGAGCCCTGGTCTTATATGAAGTTCCCCTTCCTGAAAAAGGTGGGATGGAAGGGCTTTACCGAGGGGAAGGACAGCGGCGTTTACCGCGTTAGCCCACTCGCCCGACTTAATGCCGCCGACGGCATGGCGACACCCGTTGCCCAAGAGGAATATGAAAAGATGTATAAGACGCTGGGCGGCAAGCCGGTGCACGCCACACTGGCTTTCCACTGGGCGCGGCTGATTGAAATCGTTTACGCCGCCGAGCGCCTGCTGGAGCTTTGCCGGGATAAAGAAATCACCAGTCCCAAAGTCAGGACTATACCCACCGCCACCCCGGATGAAGGCGTGGCTGTAGTTGAAGCTCCCAGGGGAGTCCTCATCCATCACTACAAGACCGATGAAAAGGGCATAGTGCAGAAAGTGAATCTTATCGTGGCGACGGCACATAACTATCCCGCCATGAATATGTCCATTAAAAAAGCCGCCCAGAGCTTGATTAAAAAGGGGCAAGCAGTATCCGAGGGACTGCTCAACATGGTGGAAATGGCTTTCCGCGCCTACGACCCCTGTATGGCCTGCGCCACCCACAACCTGCCCGGCCAGATGCCTTTAGAGGTGATTATACGCGATAATCACGGAGATGTAATCCAGAGGCTGAATCGGCTATAATTTCCCTGGAAGGACATCTCTGAAATTATTCATGAGTAAACCCAGGACATTAGTGCTCGGGCTCGGTAATCCCATTTTATGCGATGACGGCGTCGGCTATCAGGTAGCTATAGCTCTTAAAGAAAGACTGGACATGCCGAATGTGGATATCAAGGAGGCGGGTATTGCCGGGCTGGACTTCCTCGAACTGATTACCGGCTACGACCGCACCATCATCATCGACGCCATCCAGACGGAAAAAGGTAAGCCAGGACGGATATACCGTTTCGGTCCCGATTTGCTTACCAGCACCCGTCATTCCGGCACGCCCCACGACGTTAATATCGCCACTGCTTTAGAACTGGGTAAAAAACTAAAACTAAAGTTACCTCAAGAGATTACCATTTTCGCCATTGAAGTTGAAGATGTAACCTCTTTCAGCGAGGAGTGCACACCACAAGTAATGCGAGCAATTCCTGAATGCATTGAAATGATAATCCATGAGCTAAAAACAGCCGCTTAAAGCTTTAGCTCTTTAGCCACGTCCCCCAGCCCCAGTTCCTCCAGCCTTTGCTTATTCGGCTTGCCGGTTTTTATATCCCAGTGCATTGCTTTAAAATAATCTTTGATGAGTGTCGCTTCGTCGACAGTAACGCCGGCGGTGGGGCCTGCCTTTTGCGGCGGTTTGCCGAGCAATCGACCGGCCAGCCTGAATTGAGACAGGCTTATGCCCTCCCGCAGGTTGAAAGACTGCCGCATATTTTCGATTCTTTCGCCGGTTTTAACAAGTTCCTCCGTGGTCACATCCCAACCAGTGACCGGCTGCAGGAAATCAGCGATAACGTCGGCGGTGGGAAACGCTGAATTCACGAAAAGGCAGTAGCCGGAGCACATCAGGGCATGCTGGAAGTTGCTGCCCCGAGCATGCGCTTCTCCCCTCCCCGAATACAGCGAACGGTTAACCTCTGGCAGCAGTCCTGGATTATGATGCTCTTCGGAGCCCTGGGTATGGCGCGCCGGGGTAGCATTAGTGAGATAGGTCGTAGCCATAGCCGAGGTGGCAATCGGATTATGTCCCGGTACCTCCTGCCCGCCGACATGCATGGCGCACGCGGCGGCACCCTTGCCTATTTTCTGTGCGGCTAATTTTACGCCGTCCGCAAGGATGTCGCCGAAGCCTTCCCGTTTCGCCATTTTCTCTATCATATCTACCAGGGCTTTATGATTTCCCCAGGTTAAATCGATACCCCCGGTATCTTTCTTGGTAATAATACCTTTTTCGTAGCACTCCATCGCGAAGGCGATAACCGCGCCTGCGGAAATGGTATCGATGCCGTACCTGTTGCAAATATCGTTGGCTTTTATTATCGACTCTATATTATTATTCAGGCAATTGGAACCCAGCATAACGATAGTCTCGTACTCGGGTCGGTAGGAACCTGCCTGCCATTTATATGCTCCAGTGCCGGCTTTCATGACGGCTTCGCAACCTACGGGGCACTGGTAACAGGCGATGCGCTTTTGAGAACGCTCGGCCACTGCCTCCGCCCCGATAGGAGAAGCATCGGGGAAGTCTTTTACCGCCACCCCCTGCCAGTTTTTCACCGGCGAATCGCCGGACTCGATGCTGGGAACGGTCGTGAATGTGGTGCCGAATTTTCTAAGGATATCGACATGCCCTCCCATAACCGCCAGATATTTAGCTCTTGTTTCCTTAAGTCTTTTTTCAGCGGCGACGGGCACCTTCATATTGCCCTTCGCCGCCACTGCTTTGAGTCGCTTCGACCCCATTACAGCGCCTAACCCGGAACGTGCGGCGACGCTGCCTTTCAAATGTACAACGCCAGCGATACGTGCCAAGTTTTCGCCCGCAGGCCCGATGCAGGCTACCTGTGTATCTTTACCGAGTTCTGTTTTAATAATATCTTCCGTTTCATAGGTATCTTTGCCCCAGAGACGGGAGGCGTCTTTAAGCTCGGCTTTGCCGTTATCGATGAAGAGGTACACAGGTTTGGGAGAAATCCCTTTGAAAAACACCATATCATAGCCGGAGAATTTTAAAAACGCCCCGAACCAGCCGCCGGAATTGGCGTCGCCCCAGCCGCCGGTCAGGGGAGATTTGCCGACCACGGTATAGCGCGTGCCGGATAATGCCGGAGTGCCGGTCAGGGGGCCAGTGGTGAAGCCTAATATATTATCCGGTCCGAGTGGGTCGGCGCCCGGTTTCATTTTGTTAAAGAGAATCCTAGCAGCGATACCATAACCTCCAATAAATTGCCGTTCCATGGTTTCGTCGAGGGGTTCTTCGACAAATTTACCCCGGGTCAAATCGACCCATAGTATTTTCCCCATATAGCCTCCGGCCATGATTACCTCCGTAAAAAGAATACAAAAAAGGTAGCTATTTAGTTATTATACTATATTATCCATTCTTAGATAATGTTTTTACTATTTGTTGTAAATAGACAGCTTAATCATATATATTGGAGTAAATAAGCTTTGAGTGGCACGATATTTTCATGAAATCAAGAATCTTTTCTTATCTATGGAGCGCCCTTGCCTTAGTACTTTCTCTGGCGCTTTCGCTATTCGTGGCTGTCCATGAAAAAAGGTTTGCGGAAGTCCACCAGATAGAGTCGCCGGACGTATCCCTCGGGCCAATAACGGCCTACTTTTTCGGCGTGGTAATGGTTATGGCCGTTATTCTTTTTATTATACCTCTGGATAAATTACGGTTGTTTTTCCGCATATTATTCGCTTTAATGTTTGCGTGGGGCGCGTTTATCGTCAGCTACTTTTTCATGCCAGACCCGGCGGCGTATACGCTGGCGGCTCTCGCCGGTTTTCTGTGGCTATTCTGGGCGAAAATATGGCTGCATAATATTTTGCTACTGGTCGCCCTGGCGGCCGTCGGCGCTATTTTCGGCTTTATGTTTTCGCCGTGGACTTTTATTATTTTCATGCTGATTATCGCCGTGTACGATATCCTTGCCGTGCGTTTCGGCTTTATGGTCTGGATGGCGGACAGGCTTTCCGGCACCGCTTCGCTGCCCGCCTTTATTTTTCCCAAGAAAACCAGCGACCTGGCGATGAATATCAAGACCGTGCAGGTAGGCGAGCTTAAGAAAGAGGCGGCGGATAAGCGCGAGCATACTATTTTGGGCGGCGGCGATATCGGCTTCCCTATAATGCTCGCCAATTCCGTTTACTTCGCCTATAACATGAACAGCGCAATACTCGTGGGCGCTTTTGCCTTTGTCGGGCTGATGGGGGCTTTTATCATCCAGCGTATCTGGCTCAAAGGCAAGCCTATGCCCGCTTTACCCCCCATTGCCGTAATGTCGCTTATCGGCTTCCTGATAGCGTCGAATTTCCTTAAGTAGCGGGTGGTCAAATATCGTGCCAATCAACACCGATGCCTATTATCATAAGACCGTCGCCTTCCGTTTTAAGGAGCATAATCTCCAGTTCCGCACTTCGCGACAGCTTTTCAGCAGCCATGATATCGATACCGGCACCAGGTTCCTCCTGCATACTGTTGTCGAAGCTAAATATTCTTCTTTTCAACGCATTCTCGATGTCGGCTGCGGCTACGGGCCTTTAGGTCTGACGCTCAAAAAGATTTATCCGCAAAGCCTGGTCCACCTTTTCGATAGAGATGCTTTAGCGGTGGAATATTCCCGGCAGAACGCCGCGCTTAACAGGCTGAACGACGTAGAAATTTACGGTAGCCTGGGGTACGACGACGTTCAGAGGAATGACTTCGATCTTATTGTTGCCAATATTCCCGACCATGCTGGGGAAAAGGTAATCACCTATTTACTACGCGATGCCAGGTACTATTTGGTACCCGGCGGTATTGTTGCCATTGTGGTGGTCAGACCTCTCGAAAAGATGGTAGAAAAGATTCTATCACAGACACCCGGCGTTAAAGTTATTTTTAAACGTAACCATTCGGGCCACACGGTCTTTCATTATCAGTTTTCCGGCGTTAAAACTCCCCTAAAGCCCGAACAAAGCGCGCTGGAGCGCGGCATCTACCACCGACAAGACATTACCATACGACTGGAAAAACTTGAGTATAAAATGCAAACAGCCGACGGCCTGCCGGAGTTCGACTCTTTAAGCTACGGCAGCGAACTGATTATGAAAGCTTTAGCGGAATGGGGGGGTGGAGAAATAAAAAACGCCGCGGTCTTTAATCCCAGGCAGGGGCATATAGCCGTGGTTTTATGGAGACTCTTGAAGCCCGAAACAATCATGCTTATTGACCGCGATTTACTGGCGCTACGGTATTCTCAACTAAACCTTAAACTGAACAATTGCCCACCTGACCGCGTAAGCGTTTTACATCAGGCAGGTCTGGAATTGAAGCCCGGGGTAAAATACGACCTTATTTTCGGTTCTTTAAGAGAAGATGATAATAAAGAAGCCGCCTTTTCAATAGTTGACAAAGCCTATGCCTTATTAACTGCTAGAGGGGTAATTTTAATATCTGCCGACTCGACGGCTATAACCCGTTTAGCCGATTATGTTGAGAGGCACAGACAACTCCGCATTAAAACTAAGGAGAGGCGGCGGGGATATGGTATGTTAATGTTGGGAAAACTTGACAGACTAAATAAAATGCGATAATCCTTATGACAGACCCATTTATTTTGTAGGGAGGTAATTAATGAAAGCTCTCATTTTGTCCGGCAGCCGTAACCGCGAAGGTCAGACAGCTAAAGCTATCAAAGCCGTCCAGAAGGGACTCACGGCAGGCAAAGCGAAGTCGGAGGTTATTTTCCTGACCGAGCTGAACCTGGAACGCTGCCGCCAGTGCGACCCCGACGGCTGGGGTCTTTGCCGCAAGGAAGGCCGCTGCATTATCGAAGACGATTTTGCGTCGCTGGCAAAAAAGGTAAAAGCCGCGGACGTCCTGGTTTTTGCTAACCCGGTATACTTCGGCGATTTAAGCGAAAGTATGCGTTGCTTCCTCGACCGCTACCGCCGAACGCTCTTTAAACCTGGTGCTGCTCCTCGTCCCGGATTCCCCATGGGAGGCGGCACGCCCGCTATCGGAATATGCTACGCGGGCGGCAGCGGCAACGGTACGGTCTCCTGCGCGGCCAGTCTGGAACGCGTCCTGCAGACCTGCGGCTTTGACGTCGTCGACATGATACAGGTGCGCCGCCAGAACTTCGACTTTAAATTGCCTATACTGGAAATGACCGGTAAATGGCTGGCGACGAAACCGACATCCGGTCCGCCCTTTATACCCCAACCACCCCGTTAAAGCGGTTTTCTATATAGCCAGAGCTAGACGAGGGCGCCTCCCTCCGGCGTTACACCATTAGGGTCGAGAGCTTTAGTAATCTTCTGCCACCACAGGTGATAGTTGGATAAAGCCGGCCCGATTTTATCGATTGGCCCAAACGTTGAGGCAAAATAGCGTTCCTCAAAAGCTCGCGCCGTTTGCTCTCTCTGCCATGTTTCCACGGTTTTTTTAGCTTCAGCGTTTTGGGGGTCGAACTTACAGAATATCTCCGTTTTACCCAGGTGACCCTGCTCAACGCCCCAGCCAAAGAAGGCTCCACCATCATCCACGATTAAGCCCTTCTTAATCAGAGGCTCCTTGGCTTTACCGGCGCCTATCGCCCACTTAATGGTAAGGTCGCGCTGGCCCATGATGGGGATGGAATTAAAGGCTCCTCCAGCGCGGAATGTCTCTCTAATGGAGGCCGAGATTCTAATGCACTGGCAAAGCAATATGCCTTCAATCTCCGGGTCTTCTACCATTTTTAAAGACTTCCCGCCCGCGTCTTTGACAATCTTCTCAAGTACCTTCTTTTTATAGGCAAAGTCATCCGGTGAGTTGCCGGCGATGATAACGAAGAAACCCGGACCCTGCACTTCTTTGCTCATTTTGGCAAAGACTTCTTCCTCTTCCTCGTTGCAGGTTGTGATATTGCAGGCGACCATAGCCGCGTTGAAGCCCATCAATTCATAACATACTTCGGCCTCGCCCAGCGCAATCTCTGCCTGCCACATTTTCTCGACCGATGGGAAGCTGAAATACCGCGCCATAGTATTCGCCGGTATCTCGCTCAAGGTGTATTTAGGTGATTTCCCCACAACAGGAAATTGCGATGGTCCCGGCCAGTGATAGAGTTTGATAGCTGCTTTAGTAAATACACCCGGCGTTACGCCCGGCGGCACGGCGCTGGTAAGTATGGCTCTTAAAGATGGACCTGGTCCATCACCGCAGAACCACTCATCAGAGGACCCCAGCGAGCCCGTCCTGACGATGTCACCTTCAGGAGTGACCCACTCTATAGCCAGATGGTTACGGTCGTCACCGCTGGTGGTCTGGTCCATATGACCGTGACCCCGCAACATCGCCGAGCAGTTAGTTCCAGCCCCTTTAATACAGAAATTCAAGCCCCTTTTCATTAACTCGGCCTGGAGTTCCGCGGAAATCACGTAGGGTTCGACCACGGCATACATGTTTTTCTCGTTGATTTCAATGATGTGGTTCATTCTCCTGAGGTCTAAAAGGATAATACCCTTGGGGAACATACCCGACCAGCCGGTACAAATGGGGCGGAATACTAACTTATGTTTGTTACATAACTTGACACAGGCCTGGACTTCCGCGGTGTCTTTAGGGAGAATTACGGCGGCGAACTCGGTATTATAGTACGCTGGCATGATTGCCGGGTCGGAGCAGATGTTCTCTTCGCCCACTACATCCTCAAATTCCTTATATATTTCTTTACTTAAAGCCATCTTCATTTACCCCCTTTACTAGATTGCCTTTTCAACCAATTCGACGATATCATACACCTTAAGGCTACTGCCGTTTTCCTTAATAGCTTCATTAAGAGTCTTCTCACACCAGGGACAAGCGGTAATAATAGCCTCGGCGCCTGTAGAGACGGCTTCTTCGATTCTCTTTTGCGCCGTCCACCTGGCGAAGTCGGGGTTCGATTCATTAACGCCGCCACCGGCGCCGCAGCACCAGGAGTATTCTTTGATTCTGGTCATTTCTGTAAGTTTAATACCGGGAATACTCTTGAGAACATCGCGGGGCGGTTCGTAGATACCTTTAGTGCCGCGCCGGTATTCCTTGGGCGGGTCGAAAACAAACCTATCGCCCGGGATTTTCTTGCCTTTCCAGTGTATCCAGGGCTCGCCCAGTCTGCCGAGTCGGCACGGGTCATGATAGGTAACATTGAGATTTACTTTTTTATTCAGCTTTAATTTACCCTTCTCTATAAGGCGGGCGATATATTCGGAAATATGCAAGACTTCAAGATCCCCTTTAAGGTCGAATTTATCATAAAGCACCTTGAAAGCCTGGTAGCCGTCAGCGCAGCCGGTAACCAGCGTTTTTACACCGGCTTTTTTAATCATAGCCATGTTCTTTTTTGCCTGGTTAAGAAAGTCCTTTTTATAGCCCATCTGGTAAGCGCGACCGCCGCAACATAACTCCGCATCACCGGCAATGCCGAAGTTGACGCCAGCTTTTTGCATGATTTTTACGGCAGCTTGAGCCAGCTTCCAGTAATCTTTGTTATAGCTGGTTAGACAGCCGACATGAAAAAGAACATCTACTTTCTCTTTGGTGGCATTCTTGAGTTTCAGGCCGGCAGCCCAGGCACCGCGCTTGCCTTTAGCAGGTACCATCGCGCCTGTTTTGCGCAGGCCGGCGATAACTTTATCCAGGGCGGGGTTGGTTTTGCCGTCTTCATTACACTTGATTCTGAATTCAGTAATGGGCTCGAGAACTTCCATGTCCATGGCATAATTACACGAGACGCCACAGGCGCCGCAAAGCTGGCAGTTATAAACGATGTGCAGAAGTTTATCCGTATAATTCATGCCGTTTTTCAACGCCGCCGTTCCAATATTCAACCTGCCGCCGCCGGAATAGGCGTGAAAATTATATTTAGCGATGCTGGGACAAACGTAGGAAAAATCAGAGCCTTTTACTTTTTGCAACGGAATAAATTTACAGGCCGAACACCGGCAACACATCGCCATATCACCTTGATATTGTTCCAGTCCCATCTTGGCTTCCTCCTGTTTTAATAATGCATTACGCTTATTCATGGTTAAAAACACACTTTCCCCGGATTCATAATGTTGTTGGGGTCGAACATCTTTTTAATTTTGTTCAGCACAGCGACGCTGGCAGCGTCTCTATTTAATATCATCCTCGCGCTTTCGCCATAAGGTCTGGAGAAAAAAGCACCTTTAGCCAACAAAGCCTTGATAGCCGAGTTGGATAGCTCTTTTACCCGGTTTACCTCGCTCGAATTTTCAGGGTCATAGAACAGGTTAAACTCACAATGACATCCGGTGCCCTGTACTATCGGCTGGACATAAACGCCCATGTCAGAAGTAGCGTAGCCGAATTTTTCTGCCACATCGTTCATAGCAGCGATTTGGCCTTCTAGCTTATCATTAATGGTTAAAAAGAATACGTCCTGGCAAGCGCCTTTATAGCGGAGTTTCCAATAAGGCTCAGCGGAAGGCTGCTGGACCGTTTTCAATATTTCGTTGGCGGAAATACCGCCCGCCGATTTTAATGCTTCAACCCCCAGCCGCTTGGTGATATCGGTAATGTCTTTAATATAGGAGTTGACCCTTTCCTCGGGAAAATACTCATAACCGGCTACAGTATAGAAAAGATTCCAGGCGGGCAAAGAATCTTTAAGGTTTTGATAATCCCTGGGCTTTCTGGTAAAGATTGCCGCCAGGTCGGTATTATTGAGAATAAAGCACTCATTGACCATTCTAAGTCTGATCAACCAGGAAGCGAGTTCAAGCAGCGTAACGACGTTGGAAGAGCTAACGATAAAAGGTTCTTCAAGACTGGGAAGCAACTCGCATCTCATCGACGCCCAGGTTACAATGCCCATCGTACCCTGCGCTCCCTGGATAATCCGGTGCCATGAAGCGATACCGGGACCATAGGGCGCTTTTTGTACGCCGCCAACCGCCCACTGTTCTTTAATCGTGCCCGGTCCGGCTGCCTGACCAGTCCTGAACTCATCACCGGTGCCGAAGATTACCTCAACACAAGCCAGCGGGTCGGAGATATCCCACTGGTACTTGGGCATAATTACCGGCTCTCTTTCAAGCAAGCTACCGACAACGGTTTTCGTCTTTCTCGGCAGAAGGGGCATATTGAGTCTGATGCCTTCTTTTTTCACTGCCGGTATGAGTTCACTAAAGGTTACGCCCGGCTCGACCATAGCGACCCGGCGCGCCCGGTCGACATTTATAATTTTCTTCATTTTGCTTAAATCTACGATAATAGCTCCGCCGGCGCTGGGAACAGTATCGCCTCTGAAGTGAGGAGGACCTGAGCTGACGGGTACAAGCGGGGTTAAGGTCTTATTGGCAAGATTCACTATCTTCTGAATATCGCTGGCATTTTTGGGTTTTACGACACAATCCGGCCTTACGGCGTTGACAAAACTAATATCACTGGAGTATTCATCAAGCTTTGTTTTTTCGTAGCTTACATTGCCAGTGCCAACGATTTTCACCAACTTTTCTTTTGTTATCATTGTTGCCCCCTTTCATTATTTAGCCAGATAGAGAAACATCGCTTTTGCGTAACATGCCTATATAACTGAATTGAAAAAATTTTAAAAATTACGGTAAATTCCGATATGCTTACGCAAAGCAGTATCTCAAGTATAGTATGCTACTTTAGCTTTTCTTGTCAAATTCATTTACACTCTGAATCACCGGATATTAAGAAAATATTTTGTGGTTTTTTTGTGAGAAACGCAACATGTTCTGTAATGCTATTGTGAGATAGCTTGAGTATACTCTGGTATACCCATATAAAAGAGGAGCATTCTGGGATGCCGGTAATCATTGATGGCCGAACTTACTATAGAACTGCGGAAACATTCAGGGTAATTGGTGTCAGTAGAAATACATTGTACCGCTGGCTCCAGAAGGGGGTTCTCGATGGTATCGAGCGCCGAGACAGCCGGGGCTGGCGGCTTTTTACTAAAGAAGAAATAGATAAATTAAACAACATCATCAATTCAATTACCGGAGTTCATTCGTAGTAGGCGGTTTTTTAACTAAAAACGAATAATTAGAGGAAGGAGGCGCCGGCGATGCCTGATAAGAAAATACTCATAGTAGATGATGAACCTAATGTCGTCAGGACCTTGGAATTTGTATTAAAGAAAGAAGGCTATGACGTAACTTCGGCGGAAAACGGCGAGGAAGCAATTGCCAAAGCCAGAGAATCAAAGCCGAATCTTATGTTCCTCGATGTGATGATGCCGAAGAAGAACGGCTATGAAGTCTGCCAGGAGCTGAAGAGCGATTTAAACCTGCGGGATATTCATATTGTCATGCTCTCTGCTAAAGGGCAAGAAGCAGATAGGGAAAAGGCTATAAACGTGGGAGCCAGCGAATTTATTACCAAGCCTTTTAGCCCTGTAGGCGTTGTAGGCAGGGTAAAGGAGTTGCTGGCATAAAATGTTAAAAACAAAGGGCAACAGGGGCTTAAGGTTAAAAGACGGGAATAAAAAAGGAAGAAAGAATATGTTACATAATACCGCAGCGCGAAAGACATTCGAAGCACGTAAAGAAGCCTTCGTACGTAAAGAGAACGAAGAGCGCAAGGAAGCTGAAGAATTATACGAAATTATTGCTAAAAGCTCACCGGTCGGCGTTTATATTATCCAGGACGGACATTTTTGCTTTGTGAACCCCCAGTTTCAGAAAATTTCGGGTTATAGCGAGGAAGAGCTATTAAAAATGCAACCTCTGGAGATTGTCCATCCTGATGACCGGCAAAGAGTTAGAGACCATGCTATTGCGATGTTAAAGGGGCAAATCGATACACCCTGTCAGTTCAGGGCAATAAATAAGAACGGCGATATTCACTGGGGTGTAGAGACGACCACTTCTATTACGTATAAAGGGAAGAGGGCTTCGCTGGGGAACTTTATAGACATAACTGATTCCGTACGCGCAGAAGAGGCATTGCTGGAATCGGAAAGCAAGTTTTCCAAAGCATTCCGCGGCAGTCCGGCTATGGTTTCCATCACTACCCAAAAAGATGGCAAATTTATTGAAGTTAATGACAGTTTTACCAGTTTTACCGGTTACACACGCGAGGAGGTAATTGGACGTAGAATAGGTGAGTTGGGTTTATGGGAGAAGCCGGAAGACCGCGACCGGATGCTAAAAATCCTGGAGGAACAGGGATCAGTTAAAGGGTTAGAGGTTAAACAGCGGGTGAAATCGGGCGAGATACGAACGTTTATTTTTTCCGCTGAACGAATTAATGTGAAGGGTGAGCCGTGTTTAATTGTTATGGCAATCGATATCACCGACCGTAAAAAGATGGAAGAGCAGATTGAACTCAATATGAAGGAACTGCAGGCTGCGAACGAAAAACTGCGGGAACTGGATAAAATGAAAGATTCCTTTCTTTCTACAGTCTCCCATGAACTGCGCACGCCGCTAACTTCAATTAAGAGTTTCGCCGAGATTCTTTTAACCTACGATGAAGATAGAGAGACACAAAAAGAGTTCCTTAATATTATCAATCAAGAAAGCGACCGCCTGACCAAGCTGATAAATGATTTCCTTGACCTCTCTAAAATTGAAGCCGGGCGGATGCAGTGGGACGATAGGGAACAATCTTTGATTCCGATTATTCAGAACGCGCTTAATATTACTCAAGCCCTGGCTAAGGAAAAGAATTTAACGGTTGAATTTAGTGCGCCGGAAAACCTGCCAGTCGTTTCATGCGATAAAGACAGGCTTGTGCAGGTTGTCACTAATTTGCTTAGCAACTCTATCAAATTTACTCCGAAGGGAGGCAAAATTTCCATCGGAGTAAAGCCAGTAATGGAAGAGAAATCCCCTGATAATCCAAAAACCGTAGTAGTTAGCGTTACCGATAACGGCATCGGTATTGCTCCTGAAAACCATGCCGCTGTTTTTGAGAAGTTCAAACAGGTGGGGGATACGTTGACAGATAAACCTAAAGGCACAGGACTCGGTTTGCCTATATGTAAAGAAATTGTGGAGCATTACGGCGGTAAAATCTGGGTGGAGAGTGAATTGGGCAAGGGCAGCACATTTGCCTTCTCTCTACCGACGGTGCCGCCAGCGGAAGTAAAAGCACCTGTACCGGAAGTTAAAGAAAAGCCGGTTGAGAAAGTGAGGCAGGATAAAGTCATTTTAGTCGTAGATGATGAAGATAATATCCGTCAATTCTTAGCGCATGAGCTTACGAAAAAGGGGTATCGTGTAATAGAAGCTTCAAATGGTAAAGAAGCTTTGGATTTAACGCGAGAACAACATCCCGACCTGATAACGCTGGACGTCCAGATGCCGGATATCAGTGGTTTCGATGTTACCGCCGTATTGAAAAACGATGATGAAACTAAAGATATCCCGATCCTAATTGTTTCTGTGGTAGAAGATAAATTTAAGGCCTATAAGCTCGGGGCAAACGACTATATGACGAAGCCTTTTGACAATGAGGAGCTTGTTACTAAGGTTAACCAGCTGCTAATAGGAACGAAAAAGACGGTGTTGGTTGTTGATGATGATAGGTCTCTGGTCAAGTCTGTTAAATATCATCTGGAACATAAGGGATACTCCACCTGTATCGCTTATGATGGCGCGCAAGCCTTGGAATTAATCGAGAGTCACCATCCGAACATTATTGTGCTGGATATTGTCATGCCTGTCATGGATGGCTACGAGGTTATTAAACGTCTAAAATCCAAGCCAGAAACAGCAAACATACCTATCGTTCTCATGACCGGTATTGAAATTGACGGGGGAAGAGTTAAAGCTTTATCCGTGGGAGCTGCCGACTATATCACTAAATCTGGCGATTTTAATAAGCTATATGAGACTATAGATAATATACTAGGGAATAAAGTAAGCGTATAATTTACTAGTAATTTTTATGAAAAAACCCTGTTGGATTTAGCTGGCGGCGTTTAAAAATAAATTATTTATTCTGACCTTACCCCTGAATTAGCGCACCTCTGATTAGAGTCCCGCGGCTATTTCAGCATACTCCTTCGGGGTAGCTCCTTTCAATGAACTGTGTGGCCTGAACTCGTTATAATCTCTCCGCCAGTCTTCGATAACATCCCTGGCA
>DAOUCO010000033.1:0-4015 GCA_034432135.1 Dehalococcoidales bacterium | reverse complement strand
AGCTGACGCTGGCCGGCGCTTAAATTTAAACCCCGCTGTCCCACCATCGTTTCATAGCCTTTGTCCAAACGGTTGATGAAACTGTGGGCGCCGACCATTTTCGCCACTTCAATGACCTGGTCGCGGGTGGCGTTAAGTCGGCCGAACTTGATATTTTCTTCGATGGTGCCGGAAAAGAGGATGGGGTCCTGCGGCACGATACCGATTTGCTTTCTTAACGATTGCTGGGTGACGGAGCGCACGTCGTGGCCATCTACCGTCACCGAGCCTTTTTCCACCTCGTAGAAACGCGCGGTGAGACTCACGAGACTGCTTTTCCCAGAGCCCGTTTGCCCGACGATGGCTACTGTTTCCCCCGGCTTGATGGTCAGGTTGATGTTATGCAGTACGTTTTTACCCGGCTCATAGGCAAAGCTCATGTCCCGGAAAGCAATCTCGCCCTTGACCGGCGGCAGCTCGAGGGCATCCGGTTTATCTTTAATTTCCGGTTCGACCTCCAGCAGTTCGAAGATGCGAGCCCCGGAAGCCATCGCCCGCTGGAGTTCCGTATACTGCATGGAAAGCTCCAGTACGGGGTCGAAGAAACGCTGGACGTAGAGTAAAAAGCTTATGAGGACACCGGCGCTCATCATTCCGTCCAGCACCTGATATCCGCCGTAAATGATAACGATAGCGAAGGAGATACCGGTAAAGAAGTTCACCATGGGCATCATCAGCGCCTCGAACTTGACGGCGGTAACGTTGGCATCCAGGTGGGCGCGGTTTACCTGGTCGAACTGCTCCATATTCTCCTCTTCACGGGAAAGACTCTGGATGACCCGCACGCCGGACATATCCTCCTGCAGCTGGGAATTCACGGTAGCAATCGCCCGCCGCACCCGGATAAAAGCCTGGCGGGCGTATTTTTGCCAGATGATAGTTACCAGTATCATGAAAGGTATGACCGCGAGTGTAATTAATGCCAAGCGCGGGTTCATGGTAATCATAATGATGGCGATACCTACCAGAGTCAGGAAACTTGTGATGAGCGTTAAAACACCCTGAGTGACAAGCTCCTGGATTTGCGAGACGTCATTCTGCACGCGGGACATCAGCTTGCCGACTTTGTGGGTATCGAAAAAGCTCAAGGAGAGCCGCTGTAAATGGTCGAACATCTCGGTACGCATACGGTAGATAATTGCCTGCCCGGCATAAGCTAAATAAACGTTTTCCAGGTACTGACCGCCCCAGGTCAATAAAGAAACCAGCACATAGAAAATAACAACAATTCCCGCCTGGCCAAGTTGACCGCCGATAATACTATCGGTAGCCATACCTACGAGATAAGGACCCGCCAGAGTAGCCAGCGTGCGTACAAGCATACCCCCCGCGCCAATCCCGATCCACTTTTTGACCGGCGCCAGATATTTGGGTAGCTTGCCGATAACGCGGCTATCATAGACCTTACCCAGCACTTCGTCGGAATCGAAATGCCCGCCGGGTCCGCCATGAAAGCCGCCGGGTCCGTGAAACATTATGGCTCCTCTGCCTTTTCTTCTGCCTCTTTATCTAACATGAGCTGGTTTTCGTACATTTCTTTATAAAGGCCGCCCCGGGCGATTAACTCGTAATGCGTACCTTTTTCCACCAACCGGCCGTCCTCAAGCACCAGAATCAGGTCGGCGTTCTGGATAATGGGCAGACGGTGGGTGATGATAAAGGTCGTTCTCCCCTTGATGAGTTTATCCAGAGCCTGGCGTATCAGACGCTCCGTAGCCGCGTCTACACTGGCGGTCGAATCATCCAGAATTAAAATACTGGGGTCGACCAGAAGCGTGCGGGCGATGGAAAGCCGCTGTTTTTCACCGCCGGAAAGAGTATCGCCGCGTTCGCCGACCCAGGTGTTATAGCCTTCCGGCAATGACATTATGAAATCATGAAGATTGGCTGCTTTGGCAACTTCGGTTATCTGTTCCATGCTGGCATCCATGGCGCCGTAAGCGATATTTTCCTTGATAGTGGCGGAGAACAGGAAGACATCCTGCTGGGCGGCAACCACGTTTTTACGCAGGGAAGCCAGGGTGACATCGCGGATATCGATGCCATCGACCATGATTTTACCTGCGGTAACGTCATAGAACCGGGCTAGGAGATTAGCGATGGTACTTTTGCCGCTCCCTGAACGCCCTAGCAGAGCGACGAGTTGCCCCGGCTGCACCTCGAAGCTAACGTCCTTTAAAGCGGATTCCATAGTACTGTAACTGAAACTCACATTATCAAAAGTCACCCGCCCCTTGAGCCGCCCCAGCTCGATAGCGTTCGGTTTTTCAGTGACTTCGGACCTGGTATCAAGTATTTCCAAAATACGCTGGCCGGCGGATATCGTTCGGGAGTAAAGATTGACCATCATACCCAGTCGACGGATAGGCATGACCAGCATACCGACATAAAGGATAAACTGGGTAATCTGGCCAATCGTCATGTTGCCGGCAACGACCTGCTGTCCGCCGTACCAGAGAATAACAGCCACCGGAATTGTAAAAAGCAGCGCCATAGTCGGCGCATTAATTGCCATCAGCTTGGCGGCGTGAATCTGTTCGTCAGAAAGGATGGTTGCCTGCCCGGCAAATATCCGGTTGTTTTCTTTCTCGTGAGAAAAAGCCTTCACCACGCTGATGCCAGCCAGAGCTTCTTCCAGAGTGGTACCCATAGCGCCCATGATTGCCTGCACTTTTAACCATACGGGACGAATGGTCCTGCCGAAGTTTATCGCCAGCCAGGCAACCGGGACGACAAAGGCAAGCGTGAAAAGCGCCAATTGCCAATCCATCAACATCAGCATGACAATCACGCCGCCGACCATCATCAATACCTGTAGCATGCCGAGGAAGCCCATCGCTAAGAACATGCGCACGGCTTCGACATCTACCGTGGCGCGGGACATCAACTGACCCGTCTGGCTGCGGTCATGGAAGGCAAAGCTCAACCTCTGGATGCGTTCGTAAAGGGCATTCCTGATGATATAGGTTGTTTTTTGCGCTACGAATTCGTTAAGGAAACGCTGCCCGTAGCCGGCAAGACCCCTTAAGAGGGCAGCCGCAACGATTACTCCGGCCATAATCCATAAAGTATTACGGTCGCCGTTGCGCAGTACGGTATCCATACCGTTGCCCAGTAAGGGCGGAATGGCCAAGCCGAACGCGGTGGCAGCCGCCAGACAGAGGAAAGCGAGGCCAAGCATATACCAGTATCCCCGCACGAATTTTAATAATCTAAATATGACTTTCATGGAAAGCTGCCTAAAAGGAAAAATCCATACCGATATAACGTGATATATTATACTACAGTTTTGACTATATCGTAAAGGTGACTTATACCCCGGTAATACCATATTACAAATCGGATTTTAGGTATTAATACCTATTTCTTAAAGCTAGAAATAAGTACACAGGCGGACTTAATGTTTCGTATTTCAATGTAATATTCTATTTGAATATGGAGTTGGCCCCTTATAGATTGAATCGGCGATAATTTTTCTGCCGATTTTCTGGGTGGGGAGTGTGCCACAATGATGGAGTGGGGATTTGTAACCGCACTGGTATTAGTTATACTGGTTATCTTGCTTCTGGCAGCGCTGGTCTGGTATTTTAATGCCGGAAACATTATGGCAATTTTTAAAAGCATCAGGGCGAAGCAAGCCCGTAAAAAAGCGGGACTAAATTCATCATTGAATAGCGATATCAAAAAATGAGTATCCTTGCGTGGCTTAAAGAAAAGTACATCGACAGAGTATTGCGAGACTATCTTTTTTCTGGAAGAGTCGACTATAAATAAATTAGATAGAGCACATCAAATATTCTAATAAGCAGTTGGGGGAAGATATGGTAACAGAAATAAAAGCCGATACATTCGTTGATGAAATATGTACTATCCCCGGCGGCGAAAGCATCAAGTTATGCATCCAGTGCGGCACCTGTACCGCTTCCTGTCCCAATGCCAATAAGATGGACCATACGCCGGCGGAGCTTATCGCCAT
>DAOUCO010000032.1:0-5974 GCA_034432135.1 Dehalococcoidales bacterium | reverse complement strand
GTATGGTGATAGTGACTTTCACCCTGCTCAAACGCCTACGAGACGAAAAAACGGCGATGATAGGGTCTTTACTGATGCTTTTTACACCGATCAGCATGGTAATGGGTAACCGCATTTACATGGACGCTTATTCGTCTCTGGCCTTCCTGGTGATGGGAGGAGGTCTTTATATCTATTATCATCTGGAGAGAAAGAAGGTTAGCTCGCTAAAGGGTGGAATATTACTTTTTCTGGCTTTCTTTTTCATCGGATGGTCAGTGGTTGCACGTTATACTAACCTGCCGATAGCCGTAATATTGTTTTTACATCTGGTTATCATCAGGTTCATGGACTGGCGTAAAGGACAAAATGCCGGCATCAAACGGGAGATACTTCCCCTTATCCTGGGAATCGGTTTACCGATGACGGTACTATTTCTTTATGACTATTTCGTTTTCGGTTCTCCTTTAAAAACTGGTTATTCCATTTCACCTTACCCCATAAAGTACGCCTTTCAATATTGGGGGCAGGTAGATACGAATGGCGAGTCCATTCCGGTCAAAATATTACGTTATAATTTAGAAGGCGCCGTGCGGAACATATGGACAGGCTTTCCGCTCCTGGTAGTCGGCATACCTGGATTTTTTATTATTCTGTACCAAAAATTCTTCAAGCGGCGAAATCCGGAAGGGAAATGGTCCGGCCTGAGCGCCGAAATGCCCTGGGATATTTTATTAGTCCTGATTTGCTGGTTCGTTACCGTTCTAATCATGAATCTGACTTATGAATGGTTAACGGGACTTAGAGAAGGCTGGGGATTCGTCCTCTTTAATCGCTTTTACCTTCCCTGGCTATTACCCATAGTCATTGTCTGTGCCCTGATAATGGCCAGATTCCCTTATAAAGCGCTAATACCGGTTTTAGCGATAATTTTAGCTTTCGGAGCAATACTTTATGCTCAATGGGTCTGGAATCTCCATATCCTGCCGGACTGGATGACGAGCTTAGACTATTCTCACTACATTTACCCGACATGGTGGAGTAAATATTATTATCGCGGTCCGTAAATCAAAAAGTTAATATTAGTCCGATATCTAATAGTAACACCAGTTGTTACTTTGCTATGTGTATAGCGTAGATTTCTACCCGAAACACGATATATCGTTAATCGGCTGAATAAGTATTTTCTTATATCTGTTATTAAAAATTTTTATTACTATTAACGTTACGTAAACTTTGATAAGCCGAAATCAGCCCCTTTTTCTACTAAAACAATATTCCGGCGACTGCCCTATTGACAAAAATTCTCTGGCGCATTATTATACTATAAATATTGAAATGATATTTGAAAATATTATTAAATTTCAATATTATAATCAATAATGATTAACAACATTTGATTATATGACTGATGGACTAACAGACGTTCAAATAAACGGTAAGCTGTACTGCGCCGGATTCGCCATTAATAAATTGCGTGAAATGGAATTAGCGAAATTCGGGCTAACCGTAGAGCAATCATCAATTCTGCATATTGTTTTTAACCATGGCGGCGCAATGACCATAAAGGAAATTGTAGATGAGACAATGCGCCAGCCGAATTCGGTGTATATTCTTCTGAATAAGATGGTTAAAATGGGGCTTATCCATAAAGGCAAGGAGAGCAAAAGCAAGAATGTATTAATCTCGATAACCGAACAGGGAAAGAGCCTGCTTGAAAAGATAACTAACATTTCCCTGGAAGAGGTATTCTCGGTACTTCGAGAAAAAGAAAAAATAATTTTAGTGGACATATTAAACAGGCTTTTAACCAGGTCGCGTTATTTATTAGGAATCGGTTATGAGACTCCCATTGAGAAACTCCTTAGCAATAAAGTACGAGAAAAATCAAAACCAGAATATCACGGACAGCCTTCAGTTGTTACACTTTGGTCAATATTAAATAACACGAAATTTGCCATTTCCCGATTACGTGAACTAGAACTGGCTAAATTCGGGCTGACTATGGAGCAGTCTTCGATTCTGCATATTATTATCGACCATGGCGGCATAGTGACGATAAAAGAAATTATTGATGAGACGATGCATCAACCTAACTCGGTATATATTCTTCTGAACAGGATGAAAAAAATGGGGCTTATCTGCAACGCCGAGCAAAAAGAGGGTGCTAGCACCTCAATCTCACTGACCGAAGGCGGGCAAAGTCTCCTTAAAAAGATTACCAATATTACTTTCAGGGAGACAATCTCACGATTGAAAGCGGCGGAAAAAGTAAAATTCGTAGAAATACTATATAAAATTATTGATAAATCGGGGGAGTTACTGGGCATACACTTTATGCCGCCCATTAAGCAACACCTGGCGGAAGCTGATAAGATTGCGCCGACCGGAAGTATAAAAAATACGTAAAACGTGCATAATCCGATATATTCCCATTAGAGAATGCGTAAATTATTAGAAATTAACACTTTAAGAATAACGATAAAAATTGCGAATTATTAATGAAAAAGGTTGATTAAGTCATCGAAAATCAAAAGATAGTTGTAAGGTCTCTCGTGAAAATATTTTAAGGTAGATTCTATTATTTTTTTGCATAATGTCTGAAATAAGGAGGAGAACGATGAAATTGGTACTCGCACTCGCCATTACCGTTATATTGTTAATGATGATGGCACCCGTTGCGCTGGCAGCGGATTCAGGTATAACTGTTTATATCAGTGTCAGCGTTGACGGCAAACTATTAGTTGCCGCGCAGCCCGTTACTGTTACTGAATTGACTGTCGATAGCACACTCAAGGCAGCCCACGCGGCGTACTACTCCGGCGGCCTAAGCGGCTATGCCGCAGGTATTGACCCAATGTGGAATATGTACCTCATATCCAAATGCTGGGGCATTCAAGGCGTCCCGTTCGTTATTATTAACGACGCCCCCCTCGGCGCAACGGCTCCCCAAACCGTCGATACCACCCCGGTCGCTGCCAATGACAACATCATCATCTGTGCGTCCAGCGACCCGATGAATAAACCCGCAACACCAGTTTCTCTGAAGGCAACACTGTCCGGCGATTCCGCGACTCTGACGGCAACCTCCTGGACACTCGATTTTATGACATTCACGTATTCCCACGCACCTCTTAAAAACGCGAATGTTACTGACCCGATAACAGGCGCAGCCCTAGGCACCACAGACGCCGATGGCAAAATCACCGTTACCGTTCCGGAAAGCGGCATTGTCGCCGTTGAAGGACTGGCGGCTATTAACGTGAAAAATCTTCCCGCTCCTGCTCCTACCGGGACTACGACAGCACCCGCGAGCGGCACGATTCCCTATACAGATGCTAAGAAATACATCGGCCAAACGGTCACCATAGAGGCACAGGTCTTTGAGAAAATTGATGCTGGTGATTTTTGGGTGCTGTACTTGGGAGGCCCCAGCACTGATCCAAATACAGTCGGCATTGAAGTCGCTAAAACGGATGTGTCCAAATTCCCGGATGACCTGTATGTAGGCAAGATAATAAGAATAACGGGTGCACTTCATTCGAATCCGGTTGGCGGAGCTTCATTCTCACTTACTGACCCCTCGCAGGTTCAGGTGGGAGGTGCTGCACCTACTTCTGCTGCCCCAACATCCGCCGCTCCCGCAGCTGCTGAAATCCCCTTATTATACGGAAATACTATCTCGTTAATCATAATCGGGGTTATTCTATTAACGCCTATTGCTATCACCGTTATCGTTAAGATGGTGAGACAATCACGTTTGGATAAACCAGCGGCGGCGTCAAAGGATAATAAATCAAAAAAGACTATCATACCGATGTGAAATACGAGATATGAAATATACTGACATCCAATAACTTATTATTGAAGGAGAAAATAATGAGGAATTTAGGGAGAACAATAAGACAGTTGTGGAAGCTGGCTATTCCATACTGGACTAAGGCTCCAGATCGCTGGCAGGCCTACCTGCTGCTTTGTTGCTCCGCAGCATTAATTGCTCTCTTGGTCGTGACCCAGGTTCGTTTTAACACATGGTATGCGGACTGGACCAATGCCTACGTGGGAAGCAATTATGCGTTATGGAAACAGCAATTGGTGCTGTTTTTTGTTATCGCCGCGCTTATGGTCTTTGGAGGAACCTTTAATGGCTACGTCCAGGGATGGCTGATGGTCAAGTGGAGAAAATGGATGACATCCCAGTATCTCGGCAACTGGATGGAAAATCACAGTCATTATCGAATGCGGCTTATCGGTAGCCCGACCGATAACCCCGACCAGCGTATTCAAGAAGACATCAGCGGGTTTATCAGCAGCGCAATGATGTATACGCTAACGTTAGCCCAGAACATAGCTATGATGAGTACCTTCATGGTCATTCTCTGGAATCTGTCCAATACAATTCCCATGATAATCGGCGGTGTAGACCTGTCTTTCCCGGGTTATTTCATCGTCGTCGCACTCTTATGGGCAATCATATCGACCGCGACCGTACATAATTTCGGCAAACAACTGGTCAAACTCCAGTATAACCAGCAGATGTACGAAGCCGATTTCCGTTTTTCCATGGTCCGTGTCAGAGAGTACAGCGAGCAAATATCACTATTGAAAGGCGAAGAAGTAGAACACACCGGTATAATGGGTAGATTCGATAACGTTATCGCCAACACGTTCAGGCTCATGGCAAGAAACGTGAAGCTGGGGGTGTGGAATACCGGTCTTTCCATGTTTATGGGTGTAATAATATCGTTACTCTTAGGGCCGGCCTACTTTGCGGGGCAGGTTCCTGGCGGTTACGGCGCCATCATGCAGATATCAATGGCCTTCGCGACTGTTGAAGGTACATTCACCTTCTTCCAGACATCATACGCCGGTTTAGCGGCTTGGAAAGCTACTTCCAACCGTCTTACCGACTTCCTCGAAAACGCCAGAAAAAGCGAAGAGATTTGGGCGAAGTCCGAAATCAGTGTCAAAGAACATGCAAAAGATGACATCGAGATTAAGAACCTAGATGTTAATCTTCCCACTGGCAAATTGCAGGTTTCCGCCAAAGATATCGTCATCAACCACGGCGATAAGGTGCTTATAAAGGGTAAAACCGGCGCCGGCAAAACGACATTGTTCAGGGTGCTTTCAGGTCTCTGGCCGTTTGGTAAAGGTTCCGTCTCGATGCCGGCAGGTAAAAGTTTTATAGTGCTTCCGCAGCAACCATACTTTCCGTTTGGCACGCTTGCAGGCGCCATAAGCTATCCCGATTCGCCGGACAAATTTAGCCGTGCCGACATTGAAAAAGCGCTACGTGATGTTGGTGAGGAAAAGTTAATACCCAGACTCGATGTTATAGGGTTCTGGAACCAACAGCTTTCCGGCGGCGAGCAGCAAAGAGTCAGTCTGGCGAGAGCTATGTTGCATAAACCTGACTATCTGTTCTTTGATGAAGCCACGGCATCAATCGATGAACCTTCTGAAGAGGTGCTCTATAATATGTTGTTAGATAAGATGAAAGCTTCGACAATCGTCTCAATCGGCCACCGTACATCATTAGAGAAATTCCACGACAGAAAGATTGTTGCTGAACAGCAGAACGGAAACTTTGAGTTTATTGAGCAAAAGGTCAGCGATAAAACTTAGTTACGAGGTTTGAAAGGTGGTTCGGAAAGGCGAACACTGACCACATAGGCTAAAAAGGGGTTGATTTTGTTATCGGCTTTTTCGCCGTCCCGGCAAGAGCAGGAGTGCGTTAAAAAGTCACTTAAAAGATGACTGGAATAACCACCTGGTTGGCGGCGAGAAAGCCGAGTCTATTCAGGTTTCTGATTTAAAATTTAAAACGGGCTAGTAAGCGGTTTGCCGAACCTCTGGTTTTGAAGGTGGAGCCAGCGATAGGATTTGAACCTACGACCCGCGGTTTACGAAACCGCTGCTCTACCACTGAGCTACGCTGGCTTTTACACTCATTTTATTATACTTTGCGTTGAAACGCTTCGTCAAAGTGCCA
>DAOUCO010000031.1:0-8691 GCA_034432135.1 Dehalococcoidales bacterium | reverse complement strand
TCATCGACCCGCGGGCGACTGCTTATACCTCGCGGGCGACACTCTGGCTGCAGCCGCGACCGGGCACGGATGCCGCTCTCGCGCTGGGTATGATTAACATCATTTGCCAGGAAGGCCTCTGGGATAAAGAGTTCGTGGAAAAATGGACCTACGGCTTTGAAGAACTTAAAAAGCGAGCGGCGGAGTACCCGGTGGAAAAAGTGTCAGAAATTACTTGGGTACCGAAAGAGAAAATCATCCAGGCAGCCAGGCTTTTTGCGGTAGATACACCTGGCTGCATTCAGGTCGGCAGCTCTCTGGAGCGACAGGCTAACTGCGGTCAGACCTTAAGGGCAATCATTGACCTATTGGGTATTACCGGCAATATTGAAAGGCCTGGTAGCATGGTCAGCTGGGTGCTGCCGGAAACCGGCCTGATTGAGGATGTCTTTAATGAAATCCCTCTTACCGACGAAATGAGGTCGCATATCTATGGCGGCGATAAATTTAAGATGGGTGCGGCGCGTACCTGCAATCCCGATACTATCATCCGGGAATTCAATAAGGGAGAGAAACCCATTCGCGTCTGGATAAGCGTCGGCGGCCAGCAAATCGTCCATATGGCTGATACCAATCAGGTAGTTGAGGGACTTAAGAAGGTTGATTTCCTGGTCCAGATTGACCAGTTCTGGGGTCCGATGGCGGAAATGGCAGATATGGTTTTACCAGCGGCGCACTGGCTGGAAATCGACGATATTTACGATATGCACCCGCGCTGGTTTATTGAAGCCCATAACAAGTGCGTTGAACCGCCCGGCGAGGCCAAGAGCGACGCCTGGATTTTTAATGAAATAGGAAGGCGGGTTGCTCCACAATACTGGTTCAAAGATGTCGAGACTTTGCTGGACTACCAGCTTAGAAAAGCACCGCTTACCTGGAAGCAATTCAGCGAGAATACCATTTCCGGCTGCTTCGGTTCCGACCAGGTTTATTATAAATATAAGACCGATTACTGGCGTAAGGGTGGCGGTTTCCCCACCCCCACCGGCAAAATGGAGCTTTATTCAACAGTTCTGGAAAACTTAGGTTACGACCCCTTGCCATATTTCACTGAGCCTGGCGAAAGTCCCTATTCCACTCCCGAACTGGCGAAAGAATACCCGCTGGTGCTCACAACTGGCTTCCGTTCGCCATTCTATTTTCTGGCTCAATACCGGAACATACCCTGGTTGCGCAGCTTTATGGAGTATCCCACGATGCAAATCAACCCGGAAACGGCTAAAAAGCTTGGCATAGAGGACGGCGACTTCGTCTGGATTGAATCGCCGCGCGGCAGAATCATTCAAAAAGCCAGGCTGTTCCCGGGCATCGACCCAAGGGTTGTGGCAGCTACGGCAAACTGGTTTTACCCGGAAGCGCCGGCGCAGGGTTTTCGTGGCGTGTTTATCTCCAATCCTAATGTTCTGACTAACAATAAACATCAGGACCCCATGTACGGCTCGCCTGACCTGACGTGCCTGCTTTGCAAGGTCTATAAATGCAAACCGGAAGAATTGAAAGACCCGAAATACACCGGTATTTTTACCAAGGAACACGGGGGCAAGCCATGGGCGTGGTAAAAAACTCCGAAATCATCTTCGATAGTACAAAAATGGAATATATCGGGGCACCGAAAAAGGGTGGCTTGCCCCGGTATTATTTCCCGTTAATTATTGCCATCGTCGTGGCGGAAGCTATCGCCCTGGGCTTTATCCTGTTCGATATATTTCCTACCCATGTTTTTGAAGTATATTCGTATGCGCAGTACGCTCCGTATGTCAGTGCCAGCGATGTCACACAAATATCAGTAACCGTTACCAAGTGGTTTTTCTTTCTGCTGACGGCGGGTGTTCTTATACCTACGACTATTATTATCATCTTGGAGATTACACGCCGCGTCATGGTTGCGCGACGGGGCGAAACTGGCGTCAATGCCTGGGATGACGAATTTCCGTGGCTGAATAAACTGGATAAGGTGCCGAAGGTCCCCGCTGATACTGCAGAACGGGTAGAAGGTGGCTATATAAAGCGTTTCGACGTCCATCAGCGTGCACAACATTACATTCTGGCGGGTTCATTTATCGTGCTGGCGGTAACCGGTTTGTTGCGGGGCTTCCCGGACTGGCCGACTTTCCAGTGGTTTACGAACATTTTTGGCGGTCCGGATATACTGCGTTTGGTCCACGATATCGCCGCTTTCATCATGATTGCCGACGGTATTTATCACTTCGCGTATATAGGTTATGGGTATTTTGTAAAACACAAGTCTCCTTCGGCAATGTTCCCTCGCTGGAAAGACCTGAAAGACATTATTCATACGTTTCTCTGGATATTTGGAATGTATAAAAAGGAACCGGAATACGACCGTTTCCAGTATGGTCAGAAGATAGATTACTGGGCGATATTCTGGGGAATGCCGGTGATGGTTATCACGGGTATAATCATGATGTTCCCCGTGTTTTTCAGCCAATGGGTCGATGGCGAATGGTTCGCGGTTGTTGCTGCGGCCCATCGCGATGAGGCGGTTCTTGCCGTCGGCTTTATCCTCATCGTCCATATGTATTACGGTCACCTGCAAACCATTGCCTTCCCCGTGAACACGGTGATGTTCACCGGCAAAATGCTGAAATCAAAATATAGGCAGTGGTTCGGGCGGGAATACGCCCAGATAACGGGAGAAAAAGAGCAAGAATAATTATGGCCAGTATCATACAGCGGTGGATGGGGCAGGGTAATGTAATAAAAACAAGTTATACTTTAAGTGAACGGCTGGCAGGAGCTCTGGATATAACCCGGCCGGTCCTTTCCAGCATGGGAGCGCTGGGCGTTGCCGGCGCAGCCGCCCTTGCATACGGGGGCTTTCCAGCGTGGGACGAGTGTCTGATTGGTATTATCGCCGCCTTGCTGGCTTTTGCCGGCGTTCATGCCTTTAATGACTTTTCCGACCAGAGCCGTGATGTTGTCTGCTGGCCGGGCCGGCCAATACCGAGTAAACGGTTGGCACCACGGCAAGCCCTACTCCTAACTATATTGTCTTTTACCGTCGCCCTGGTTATCGTCTGGTTCGCCTTTAACAGGGTTTGCTTTACCGTCTCAGCAATAGCTATCGGGTTGAGTTGCCTTTACTCTGGTTATTTAAGAGACCGTCTTGGCTATCTTATACTTCCCCCCATTGAGGCGATGCTCTGGCTGTGCGGCTGGACGGCATTCTCACCGGATACATTGTTTACCTCTTGGGCACCGTGGGCTTTGTGGTTGTTTTCTTTAACCTGGCAGGCCGGGCATATAATGGTTTATTCCCCCTTGCATCCTATCCAGCGCGTTAAGGGAGTTAAACTTACACAGGTGCCAGCCTTTATCAAGAGGACGTCGCCGCAAGGGGCAACCTTCTTGGGTTTTATATTTTTATGTCTGTCCGTAGTAGTAGGCATCTACATGGGCTTCTATTTCAAGCTGGGATTATTATACTTAATACCGACCGCTTTAATGGCTCTATTAGCTTTGGTGGTAAGTTTCAGGTTTATGCGGGACTCGGAAAATTTCGCCAAGGGTATTCAATCTTTCTCCTTTGCCACCTATTTCATGCTGGTAGCCCGCATATTTATCTTGCTAAGCGTTTTCTTATTCTTTTAGGAGACTTTTTTTGTGCCGTCCCATCCACAAAAGCGGGTAAAATCGCTATATAATCCGCCATCGCTGGTATTCAGGCAAGCTCTTTCGCTGGCATGCCACGGCTGGCTAACTCATTGGGGCGGACTCCTCGGGTGGATACTTAAAGGTAGGAAAGTCCTCGCCACGGCGGCCGGTGCCACTGCCATCGGCTGCACCGGTTATCCCTATCATGTAGTCTGGGAAGTGACGACGCGCTGCAATCTGAATTGCATCCATTGCTATGCGGCTTCGGTGGCTTCGTCGCAGGCGGAGTTATCAACTGTTGAAGGCAAACACCTCCTGGAACAAATAGCCAAGGTGGCGGATATACGCATGATAGTCATCACCGGCGGCGAACCTCTTATCCGGAAAGATATCTTTGAGCTGGTGGAGCACGCTGGGAAACTGGGTTTCCGCATTATTTTCAGCACCAATGGGACGTTGCTAACGCCAGAAATCGCAAAGGATCTGGCTAGATTGGGCGTGGTTAATTTTTCAATCAGTCTGGATGGTTATACCAAGGAGTGTCACGAGTCTATCCGGCGGGAATCAGGCTGTTTTCAAAGCGCCATCGATGGTATCAGGGCTGCGGCTAAAACGGGTGTTTGCCTGCAAATTAATTTTACTGCTATGCGGCAAAACCTGGCTGAATTACCTGGCTTAATCGACCTTGCTGAATCGTTAAAAACGGATATCATCATGGTTTTCCAGGCTATCCCGCCACGTGAGGCGCAAGAGACTCTTGAACTTGACGCGGAAGAACAAATGCTCCTCATCAAGACAATCGCAGAAAAACAGAAAAAAGCCAACGCCCTGATAATACCTGTATGCTGCCCTGAATACTGGCCCTGGCTGGTTGAGAATAAACGACTATCTTTGGGGCGGGGCATGCTGAATAAAGCCTTTTCCGGTTGCGGCGCAGGCAGCGGATTCAGTTATATCCGGTTTGACGGCGAGGTATGGCCCTGTAACTTTATACCAGTCTCTGCGGGTAACGTGCGACGAAATACATTTCCGGATATCTGGGATAATTCTCCTCTGTTACAGGAATTTCGCGGCCAGCTTCGGCGACTCAAAGATGCCTGCGGGGAGTGCAACTACCAGAGAATCTGCGGCGGCTGCCGGGGCAGGGCTTATGCTCATACAACGGACGCTCTGGCAGCGGACTCTGCCTGTTTTTTAAGTCACAATAAATAGGTTTATAATAACATGATGAAGTTTATTGAAGGGGCACGTACCCCTTTGGGTGAAGAGCAGTTTATAGATGCTGACTTCGCCTGCTTTTATGATGAACACGCCCGGCGTTTCATGAAGCCTGTACATCGACATTTCGCCGCAAAGATTAACGGAATTAGTATTGCAGGAAATCGCGTACTGGACATCGGTACCGGTAGCGGCTGTCTGGCAATCGAGCTTGCGAGAGCTCATCCTCACTGGAGAATTACCGGGGTAGATATTTCAGAAAACATGTTACAATTAGCCCGGCAAAACGTCATCTGGGGGACTTTAGCCGATAGAATTGATTTTACACAGGCTTCGGCGGCGGCTTTGCCTTTCTCTGACGGCTATTTTTCTCTGGTAGTAAGCAATTCTTCTTTCCATCTCTGGCAAGACCCCCTCAGTGTATTTAAAGAAATCGCCAGAGTGACCTCACCGGGCGGGTATTGTATCATCTGGGACAATTTCAGGATGACCTTGCTTAATCCTATCTTCAGTTTGATTGGCTTAATAATGGGAATGAGTGCTTCGCAGCGCCGGATATGGCTACAGGCTATTCACTCGTCTTATACCATCGGCGAAGTGAAAGCTATTTTAAGACAATCGGCTTTTAAAGGCGCCCGCGTCATATTTATCCCTCGGATTTTTTATCTGGGCATTGAATGGAGAAAGCTTTAGCGACGGCTTCGAGTTATCACTTAAGGGCTAATCTCAAATTGGTTTAACGTTCTTGTTATTTCACATTAACTAAACTATAATGCTTTGAAGTTTATCGTATTTTTATATAAGGGGGAGCATATATGTCCACTTCGTCGCTTGAAGCTCAACAATATCAGCAGGAACAGGAAACATTAAAGAAAGAAATAGAGAGGAGAACGGGAAAAACCACGGAACAACTTTATGAGGAAAGAGAAAAGCGGGTCAGAGATGTCATCCAGTTAAAAGTGCCTGATAGAATCCCGATGACGACAGAAATAAAAATCAGCACTTATACCGGTATTCCCAACTCGGCGGCTTATTACGACCCTATCAACTTTAAAAGGGCAATACGTAAAATTACTGTAGACTTAGAGCCTGATATGTGCAACGCCGGGCTGCCGAATTCTGGTGAAGCTATGGAAGTTCTCGATGTAAAAAATAGATTATGGCCCGGTGGTCCATTGCCTCCGGACTATGATTACCAGTTTGTCGAAGGGGAATATATGAAAGAAGATGAATATGATATTTTCCTTTCCGACCCAACTGATTTTATGATTCGCTATTACCTTCCGCGAATGTACGGGGCTCTGGCGCCGCTTGCCAAACTCCCTCCACTTAGCGTATTTATTCAGGGTTTTGAAGGCTTAACTCCCATGTTTGCCAGGCCCGAATTTTTAAAAGTCGCCAGGGCTTTAGCTAAAGCCGGTCGGGAGATGAGAAAATTCAGGAAGACTATCGGGGATTCGTATGAAGAGCTGGCTTATCTGGGTTTTCCGTCTTTTGCCCCTGTTACAACAGGTGGCGTGGGGGGCGCGCCTTTTGATACTGTCTCCAGCTTTCTGCGGGGAATGCAGGGTTCGATGATAGATATGTACCGGAGGCCGGAGAAACTGCTGCAGCTTTGCGACATGATACTGGAGAGACGCATTGCCCGGTCCAGGCCGTATAGACCTAAAAAGAAACACAGTTCTAACAGGGTGGGCGTACCGCTCTGGCGGGGAGATAAAGTCTTCATGTCCGAAAAGCAGTTTGAAAAATTTTACTGGCCGGGATTAAAGAAGGCTTTACAGGCCAATATAGACCTCGGGTATGTGCCAATACCGTTCTTCGAGGCAAAGTTCGGCGACCGTCTGGAACATGTTTTAGAATTACCCAAGGGGAAAATAGTAGCCTCCGTTGAACACATGGACGCCGTCAGGGCGAAAGAGATACTCGGTGGGCATAGCTGTATATTGGTGCGAGCGCCTCTCTCGTCGAAAATCTGGTCATTAAAGGAAGTAGAGAAATATACTAAAGAACTGATTGATAAGTGCGGTAAAGGAGGAGGCATTATGCTTGCTATAAGACTCCCTGATAAAGGTACTACTCAAGAATACCAACAAATGCTGGAATCAATCAGGGAGTACGGTCGATATTAAATTGAATACATAATAAGTCTGTTATTATATAGTATCATCCAGCTTTAACTAATCTACGCCTATCATGACATCAGATGCTTTCACTATAGCATAAACTTCTTTGCCGGGCTTTAACCCCAGTCTTTCCGCAGATGACTTTGTAATGATTGAAACCATTTCTACTCCCTTTACAATCTCAATGATTATTTCAGAATTCACGGCACCCGGCGTGACTTTTTTTACCTTACCTTTAAGAACGTTACGTGCGCTTATTTGCATAGTAGTACTCCTTTCTCTCTTATGCCCCGATGATATTTTTAAGCCTTTATTTTTAAGGTTGTCAAGTTTATTCAAAGTACTGTTGTCATTATTTGTAAATAAAAAGTGTCATTCACTTAATTTAAACTGATAATTTAATCTCGGCATTTACGGAACATTGATTTTTTATTTTTATTTTTTTATTTTTTGTTTATAAATAAAATGTTATAATATTATCCGGCAAAATACACTATTTAATGGATTATACGAATAAAGGGCCAAGGTACATAGGTGAATACTATCACTGATATCTATGTCCAAAAAGAAGTCAGCTGTCGGGTTACGAACTCAGTATTGAAGTATCTGGAATCTAAAGGATACAATTGTGATTCGATAGTTGATGGACTCCCTTATCCTTATACCAAAGAATACCTGTCCGACCCGCTCAACTGGGTCACTTATGAAATCAGGGAGACGATTTGTCGGCACGCCGCCAAACTTACCAGTGACGAAGCTATCATGTTCAAGGTAGGGCTATCAACTCCGACACTCAACCCGCTTGGCGGCATCGAGTCCGTAATCCGCAAGTTCAGCGGGCCGAAGATGGTGTATCGATTTGTGCCTCGATATGCTAGGCTTTTAGACCGTGTTTTCAAATTTAAGACCACTTTCCACGATAAAAATTGCGCTACAATTGAAATGCGTATTGAAGAACCGGGATATAAGCCGTCAAAAGATTCCTGTTTTTACGCACAGGGTATTCTGGCGGCAATACCAACTTTATGGGGCTTGCCTCCTGCCGAAATTCATGAAAAAGAGTGCATGTATATGCCGTTGCCTGGTACGGCTAAAAATGGTGTTCAATACGAAGCTGAAGCATGTGTCTGGGAAGTACAATGGCAGCCTCTACATTCTTGGTTTCGAAGATTTTTTGATAATGTTATAGGTCGTGTTCATTTAACCCCAGGACCAAGTTATTTTAGGGGATTGGAGCAGAGCCTCCGACGCATTGACCAGAAAAACGTCGAGTTAATTGCCAGGAACAGGCAACTTGCCGCCGTGCGCGAAATAGCCATGGGCGTTGATAAAGTCAGGACTGTTGACGAAGCTTTGACCTTGACTGTGGAGCAGGCAAGAGAAATAGAAGGGGTACGCTTTGTTCTTGTCCTGACACTAGATGAAACCGGTGAATATGTCACAACACCTTACTATTCGAAAATCCGCCCCCGTAATAATGTAAGGAGTCCTTTAAAAGCCTTAGGCATCGACCCGGAAAAGTTATTGGGAAAAAATCCTACCAGCAATAAACTCCGTTTCCAGGTTTCAAAAATAAAGATGGCTCAGGATTATTTCAACAATCCCCGGATTTTAGTAATGGACAGTCTTGCAGATTTACTCGATGGTGTTATGCCACGTGCTCTATGTAACTCTATACAGACAATACTCAAGG
>DAOUCO010000030.1:0-10374 GCA_034432135.1 Dehalococcoidales bacterium | reverse complement strand
ATCTTTATGTTAACTTTTACGAGCGTAAATCTTGACAGTCTACTTTTAAAGAGAGTATAGTGACACGGATGCTTTTTTGAAAGCTCAAAACCGTCAATTTTCAACGTAAAGTCATCTCAAAAAAGGGGGAATAAGAAAACGATGGGGAAAATAAACGTGGCTATTATAGGCGTAGGCAACTGCGCTTCTTCCCTGGTCCAGGGTGTATATTACTATAAAAACGCTAAAGATAACGAAAAAGTGCCGGGGCTTATGCACGTCAACCTGGGCGGCTATCACATCTCCGATATCAACTTCGTAGCGGCTTTCGATATCGATCGGAATAAAGTGGGCAAAGACCTGGCGCAGGCTATCTATGCCAAACCGAACAACACCTATAAATTCTGCGAGGTGCCTTTAACCGGCGTAAAAGTAAAGCGCGGCATGACCCATGACGGACTGGGCAAATACCTCTCCGAAATTATCCAGAAAGCCCCACCGCCGACGGTAAACATCGTTAACGTGCTCAAAGAGACGAAGACGGATGTCGTATTAAACTACCTGCCCGTCGGCAGCGAAATGGCCACCAAGTGGTATGTCGAGCAGGTCTTACAGGCCGGCTGCGGTTTCATTAACTGCATCCCGGTTTTCATCGCCAGCCATAAAGACTGGGCAACACGCTTTGCCGAACACGGTCTGCCCATTATCGGTGACGATATTAAGTCGCAGGTCGGCGCTACCATCGTCCACCGGGTATTAACCAAGCTGTTTGTCGATCGCGGTGTAAAGCTGGAAAAGACGTACCAGCTAAACTTCGGCGGCAATACCGATTTTCTCAACATGCTGGAAAGAGAACGGCTAGAATCCAAGAAAATTTCCAAGACCGGCGCGGTAACCTCCCAGCTACCCTATAAAATAGACCCCGACGATATACACGTCGGTCCCAGCGATTATGTGCCCTTCCTGCTCGACCGCAAGTTCTGCCATATAAGAATGGAGGGGCGAACCTTCGGAGACGTTCCGTTGCTGGTCGAAGCCAAACTGGAGGTCTGGGATAGCCCCAACTCCGCCGGTGTAGTTATAGACGCAATAAGGTGCTGCAAGCTGGCTATGGATAAAGGCATCAGCGGCGCCCTCATAGCGCCATCTTCTTATTTCATGAAAACCCCACCGGTTCAATACAGCGATTCCGAAGCCCGTAACAAGGTTGAAGAATTTATCGCGGCTAATGCCCCCTCAATTAAAAAGAAACCCGCGAAAAAACGGGGGTCTAAATAAACCGGCATGAAAATAGCCCTGGTTTCCCCTTATGACTTCGCCAGTCCAGGCGGCGTGGTCAGCCATATATCTTGCCTGGAGCAGCAGTTTACCCGCCTGGGACACGAAGTAAAAATTATCGCTCCGGCCTCTAAAGCCGTTTATACCATCGGCGATAGATTCATCCGCATCGGTACTCCGCGTCCCATCCCGGTCAGCGGTTCTATAGCCCGCATTACCATATCGCTGCGTCTGGAAAGTCAGATTAAGGAAGTTTTTGAACGGGAAAAATTCGATATCTGCCATCTCCACGAACCCCTGATGCCGACTCTTTGTACAACTATCCTGAGGTTAAAGAAATCGCCGATGGTGGGTACATTTCACGCTTCCGGCGGCAGACCATGGTATATTATGTTTACGCCCATCGGAAAATGGTATCTCGACCGGTGGTTCCGCAAGCTGGACGCGCGTATCGCCGTATCCCAGGTAGCGCTGGACTATGTCAGTAAATATTTCCCCGCCGACTATCAAATCATTCCTAACGGCGTTGATACCCAGCATTTCCATGAAGGTGTAACGCCCATTGATAGATTCAACGACGGAAAAACCAACATCCTTTTCGTCGGGAGGCTGGAAGCGCGGAAAGGATTCGGTTATCTACTGGATGCATATAGACTCATCAAGCCAGAAATACCGGACTGCCGCCTGATACAGGTAGGCCCGGGGGTGCGACTGCGGAAGAAATACGAAAAATACGTCCGCCAGTACGGGTTACCGGACGTGAATTTCACAGGATATGCCACCTACAGTGATTTGCCGAGATACTACAAAACCTCGGATATAGTCTGCTTCCCGGCAACAGGGCGGGAGAGTCAGGGTATCGTCCTCTTAGAGGCAATGGCGCTTGGTAAGCCGGTTATCGCTTCCAACATCGACGGCTACTCCAGCGTCCTTACCGATGGCGTTGAAGGTATTGCCGTGCCACCGAAGAATACGGAAAAGCTCGCCGAAGCAATATTACGTCTGATAAAAAATAAACAACAGCGGCAACAGATGGGTGAGCGAGGTATCGCTAAAGCGCAGAAGTACGATTGGTCGATTATCGCCGGAAAACTACTGGCTTTATATAACGATACTTTAAAGAATATAAAGCAATCCACCACGAAAGCTAATAATTAATATAATTAATATAATTTTAAGAAATTACTAAATAATGACTAAACTGGATTCACTCCGCAAAGCCATCGCCGAATACATAACCAGGCCGATAATTAACACAGTCGCCAGGACGCCGCTGACACCGGATATCATCACCTGGGCAGGATTTGTTATCACCGTCGCTGCCGGTGTATTAATTATTACCGAGCATTTTCTCGCAGCAGGGATTGTGGTACTGGTAGCCGGCCTGTGCGATATGCTTGACGGGGCACTAGCCCGTACCACCGGAAAAACCACCCGTTACGGGGCGGTTCTGGATTCCACTCTCGACCGCCTCTCCGAGGCAATATTGTTCGTCACCCTGCTGGCGATATTCGTAAAATACGGACAGGTAGCTGAAAGCATCTTAGCGGCGGTTGCTCTGGTAGGCTCACTGCTGGTCAGCTATATCCGCGCCAGAATGGAGGGTCTGGGAATCGAATGTAAAACAGGAATTTTCACCCGCCCGGAGAGAGTTATTATCCTGGCACTGGGACTGATGCTAAGTCAGTTCGATAAAGCTTTACTGATTATTCTGGCGATTATAACCTTTTTCAGCTGGTTTACCGTCATCGAAAGAATGCTCTACGCCTACCGCAAGTTAAAAAACTAATTATGAATACCAGTATTAACCAGCGATAATGAAAACAAGATGAAATAACTTCGTGCGTTGCAGGCAGACAACCATCGTAACTACAGGGCGTTTGTGAACGCCTTCCATTAGCTTTGTTGACGATAGACAGAGCACGTTCGTGATGGTAGAATGTATGGGTTTTACGCAAGGAGGTAAAAATGCCGGTTGTAGCTGCTATCGGGGCCCAATGGGGAGATGAAGGCAAAGGCAAAATCGTTGATATGCTGGCGGAGAAAGCCAGATATGTCGTACGCTTTAACGGAGGTGATAACGCCGGACATACGGTGGTCAATCCCGACGGGGAATTTAAATTACGTCTTACGCCATCAGGTATCTTTTATAAAAATACAACTTCGATTATCGGCAACGGCGTGGTTATTAATCCGGCGGTGCTGAACGCCGAAGTGGACATGCTAAACTCGCGAGGCATCGATACCTCTAACTTACTCATCAGCGACCGCGCACACCTGATTATGCCCTATCACATCGCTATCGAGGGACTGGAAGAGAAGGCGCTGGGCGCTAAAGCCATCGGCACCACCCTCAAGGGCATCGGACCTGCCTTTGCCGATAAAGTCGCCCGTTCTGGCATCAGGGCAGGCGACCTTTTGGATAAAACGGTTTTACGCGATAGACTGACGACGGTGCTGGAAGCCAAGAACAAAATTCTGACAGCAATCTACGGAGCACAAGCGCTATCATTCGATGAGATTTATAACCAGTACTGCCAGTACGCCGACCGCTGGGCACCGCGTGTCTGTGATACGAGCGTAATATTAGCCGAAGCTATAAAAAAGAACGAACCGATTCTCCTGGAAGGGGCGCAGGGCTTTTTACTCGACCCAGACTACGGTACCTATCCCTTTGGAACATCTTCATCACCGACGTCCGCCAACGCCTGTCTGGGTTCCGGTATACCGCCGAATAAAATCACGCATATCCTGGGCGTTTTTAAAGCGTTCCAAACAAGAGTTGGCGCCGGTCCCATGCCTACCGAACTCAAGGATGCTACGGGTGACTTAATACGGGAGCGGGGACAGGAATTCGGCACCGTAAGTGGCCGCCCGCGACGCTGCGGGTGGTTCGATGCCGTGGCAGCGCGTTTGAGCGTACGCATCAATGGCTTTAACTCAATAGCTGTTACACGACTGGATATCCTCGATGTTTTACCCAAGATAAAGATATGCACCGCTTACAAATTCAATAATAAGACTATCAATAATTTCCCGGCCAGCGTTGACACTCTGGAAAAATGCGAACCGGTTTTAGAGGAGCTTGACGGATGGGAAAAACCCACCAGCGATGTCCGCATGTTCAAAGACCTGCCGCCGAACGCCCGGCACTACATTAATCTCCTTGAGGAGCTACTCGACTTGCCGGTAAGCCTGATTTCCGTGGGCAAGCACCGCGAGCAAACCATAGTCAGAAGGTCGATTTTTTAGATGTCATTGCGAGGAAGTCCTTCCGCAGAAGGACGACGTGGCAATCTCACGCATTGCTTTAGCCGTATGCTTGAGTTTTAGCATAACACTGGTGCTATACTATTAGCATGTTTATCATAAGACCCGCCGCGGAGAAGGACTTCCCCCGCATCCTTGAGCTTTACCGCCAGCTTTCTGTTAATCCGGAGGAATATACAGCTCCTTCTCTGAAAGAATGCCGGCGCGTCTTTAAAGAGATGGCTAAAGTGCCGGGGTACAGTCTGCTGGTGGCAGAGGAAAACGGGGAGGTCGTAGGGACAACGGTTTTATCTATCCTGCCGGGATTTGCCCACGAAACAAAACCTTTTGCCGTAATCGAATATATGGTGGTGGAGGAGAAAAAGCGCAGTCAAGGCATCGGGACACTTTTAATGGAATACTGTAAAGCCCGCGCTAAAGAGGCCGGCTGCTATAAGATAATGCTCACCAGTGATAAGCGGCGGGAGCAGGCGCATAAGTTCTACCAATCTATAGGATTTGAGGCGTCAGCGGAGGGGTTTAGGTATTATTTTAAAGACTGAGTTTTCTGTATTTTCCTTGCCCGGGTTCAGACATTATCTCTAATATTGAATTATATCTGCGTCTATCATTTTTCAGCGATTCCCTAACAGCCTCATTAACAAGGTCGGATACCGACTTAGAGACTGCAATAGCCTTCAGGCGTAGGGCTTTATACAAATCGGGGTTTAAATAAACGGTAGTGCGTTTGTTTTGGGCGGTCATAATGTCACCTCCGTGAACGATGACATTATAACATCATAGCGTTATGACGTCAAAACGTTTTCTACATTAAAAAGGACTTGGTATGCGCCCTATTATAAATGTTATAATTTAACCGTATGGACATCCTCGCCGGACTGAATCCCGCCCAGAAACAAGCTGTGGAAGCCATTAACGGGCCCGTGCTTATTTTAGCCGGACCGGGCAGCGGCAAGACCCGCGTCATTACCCACCGCGTCGCTTACTTAATCAGGGTAGTTGGCATCAACCCGCGGCGTATCATGGCGGTCACCTTCACCAATAAAGCCGCCCGGGAGATGGAGGAACGACTCCTCAACCTGGTAAGCGGGTCGGTGCAGGACCTCACGTTAGGGACTTTTCACGCTATCTGCGCCCGCATCCTAAGGCAGGACGGCAAAGCGATAGGCATCGACAAAAAGTACGTTATTTACGACGACGATGACCAGATAAGCCTGATTAAAAAAGCCTTGCAGGACCTGGCGCTCGACCCCAAGCAGTTTGCCCCGAGAGCATTACAGTCGGTAATTTCCAACGCCAAGAGTGCGATGCAGGAGCCGTCCGATTTGCACGGCAAGAGCTACTTCGACGAGGTAACGCGGCGGGTCTACGAGCGCTACCAGCAGCTATTGGCCGACAGCTCGGCGCTGGACTTCGACGACCTCTTAATGAAGACGGTGATGCTTTTCCGCCAGAATCCAAAAATCCTCGAACGCTACCAGTCACGTTACATGCATATCCAGGTTGATGAATTCCAGGACACGAACCTCGTGCAGTACGAGCTAATAAAGCAGCTGGCGGGCAAGTACCGCAACGTCTGCGTCGTCGGCGACCCCGACCAATCGATATATTCCTGGCGGGCGGCGGATATCCGCAACATCCTTAACTTCGAGAAGGACTTCCCGGACGCTAAAGTGATTCTCCTCGAACAGAACTACCGTTCAACACAGCTGATTCTCGACGCGGCGACGCATGTCATTTCCGCCAATAAGCAGCGCAAGCCCAAAGACCTTTGGACAAAGAATGAAAAGGGAATACCACCCTACGTAATCGAGACCTACTCCGAAGAAGAAGAGGCACAGTGGGTAGTCAATGAAATCGATAAACTGGTGCGTAGTAAAGAGGTAAAACCGGGCGATTGCGTCGTCATGTACCGCACCAATGCGCAGTCGAGAGTGCTGGAGGAAGCCTTCATCCGCTACGGCATGCCCTACCGGCTGGTGGCGGGCACCCGTTTTTACGAGCGCCGCGAGGTCAAGGACGTCATCGCCTATCTCCGACTTATCCAGAATCCCAACGATACGGTCAGTCTGATGCGCGTCATTAACGTACCCCAGCGCGGCATCGGCGAAAGAAGTCTGGATGAACTCACCCGCTGGGCGAAGAACCAAGGCATCAACGAGTACAGGGCTTTGCAGTCGTTAGCTAACTCCAAGGAAAGTAGTGAGGAACTCCCCTTTTCCCCCCGCACGGTAAAAGTGCTGGCGGGCTTTGCGGCGATGCTGGAAAGCTTTATTGAAAAAAGCAAAGAACTCGACATGGTTAAGCTCTTCGACACGGTCGTAGAAAAGTCGGGCTACAAGAAGTACATTACGGGACTGGTCGACGGGGAGGAACGGTGGGAAAACATATTAGAGCTAAGGGGCGTGGCACAGGACTATAAAGACCTGCCGCCGGCCGAAGGACTGACCGCTTTCCTCGAGGGCGTGGCGCTGGTATCGGACGTCGACGACCTCCCGGAAAAGACGGAGACCGTCACCCTGATTACCCTACACCAGGCTAAAGGACTGGAGTTCCCGGTGGTGTTCATCATCGGCATGGAGGAAGGCATCCTGCCGCATTACAAGAGCATCGACGACCCGGCCCAACTGGAAGAAGAGCGTCGACTTTGCTACGTGGGCATCACGCGGGCGAAAAAGAAGGTGTATTTAGTACGGGCGTTCCGACGCCACCTGATGGGTAGCAGCGCCGTGAACAAGCCATCGCGCTTTTTACTCGATATACCGCGGGAATTGATGACGCGGGGCGGGGTAACGGAGAAAGAAGACGAGTGGTCGGCGGCCGGCATCGATGCCACGGAAAGAGCCATCATACCCAATGAAGACCTCCCCGTTTTCAAAGCCGGCGAACATGTTAAGCACGACCAGTTCGGGGAAGGGGTAGTGGTGAACTACCATAAGGTCAAGAACGACGCCGAGGTGGTGGTGGCTTTCGACGGGGCGGGGGTTAAGCGGTTCCTCTTAAGCTTTGCCAGGATTGAGAAGAGGTAGGGGAAAATTAGATGAGGTATTGGTGCATTTCAACTTCAGCAGAAAATTGGGAAATATGTAAACAAAATCAAACTTGGGGAATGGATGCTCGTTATTACGTAACCCTAGAAAAGCATTTAAAGGCAGGGGATAAAGCAGTGGTATACACCCATGGCGGTTTGTTCAGAGCCACAATTGAATTTATTGGAGAATATTTCTATAGCTTAGATGATATAGGCTGGAAAAAAGGAAAGAACAAATTTCTTTTTCCTTATAGAATTAAGTTTCGAATAATTGACGAAATCAAAAATCCTTTAAAGATTTACTATTCTACCGAAGAAATCGATAATAAAGCATATAAAGCTAGACCGAATTTCATTGATAATGTTGTATTTATTGCCGATAAAGGGAAAACTTGGAATCAGTATCTTCAAGTTTCCATCATAAATATTACTGAAGAAGATTATAATACTATATCAAAAGCAATCGCCAATAACTAGAAGCTCGTTACTGCGGGGTGTTTAAGAGGGGCATCAGCCCCTCTTTATTTATTATTCCCCCTCTCCAAACAAATGAATCATGGTATTAACTCAATGTGCCGTTTGGAGAGGGGGTCAGGGGGTGAGGCATATCTAGATTCCCGCTCCCGTATCAAGTACGGGACAAGCTACGCGGGAATGACAGGAAGAAAAACCGGTGAGATTGCCGCGTCGTCCTTCTGCGGAAGGACTTCCTCGCAATGACAGTGCGTTGACTCCCCCTCCTTAAAAGACTAAACTTAAATTAAAATAACCCCTTGACAGAATACACGATACCGTGTAAGATTATAAAAACATGGCGATAAAAATCCTTGATAAAGAAACCATCAACCAGATAGCCGCCGGGGAGGTGGTGGAAAGACCGGCGTCGGTGGTGAAGGAGCTGGTAGAAAACGCTTTAGATGCGGGGTCGAGTCAAATCGGGGTGGAGATAAGGGGCGGGGGAATCCAGCTGATAAGAGTCGCCGACAACGGACTCGGCATTCCGTCGGGAGAAGTCGAACTTGCCTTCGAACGCCACGCCACCAGCAAGATAAAGGGTCGGGAGGACTTACAGAGTATCGCCAGTCTGGGCTTCAGGGGGGAGGCACTGCCCAGTATCGCCGCCGTCGCCGACATAGAGCTGGTCACCTGTGTCGAGGGTGAAAAATCAGGTACTTATATAGCGTTAGAGGGGGGAGTCGTCACCCGTAAAGCCAGTCAGGCGCGTACGAAGGGCACCACGGTCACGGTGAGAAACCTGTTTCAACGAGTTCCGGCACGACTTAAATTTTTAAAATCTATACCTACGGAAACAGGTCACGTCGCTAACGTCGTCAGCCAGTACGCCCTCGCCTACCCGGAGGTCGCCTTCAGCCTGTCGGTAGAGGGGCGGGAGAGTTTGAGAACGTCGGGCAAGGGCAGTCTGCTGGACGCGATTATCGACGTCTACGGCACGGAAAACGCCAGTAGGATGATATCGGTAGACAGTTTACAACAAAGCTGGACGGCCGCACGGGGAACTTTAGATATTCATGTAACGGGGATGGTAGGGTCGCCGGAAATAGGTCGGGCGGGACGCGACTTCTTGAGCTTCTTCGTCAACCGACGCTGGGTGAACAGCAGGACGCTCGCCTACGCGGTGGAGGAGGCCTACAGCGGACTCCTGATGACGGGCAGGCACCCGGTGGCGGTCATCGATATCACCATCCCGCCACAAGAAGTGGACGTCAATATCCATCCCGCCAAGAGCGAGGTGAAGTTCCATAACGAGGGTGAGGTCTTTCGGGCGGTACAGAAAGCGGTCAGGCAGGCTTTAACAGCGCAGATGCCGGTGCCGAAAATCGAGGAAGTGGCAGCACCATATAAAGGGGTGTCGACGCATAAATTAGAGCAACTCTGGGGAACGAATCGCCCGGAAATGGTCGCCCCGCCGGTAGAAGGCGCGCCAACGCTGTTGTCCTCTCTACCGGTGCTAAGGGTGGTGGGACAGGTCATGAACGGCTACATCGTCGCCGAGGGACCGGACGGACTCTACCTCATCGACCAGCACGCCGCGCACGAGCGGGTAAGGTACGACAGCGTCAAGCGACAAAGAGAAGAACACAAGCCCGAGGTGCAGGGACTACTGGAGCCGGCGACTTTCGAGGTGACGCCGCGACAGGACGCTATCATGAGGTCGTGCCTGGAAGATTTATCGGGTTTTGGTTTTACTTTAGAATCCTTTGGCGACAGGACTTATCTGGTGCGGACGGTGCCGGCAATTGTAGCAGGCGACGACTGGTCGGCGATGCTTAAAGAAATGCTCGATGCTTTAGCCGGGGAGGAGCGGAGCAAATGGGAGGAAAAAATCGTGGCGTCGCTTGCCTGCCACGGGGCGATTAAGAGCGGACAATCATTATCAGATGAAGAAATGAGGTCGCTGGTAAGGCAACTAGAACAAACTACTAACCCGCACACCTGCCCGCACGGACGTCCTACGGTCATTAAGTTAAGCGCGGCACAGCTTGAAAGGGAGTTCGGGCGGGGGTAATATAATTAATGGGGGGAAAGTATGATAGAACAAGTAACAACCCATATCAAAGTACCTCCAATTAAATGTCAAGGGATAAAAACTAAATTAGTCCGCTTTATTATGGATTCTATTCACTATTCAGGTAATGGAAGATGGATAGAACCATTCGTAGGTTCTGGCGTAGTTATGTTGAATGTTGCCCCTCAACGTGCCTTATTGACTGACATAAATGTTCATGTTATTCGTTTCTATAACGATATTTCAAGTGGTCAAGTCTCTCCAAACAGTGTAAGAGATTTTCTTAATA
>DAOUCO010000029.1:0-5944 GCA_034432135.1 Dehalococcoidales bacterium | reverse complement strand
TCTCTATCTGGTCGGCTGACTTTACGCCCAACCCCAGCTCCACCGCCCTCTTTATCTGGTCCTGCTCGAAGATTTTACCTTTGCTGACCTCCGGTGTTGTGCCTAACTGACGCAGTATCGCTACGCCCACGGCGTCTATTGCCACGCGGTCGGTACCGCCTAAAATAACGTTAGCTTTTTTCCGCGTCCCGATGTGCGGTCCCCCGTCCACGAAAGCCTCCACCCCATCCAGCACTATCATGTCGGGTGAATAAGCGGTATTTATCTCGGCAATCATCTGGCGCTGGTAGGGTGAGGAGTGCAGTTCGTTCATATAGGGGTATTCCCCTGAACCCAGACCCGGCGGCACCATACCCACGGCGCACTTTAGCGACAGCGTAAAATGCCCGCCGAACTGGTGCGTTTTAAGGCAGCAGGTTAAGACTATCGACTCCGCTTCTTGATAAATTTTAGGAAAGAGAAATCCGTTCTTCCAGTGGCTGTCCTTCGGTTTCATTAAAACCCAGCCGTCTTTAGGCATCGCCTGTAAATCAAGGACTTCGAAACCCAGTTCTTTAGCCATTCTGAAGATGCCCTTTTTCTCCATGATTTCATGTGTACTGGGGCCTGGCCCGCTGCGCTCCGCCAGCGTGATTTTCTTAGCGCCCATTTCTTTCAGTGTGGATATCAGCGAGTATAATGTGTCATAGTGAGTGGAGCCGGGGGCGGGGTCGGCGGTATTGAAATTGGGCTTTAAGACGACCGCTTTGCCTTTGACCGGGTTTATCTTCAAAAGCTCGATGGCTTTACGCGTGCCCGTTGTCCTGTCGGTTGTGCGCACCATGCTGATTTTAGTCATTAATATCTCCTCTGGTAGGTCTTTCAATTTCAATTCTAAATCATTTAATGCGTTTCTGCACTTTCGCCCAGGACGGCGTAATAAGGAAGCTCTCCTCCATGTTGTCCACCATTCTCTTGAACTTGCTCATGGGGGCGGAAAAAGCTAAGGTATTTTTGTCGACGAAAGGACGCGCTGATATATCGAACATGCCGATGACCGCCCGGGGATGCGCTGATTTTACTTCCATAAAGGGGTATTGCACGATAGAAGCGCAGCCGGAGCCGAATGGGACGATAACCATGTTCTGCTCTGCTTCATCGAAGCTGGCAAGCGTATAAAGTCCCGCCAGGACATCCGGCACGGCGTAGAAAATGACGACTTCCGGAGTATCATTTTCACCTAGCTTGTCCCACCGTTTGAAGATAATATAATTAGCAGGCGCTTTCGTGACCGGGGCGTGCTTCTGCATGTACTCTTTCACCATCTCCGGCGTCTTTTTATAGCGTTCGCCTTCCAGTTTGCCGGGAATGCCGCAGGATAGGAAATACTCGAAGTTGGGCATGAGGTTCTCCGCAAAGCCCAGGTATCTTTTACCTCCCGGACAGCCTACAGCGTCGCCATCAAAGGCTAGGGACTGCCCTTTAAACACTTTATCCAGCGCCCCGATGAGGCATCGCGGTACTGTCCCCGCCTTGACTGCTTCCGCGTTTACCGGCTTGTCTGTGTAATAAAACGTGATTGGTAAAGGAGTGTTATTGAAGTATTTTTTCCATAAATTCATGAATTTTGCTTTAAATGTTGTATCCATTTTCACCCTCTGTTTATATCTATCTTATTGGTATTATATTAATGATTAAATGAGAAAAGGGGAATAACCTGACGGAGAGGGGCGATATCCCTTCTCTACAACTCCCCCTATCCAAACAAATAATTATGGAAGTATCTTACACTTGGTTTGGAGAGGGGGCAATGGGGTAAGCTATAAATTATGTTCCTGTAAAAAAGCTTCTATCTATTTCTTCCGTTTATATACCGGCGAGAAGAACAGGTCGTGGAAAAGGATGGGTTTCTTGGGATTATTTATCTTCTTAAAGTTGAGCGGGCAATGATAAAGTCCCGCCGGTATATAGACTGTACATGCTTCGGTAATTACAAATTTCTCCAGTTTTTTACCATCCCGACTTAATGTCAGCTCTACCACCCCGCCCAGATCGGGCATATTGGTAAGGTCTCCCCCAGCGAAAATTAGAAACTGGTCAAAATCGTGGGCGTGGCATTCCGTCACCATTTCGAACGGTTGGGTAATCGCCCACCAGCTCATGGAAAAGTCTCTGCCCCCATATTTTTTATCACTGTGCAGACTGAGTCGCGGGGCGGTAACTTCCGGGTGGGGGGTCTTGTCAGTCATGACGCTTTTCCTGAAGTATTTTTTCAAAATAGCTCTTTCACTGGCTGCCATGTTAATACCTCCTGATAACAATTTTTGCCATTATATATCATCGGGGTGGGGTTTGTCTTGTTTCGTTATTGCGAGTCCCGATGTAAATTGAATTATAAACGATATTATGTTTAAATTAAAATCATAAAATCTAAAAAAGGAAGGCAATAAAGATGGCTAAAGGAAAATATGATAAGTATTTCTTAAAAGAACCCTGGGGCATAATTCACCCGGGAACCCCTCCTGATGCGCCGGTATATATCGGAATTGGGCAGAGGAAGCCAGTTGAAGGCTGGGATGAGCCACTGACACAGGTTTTACGCCCTATTTATCGAGCCTATAAAATGATACCTGAAGGGCATCGGCATAATGTTGCCGAAATCCTTTATTTTATTGGCGGCGACCCTATGAATTTTAAAGAATTCGCCGCCGAGGTAGAGTTGACCATGGGAGAGGGCAAAGATGCGGAAGTGTATCTTATAACTAACACGACATGGGTCTATGTACCGGCCAATCTTATGCATTGTCCTCTTAATTTCAAGAGGGTGGATAAACCTATCATGTTCGGGCATATCATGTTTGCGCCCTCTTTTGATTCTACCATCATCGGTAGAAATTTCACCAAGCCGTAGGTAATTAGGTAATAAAGAAGGACTGCCCTTAGTTTATCGAAGGGGTGAGTAGTAATTCACAAAGTGGATGATTTGATTTATTTATTTACTACGGTGCGGGACTTCATCTCACGGTAGAATTCCTCCGGTCCTTTACCGATGGAGAGTTTTTCCATAGGGCACATCCCTTTGCCGTCCGGACGCGTAATGTAAGGGACAATTTCCGAGATATGGTATTCGATGCCGTGCTTTTCCAGTGTTTCCATGGCGAGTTCGCTGCCCAGCGGACTGTATACTTCACGGCAGTTCGCCTTGACCGCCAGCAAGGCGGCGGCATTGCCCATGACTTTATCGAAGATGACAATCGGCGGTTGCCCCGGAGCATTATCCGCGAGATACTCCATCAGGGGCAGGAGCCGGTCTTTTTCCGAGGAGAAGATTAGCGTTTCGTCCCGGTAAATTTGCAGCGTATCGTTGCTATCAAGGAACTCGTTGAAAAGGTCGGTGTACATTAATCACTCTGGAGGATGTCTATTTACATGATATCCAGTTAAAAATTAAATGTCAAAGGGAATCTTGTCATTGCGAGTCCCGATGCAATCTGGACGTGGCAATCACATCTTCTTTTCACCAATGTCATTCTGAGCAAAGCGAAGAATCTCGGTACGGGGAGGCACTTCCCGTCTGAATTGGGATTACCTAGGTTTAATTTTATACTTCTCTACCGGTACCTGCAGGGTGTCTAAATAGGGTACGCCGTATTTCTGCTCGATGGTTATCCATTTAAACCAGTTTTTGTCGTCGCGTTCAGGGAAGTCCTCGCGGAAATGCCCGGCGCGGCTTTCCTCACGCATTAAAGCTGCCTTATAGGTGAATTCCGCTGCCATCGCCATGCTCTCCGCTGAATGGTAGCGCGCCAGGTCGTGAAAATCTTTAGCGCCAACTCGACTTAACTTGTTCCTGGCTTCCTGTACGATGCCCAGCGCTTCTTTCATCCTACCGGCTTCCCGCTGGCGGTTGTACTTCATCGGTACGACCGCCTCGTGTATTTTGTAAGTCACTTCAGCGGGGTCCGTATCGCCTTTTCGCCCCATGGGTTGCATTACCCTTTCGAGGACTCTTTTTGCTTGATTGTAGTCTATATCAGGTCGTTTTATTTTCACCGCATATTTGGCGGCGTTTTCTCCCGCCACAAAACCGGTCACCGCCGCCGACTGTACGCCGAGACCGCCCTGTCCTCCACCTCCCCCCGACCAGCTATTGCTGCTTGCTCCGCCGGCGGCGTAGAGCCCGTCCAGTGTAGTCTTGCCGTTAATATCTATCCGAAGCCCCCCGCCGCTGTAAAGGTAGCGTGGCCACATCTCCATCCTCTCTTTAGACGGGTCGATACCTGCCTTTTCTCTAAGGAGCTTCATCGTGTCGTTAGCCATGAGGTGGGTCAGTCCCTCCACCTGGTCTTCCGCCAGACCGGCTATTTCGGCATCGCTTAAACCCATCAGGTTTAAATATATCGGCCCCAGCCCGGCTTTCACTTCCTTCTGCATCGCGTTGATTACCCGCGGGTCGAAGGTATAGACCGGGTGCTTGCCTGTCATTAGTTCTGGATAATACTTGCCCATGATTTTTTCGCCGCGGGCGTTCTCCAGGTACAGGTAGAAATGGATGCCCATCAGCTCTTTGCCGAGCGCTTTAATGCCCCAGACATAGCTGCTATTGAATTCGGCGTTAATGAGCTGCGCCCCGGCGCGGTAGCCCATCGCTGGCCCTTCACCGAGGACAGAGCTGTATGTCTTTTCGTGCATGTAGCCGCAGTTGCCGGTCGCTATAATGACCGCCTTGGCGTTAAAGAGATATGTCTTACCGTCCACCAGTCCCAGCCCAACCGCGCCGACTACTTTACCGTCGTTTTTCAGCAGGTCGATGGCGTAAATCTTGTCCATCATTTTTACGCCCCGCGCCCTGGCTGTCTTTTTTAGAGCCACTAGCGACTTCGGCGCGTCGAAAAGGGTGACGTAGATGTTCGGACCCCAGTTGAGGATGTTCAGCTCGCCTTTGTTTCTGTAAAAAGTCAAACCCATCGCGGCTAATTCCATCGTCGACTTATGCATGTATTTTCCGAACAGGAAAGTCCAGTCCTGGTTATTGAAAAAATAGCTATCGCGCGTTACCTTTTCCGCCCATTTTTCCGTGTAGTCCGGGTAAACATAAGCCAGAATTCCCCCGCCGATTGGCACCTGCCCGTTCCAGCCGATGCCCATTTTATCTATCAGGAGTACATCGACGTTGCTTTCCTTCGCCTTGAGCGCGGCGCACATGCCCGCCCCGCCCGCGCCCAAAACCAGCACTTCGGTCTTTATCACTGTCCCTAAGCTGTCTATCTTATTCATCTATTTATCCAATATCCTTGTCATTCCCGACCCCGCTCGGGAATCCAGCCCCTTTTCCCGTCTCTCCCTTTTGTAAAGGGAGATTAAGTGGTTTTTTTTATTTGACCCCTAAAACGGCGATACCATCTCGCCTCTGCCTCTTTCCGGTGAAACATCAAAACAGCCTTTGGGACAGAACGACTCGCAGCCCCAGCAGGCAACGCAGTCTTTAGGATATTTTACGACCGCTTTTTTTGTCTTTTTATCCAGCCGCAGCACGTCCATGGGACAACAGGCTACGCAGATACCGCAGCCGTTGCATTTCTCTACATAAAAGTTTCTTATCGCCATTTGCCTGATTATATCACGTTTTTTACTTTTAAGTTTTGGTTTTGACCCCGTATCGAGCACGGGGCAGGCTTTTGAGATTTGAGATTTGAGTTTTGAGTTTACCTTCCCCCGAACTATCCTTTACCCCTCCCATTCGTTATAATATATGCACAGGGTAACACCCGAGTTTGTTAAGGGAGTTTCCGGTGCAGGAGGAGCAAAGCCTTATCCGGCGCGCCCAGCAGCGCGACCAGGTGGCTTTAACTCAACTATATGAGGAGAACTTCGATAGGATTTATCGCTATATAGTTCTCAAAATAGGCGATAGGACCGAGGCAGAGGATATGACACAGCAGGTCTTTCTAAATGCCCTCAAGTC
>DAOUCO010000028.1:0-4182 GCA_034432135.1 Dehalococcoidales bacterium | reverse complement strand
AGTAAAAACGATCGGGGCCGGCGCTTCCATCAATACCCAGCCCAGTTTATTCCCCAATGAATACCCCCAGCCTTTCCGTACATGCCGACCGTAAGGAGCAACGATGAAAAACAGGGCTATGAATACGATTACTACGATGATAAACCATGCTATGAGCAGGCTGTTATAAATGGTTAATTCTTCCACTAAATTCCCACGCGCCTTATTTTTTTTGTATTGTTAACATACCATTATCAGCAAACCATTGCAAGGTATCAACCAAGGTCTCACGGAACGGACGGGACCGGTAGCCGAGTTCGCGCGTCGCTCGTTCGTGGCTGATATTCCGGTTGCTCTTAAGCGCCCTCAAAGATACGCTGGTGTAAAGCGGCCTCTTTTTTCTGAGAAGGCTTATTACGCTTATAAATGGCGCGCCGGCATGCGCCAGCCACAGCGGAAAAACCAGTTGATTTGTAGGAATACCGGTAATCTCTCCTATCATCGCCGAGATATCAGTCATGGATACCCAGTGCCCTGACAGCAGGTAGCGTGCCCCGGCGGGCGCTTTTTCTCCTGCCGTTATCGCTCCGGCTACTACATCACGTACATCCACCCAGTCGAACCCCCCTATAACGAGCGCCGGCAGTTTCCGCTGCGCCATGGTAATCAAAGCTTCGCCGAAGAAAGACGGCTGGTAATCATACGGACCAAAGATTGCTGTGGGATAAATAATCACGGCATCAAGTCCTTCCCCTATGTTCCGCCGCACTTCTTTATCGGCAGCGGCTTTAGAACGGTCATAAGGGGGATATTTCTTGGATTCGACCAGCGGGCGCTCTTCGTTAACGGGAACATTTAAAGGCTCCTGAACCAGCGCGTGTATCGAACTGAAATGAATTAAACGGCGTACACCAGTACGTCGGCAAGCTTCTATAACGTTCTTCGTGCCTTTAACGTTTATCTCTTCCAGGCTGGACCAGGACATCATTGATAATGAGATTGACGCGGCTAGATGATAGACCACCTCGACTCCCTGGAACGCACGGCACAGCGAATCGAGGTCACGTATGTCCCCCTCCACCCTTTCGACATCCAGTCCGTCGATAGCCCTGGAATTAACATGCACGAGGCAACGCGTGGCGATACCTTTATCAATTAAAGCGCGTACCAGATTAGCACCGATATGTCCGGTAGCGCCGGTTACAGCAACCGTCATTTGAGCCACATTATAGCATAGATAGACTAGGTACAGCCAAAACACGTGAAAACTATCGCTTTTATATGTAAAAAATGCTACGATAAATACAGTATTTGTCATATTGCAGATTTCAAAAGCTACCAGGCATTACCAGAAGATTATTATGATAAAAAAGCGCAACCCTTATTACCGATGGTATATCCTTTTCCTTTCGGGGTTGACCTACGCCGTTGTCGCTGGAGCAAACCGGCTATGTATGCCAGTGCTCTTCAAGGAGATTGCAGACGAACTTAAATTGAGTGTCACGGCTATCGGTACAATCTGGGGTATGGACCCCTTGGCAGGTGTCTTTATCGGTCTCCCGAGCGGTTTACTAGCAGATCACTTCGGGGTAAAGCGCTCTTTAACAGTACTCTGTATCCTCGCCGGTATTTTCAGCGCTTTACGCGGCATCTCGAGCAACTTTGCCTCTCTGGCAACTACAATGTTCCTCTTCGGGCTAATGGCAGCGGCCACGCCGAGCATTACGCCCAAGGCAACCGCGGTATGGTTCGGCGGTAAGCATTTAGGACTGGCAAACGGCATACTCATCTTCGCCTGGTCTATCGGTGCCATGGTCGCTACCCAGTTCAGCGCAACAGTATTTTCGCCATGGCTCGGCGGCTGGCAAGGCGTTATGTTTCTTTTCGGTGGTATAGCGGTCGCACTGGGCTTACTCTGGCTTTTAACCGGTCGCGAGCCAGATAAGACTGAAAGTCCGGAATTACACGCTGTTAATATACCTTTCCGCCAGGCGCTATCGCATGTCAGCCGTATTAAAGCAGTATGGATTATCGGTCTCATTACGTTCTTTAATTGGGGCGCCACTATGGGTTTTATCGGCTACCTGCCACTTTACTTACGCAATATCGAGTGGTCCCCTGCCAGCGCCGATAGTGTTATTACTGTCTCAAGCGCCATGATGCTGCTCGGTTCCATACCTATGGTCCTTCTTTCAGATAAACTCAATTCGCGTTGGGGTGTATTGATGCTGTCGATAATATCTCTAGCCATTGGCCTGTTATTATTACCGTTCATGAATACCACCGGAGTCTGGCTGGTAATTATCTTTGCTAATTTTCTACGCAGCGCTTCCAGTTCTCTCTTCAACGTCATGCTCTTCGAAATGAAAGATGTCGGTAGTACTTACGGCGGCACCGCCATTGGTTTTGCCAGTACCATCTCCATGGCAGGAGCTTTCCTGGCTCCTCCGCTGGGCAACAGTCTGGCGAATATAAGTTTAGGGGGTATCAATCATGGTTGGCCGTTTATCCTCTGGGCGCTCTTTGCTGCGCTGAGCATTCCGCTGATGTTTTTCATCAAACCCAGGACCAAACAAAGTAAAATTTCCTCATGAATACCTTACGTTACTCTTATTATTCATTTTTGATATTTTTGTGACTTCTTTAACGAATTTTGTGATTGGAACGCAACATGCGCACATTATACTGAATGCAAATCAGTCACGTGATATCGATGTTCATCAACGAAGTAAACATAGGCAGGCAGAAACACGAATTCAAAGAGTGTCCACAATGCGGGCGCAAAGGGCTTTATCACATCAAGGATCAATATTACCGTTGTCGTTATTGCGGCACGTATTTAATTTCGAATTACGATAAAGACACTCCGAAAAAACCAGAGTAGCAGATAGAAATTCTGTTACGCATAACTTCAAATCAATCTTTATCCGATATAAGCTTCACCAGTACACTACGGTTTCTCGGGCCATCGAATTCGCAGAAGAAAATGCCCTGCCATGTTCCCAGCACGAGTTTTCCTGCCTCGATGAGCAACATCCTGGAATCCCCTGTAATACTGGCTTTAATATGCGCCGGCGAATTTCCCTCTGTATGCCGATAGCTTTTCTTCTGCGGCGCAATCTCATCGAGTTGCGTGCTGATATCCTCAACGACGCTGGGATCGGCATGCTCATTAATCAAAATGCCCGCAGTGGTATGCGGCGCGAAAATATAACAAATACCGCTTTTTATCCCGCTCTCTTCCACGATGCCTTTAATCCTGCTGGTAATCTCCTGGAACTCCACCCGCGAATTCGTCTTTATGTCAAGTTTATGTATCAAATTTCACCTCATATATAAGATATCTTTTATATCCTACACCCTGCCCTCCCGACAGGCAAGATGATGCCGATACCTTGATTTCACAAATAAAACACATTAAACTATATTTAGGAGAATATTTTTATGCCCATTTACGAATATATCTGTTCCGAATGCGACACTCAATTTGAGCAGATGCGACCTTTAAGTCAGGCCGGCGAGGCCGCCGTTTGCCCTAAATGCCATAAGCCTGCCCGGCGTAAGATGTCCGCCTTCGCCGCTTTTACCACGAGCATCAGTGGTGTCCCTATGAGGGTGCCCGGTTCTAGCGGCAGTTCCTGTTCCAGCTGCACCTCGGGTAATTGTAGTACCTGCGCTTCTTAATTTGAGGAGGCGCTCATGACCACCTCCAGACGTACCGGCATCGCCAATCTGCCATTGCACCACGGTAAAGCACCTCGGTGGCTTTTCGAGCGGATGGTGCCACTTTCCAGAGAAATTACCATCGCCATTGTCTCTGAATACGGCCCGGAAGAAATGCTCCGCCGCCTATCTCATCCCTACTGGTTCCAGGCTTTCGGCTGCGTCCTAGGTTTCGACTGGCATTCGAGCGGCGTTACCACTACCCTCTGCGGGGCTTTAAAAGAAGGCGTAAAAGGCATAGAGAAAGACCTGGGGCTTTTCATTGCCGGGGGCAAAGGCAAGACATCGCGTAAGACCCCATCGGAAATAGAGCTGTGGGGAGAAAAAATATCAATCGACCCCACCCCGCTGGTTTATGCTTCCCGCATGTCCGCCAAGGTTGATAGCGCCGCCGTTCAGGACGGCTATAAGCTTTACCACCATACCTTCGTCTTTACTTCTCAAGGTAATTGGACAGTCATCCAGCAGGGTATGAATGAG
>DAOUCO010000027.1:0-14826 GCA_034432135.1 Dehalococcoidales bacterium | reverse complement strand
ATAATCTCGCCATCATGGCTGGCATATTGGTCAGCTTGGGAATATGGATTTTTGGCAGGAGACATTATCTATATGTCTGGCTGGCTTTTATTATTATCTGGTTTTACACCATTATCACCGGTATGAACCCACCGGTGGTACGTGGCGCTATTATGGCGAGCATGTTTCTTTTCGCCGAAGCTTTAGGCAGACAGCGCAGCGGTGTGGTTGCCCTGGTTTTCGCAGCCGCGGTAATGGTCGGTATCAGTCCTTATATCCTGGGCGATGCATCTTTCCAGTTAAGCTTTCTGGCGATGGCCGGATTGATTTTTATTTTTCCGGTGCTTAGAGATGCCGGTAGGCGTTTAGTTTCTGCGCGGGTTGGCGATGAGGGACTGGTAGTTTCGACCCTGAATTTTATCACCGACTGTATGAGCGCAACTCTGGCGGCGATGATCGCTGTCTGGCCTTTAATTGCTTATTACTTTGGTATTTTTTCACTGGTAGGTCCGCTGGCAACTTTCCTGGTCACGCCAGTATTGCCCGTTATCATTATTTTGGGTTCATTGACGATGTTGCTCGGACTGGCTTTAACGGCGGTGGCGCAATTTTTCGGCTGGCTGGTCTGGCCGTTTTTATCATATATGATACTGGTTGTCAGCGGACTCGGGACACCTTCGATTTCTTCCGTCGAGGTCAACTGGATGAATCCTGTTTTTATCGTGTGTTATTACGTTGTACTGGCGGCATTAGTCTGGTTGAACAGTCGCTGGCAGAAGTTGGGCGGCTTATTTTCCGGTGTTGCCGGTGTAATGAAGGCGAGGGTAAGTAAATCGAAAGGATTTACCCGAATACTAAAGTGGGCTATCACGCCGTTACTGGTGGCGGCGGTGCTGGTAACTTATACCGCGGCTACTATGCCCGACGATAAACTGCATGTCAGCTTTCTGGACGTGGGGCAGGGGGACGCCATACTTATTCAAAAAGGGAGCCGGCAGGTGCTCATCGACGGTGGGCCCAGTCCGCAAGCTGTCACTCTGAAGTTGAGCCGGCAGATGCCTTTCTGGGACAGGAGCATCGACCTGGTGGTTTTAACTCACCCTCACGGAGACCACCTTGCCGGGTTGCTCGAGGTATTACGCCGCTATGATGTGGGGCAGGTAGTTTATCCTGCGCTTGATTATGAGTCGTCGTTATATGATGAGTGGTTAAGATTTATCGGAGAAGCAGGCCTCAAAAGCATTATAGCTTGCGCTAGGGAGAGGATTGATATAGGCGATGGTATCTATTTAGAGGTATTGTGGCCGTCGGCAAATCTTATTAGAGGCAGTGATTCGGATATAGACAACAATAGCGTTATACTGCTATTAAAAATAGACAACATTAGCTTTTTACTGACCGGCGATAGCAGAAGCGAGGCGGAATGGGAACTAATCCGGGAACGGGCGGTATCGAATGTTACGGTGATAAAAGTCGCCCACCACGGCTCGGTAACTTCAACAATACCTCAATTCCTGGCGGTGGTACAGCCTCGAGCGGCGGTCATCTGCGTCGGTGCGAATAACTCATATGGTCTTCCGGATGATGAGGTAATAGAAAGGCTAAAGGGAAGGATAGGCGAGGCTAATAATTATCGCACGGATAGGGACGGCACCGTAACCTTTATCACCGATGGAGAAAGGTTGTGGGTGGAGGAAGAAAGGTAATTAGCCTTTCTTAACTATTAAGCAAATATTCCTTGAAAATGTTTTAATCGGGAATCTATATCTTGCTTCCGGAGATGATTTTAAAACCTTAAAACCGGCTTGCCGCACCAGCTTTTCAAACTCATGATAGGTGAACAGGTAATAGAAACGATAAAGCGTTTTATCCTTAGTTTTCCAGGAGCGCATATAACTCTTTTTCTTGAGCCAGTGCCGGGGCTGCCACCGGTTCCACACGGTGATAAAAGCCTCGCCGCCGGGCTTGAGCACGCGGTAAAGCTCCTTTAATCCTTGTATTCTGCCTTCTTTATCTTCAATATGGTGATAGACAGCCACGGCAATCGTAAAATCAAAGAGGTTATCTTCAAAAGGTAGTTGACGCGCATCTGCTTCCTGTAAATTTACTTTAATTTGGTGTTTTGCAGCATATTTTTGCGCCAATTTAAGCATCTCGGAGGAGTAGTCTACGCCATAAAGTTCGAATGATTCTTTAAAAGGTATAAAGTCTGGACCGTGAGCGCAGCCGACATTAAGCAGCTTACCCCGCCCCCAGCGCCGCGCCAATGCCTCTAATTCAGTCTGAAATCTGGAGCGTTGCCGGAAATTGTATCGCGACGACGCTATAAGGTTATAGGTATCACGGGTTGTTGATTGCTTTTTTAAGATATCTACATTACCTTTTTCTTGATTTATTTCGTTACTTATTTTATTGGTGTTCCTTGTTTTTATCGTAAGAATATGTGCGGTAACGCCGGTAGCCACGACCGCCAGGATTATCCTTATCGCCAGATTTTGCGTGCCTATCCACATCGATATACTGATGGACAACCATAGCAGGATAAGCGTAATTAGTTTCATCTTCAGCGGCATCCCCTTGCCTTCGATATAATTCTTTATGTATATACCGAAGAACCTGTTGTGCAGTAGCCATTGGTAAAATTTCTCTGAACTGCGTAGATAACACGCGGCAGCCAGTAGCAAAAACGGAGTTGTCGGCAATACAGGTATGAAGATACCTATTACGCCAATCGCCGTAAAAACTGTTCCCGCTATTATTAGTATTCTTTTGCGTGTTACCATATTTGCGAATTGTTGACATAAGTGGCTATCTGCTAAACTTAAAGAGGTCGCCTTTTAATACTATGGCTAAGATAAGGAAATTTGCAAGGACTATCTCCGGGGTTACACCGCTAGCGGTGATGACCGCACCGATGAAGTGCCCCGGTGAATGCATTTATTGTCCTACTTATACTAATGCACCGCAGAGCTATACTCCTGAATCGCCGGCGGTGCTGCGTGCCAAGCGTTTCGACTTTGATGCCAGGCAGCAGGTCGAAGCCAGGCTGGGCACCTTTGCGGAAATGGGTCATCCTACAGATAAAATCGAGCTGATTATCATGGGCGGCACATTTTTAGCGCAACCTATCGCGTACCAGTACCGCTTCATTAAGGATTGTTACGATGGTCTAAATGGAGTCGCGTCCGCAACGCTAGAAGAAGCCAGGCTCATTAATGAGACCGCCCGCAATCGCTGTACGGGTCTCTGTATCGAGACACGGCCTGACTGGTGTGGACAGGCGGAAATAAAGCGGATGCTGGAATTCGGTACGACTCGGGTAGAACTGGGTGTGCAGACTTTAGACGATGACATTTACCGGCTGGTACGGCGGGGGCATGATGTAGAAGCAGTAGTTGAAGCCACGCGTCTACTCCGCGAACATGGCCTTAAGGTCTATTATCATTGGATGCCGGGGTTGCCGGGTTCGACGCCGGAAAAAGACTTGGAAATGACTCGGCAACTTTTTTCCGACGACAGGTTTAAGCCGGACGGACTTAAGCTGTACCCCACGATGGTCGTGCAGGGCACCGAATTGGAAAAGTGGTATCAGTCAGGGCGCTACCAGCCTTATGATGACGATACGATGATTGACCTGACTGTCAGGATAAAAAGCATGGTGCCCAAGTATGTGCGTATTTCTCGGGTGCTTCGCGATATTCCATCTAAGTTTATTACCGGTGGGCTTAAGGACTCGTTGCGCGATATCGTTAAAGAACGGATGCGGCAACAGGGTATCGAGTGCCGCTGCACGCGTTGCCACGAGTACGGCCACCGGTCTTTAGATGGGTGGGAAATCGGTGAGCCGCACTTGGTGAGGATGGACTATGATGCTGCCGGAGGCAAAGAGATATTCCTATCTTTCGAAGATGATAGAGAGACCCTTTTCGGCTTGTTGCGACTTCGCATACAGTCGGTGCCGGTTCCGGTATTGGGGTGGGGCGAAAAAGGGAAGGAAGCAATCGTCCGGGAGTTGCATATCTTCGGACCGGAGGTGCCGCTAAGCGAAAAGAACTCTAAAGCGGCGCAGCATAAAGGATTGGGTAAAGCTTTATTGCGTGAGGCTGAGAGGATTGCTCAAGAAGAGTTCCGTGCCGGTAGAATGGTTATCTTAAGCGGGACGGGCGCCAAAGAGTATTACCGTACCGAGTTCGATTATAAATCACAGGGCGACTACATGGTAAAAGCTCTGGATTAACCTAATACCTTCGTAACTCCCTTAACCTGTCGTCGCCAATGCCGAAGTGGTGGGCTATCTCGTGCTGGACGACGCGCTTTATTTTAGATATTATTTGCGCTTCGTTTTTACAGGCGGCTTCAATTGGCTTCTGGAAAATCGTTATTTTATCCGGCAGGTGATAGGTATAGCCGGATGTCCTGTCGGTCAGCGGCACGCCTTCGTAAAGCCCCAGCAGGGTTTCGTTTCTATTTAAACCTGAACTACGTAGCTGGGAGCGCGTCGGCTCATCAGCGACGACAACGTCGATATTTTCCAGCCTTTCGCGGATTTCTTCGGGTAGTTCCTCAATTGCTCTGGCAACCACCTGCTCGAACTTTTGTGTTTCCATTTTATTCCTTTATTTCATCCAGTTGCGCCAGGTCGTATTTCATGCCGTCCCGGGCGGCGATTACTTTAACTCCCGTCTGTTGTGAAAGTTCTTCGGCTATTTTCCAGGGCTTTGCCTGCCAGACATGCATGCCGTAGTGGCTTAAAATGGCTACTTTCGGCTGAATTCCTTTGATAATACGTGCAACATCCGGGATAGCTAAATGTTCTACCGGCGGGCGCGGCTCGGTAAAGACCATGTTGATAAGCAATAATTCGCTGGCGTAGTTTTTAATCAAACCGTCGAAATATAGCGTATCGGCGATATAAGAAAAACTGTGTTTTTGCGTTTGGAACACCATGCCGTAAGTCTCCACCGGATGTATGTGCCTGACGGGCGTAGTAAAAGTAATATTACCCAGTGCATAAGACTTGCCTTCTTTGAAAATGACAATGCCCTCAAGATACTTTTTGAGATAAGAGAAAATCACCGGTTCGTTGTCCAGGGCGTCGGAGGGAGCATAAAGCCACCCGTGGGGTGTAAATCCGCCGTTGGTCATTGCTTCGACCATTACATTGACGTCTGCCGCATGGTCCAGGTGGCGGTGGGAAACGATGATGGCATCGAGTTTTGCGGCGTTAAGTTTTCTTTTAGTAGATTGAACGATGCTTCCGGGACCGGGGTCGAGCAGTATTTGTGTGCCGTCAAGATTCAGCCAGATGCCGCCGGAAGCAGCAAGCTGCCGACTGACCATGAACCGGGCTCCGGCTGTCCCCAGGAAAGTTATTGTATCCGCGGCATCGCTTTCGTTTTTCATATCTGGTTAATACAGTTAAATAATAAAAGATGCCGCATATTTTTACAATTGATTCTACACAAATAATCTTTGACATTTTTTGTTTTCACATATATACTAAAATGCCATAAGTAAAAAGGTCTATATCTTTAGACGGATGATAGATATATCGTATGATACACATTTTTAAAATAATATTTTGATATAATTAGGAGGAAAAACAAATGGAAAAACATGTCGCAGTTCATCATGGCGGACATCTTGAAGCCCTGCTCAATGGTTGCCCCGATGCTATCCTTGCTATCAATGCCGAAGGTACTATTATCTTCGCTAACAAAGAAGCCTGTAAGCTTACCGAGCGTAGTATGAATGAGCTTATTGGCGAGAGCATTGTTGAAGTCTATGAAAGCAAGGAAGCTGCGCGGGATGCCAACCGGAAAATCTACGAGGCCGGCGGCACAATTCATGAAATGGAAACCAAGACAAAAACAAAGTCCGGAAAGCTGATTCCTGTACGCGTTTCCGCCTCTCATCTTTATGATAGCAGCGGTAAATATATCGGTGGGGTAGGCTATTTTGCCCGATATAGGCCATGGGGCACCGCTGAAGCAGAAACTAAAGCACGCTTGGAACAGCTCGAAGTCCAGCTGGAAAGTTTAAAAATTATTACTACGCCTGTATTCGAGCTTTGCACCGGACTTTCGTTGATTGTGGTGAATGGTGCTATTAATAACGTGCGTTTTAAGAGTATCACTGATGTTATGCTGGACCATGTTGAAAAGATGAAAACGCAGGTGATTCTTATCGACTTTTCGACGGCAGTTATTGAGGACGGGGAGGTCGCCGAGCAGTTTGCTAAAGTGGTTAAAACGGTACGGTTACTCGGTGCCGACTGCATTGCTGTTGGGATGCCGGCTAATTTAGCCCGGGCAATGGAGCCGATGTTAGCCGAACTGGGTTCTTTGAGAACTTTCAACCGTATGAATATAGCTTTTACGGAAGCGTTGAAAAGCATCGGTTTTGAAATTCACAGGAAGGACTAGAATCAGGAGGAAATAATATTGGATAAGGTATTTCGCAGCATCGATGAAGCAATAGCGGATATCAAAGATGGTGCTATGATTGCCATTCCTGGCTTTTTTGCCTCTGGCGTACCTAGGGCTTTGCTTCAGGCTATTATTAAGAAAGGCACTAAAAATCTAACTCTTACCTGCGGTTGTGGTCCGCTGCTCGGTGCCGCCGACGAACTTAGGGCGCTAGTGAAAAACGGCCAGCTAAAAAAGGTAATCGATTCTTACGGTTTGTTCCGTTCTGCTTCAAAGGGAATGCAGGACCCTTTTGAACAGGCGGTCAGAGCTGGTGAAATTGAGTTTGAAGTCTATCCCATGGGAACCATGGCGGAAAAATACCGCGCTGGTGGTGCTGGTATCCCGGCTTTTTACACTCCCACCGGCGTAGGTTCAGTTGTGGAGGAAGGTATCGTTTCCAATATAGAAGCTAACCGCAAAAAGAAAGAGACCAGGATAATCGACGGGCAGAAATATGTCCTGGAGTATGCGCTAAAGCCCGATTACGCCTTTATCCACGCCTATATGGGCGATAGGGAAGGCAACCTGCGTTACGCGAAAACCGCCAGGAATTTTAACCATGTCATGGCAACGGCCGCAAAGGTTACTATCGCCGAGGTCGAAAATCTGGTTGAGACCGGCGCAATTAATGGCGATGACGTGCATACTCCTGGAATATACGTCCATCGCATGATCCAGGTGCCGCGGCCAAAATTTGCCATAACTATAGACTAGAAGGAAGGGGAAATGGTTGAAAAGACTAAGCTAAAGGGTTTATCGAGAGAATTGATAGCTTTACGCGTCGCCAATGAATTGGAAGACGGCACTTATGTTAATCTCGGTATCGGAATACCGACTCTTGTCTCCGACTGGATTGAAGGACGGGATATTGTACTTCAATCGGAGATAGGCATGCTTAAAACCGGACCTCTGGCAACCGGGAACGCTGTTGACCAGGACCTTATCAATGCCAGTTGCCAGCCGGTTACGGAACTGCCGGGTACCAGCTATTTTGATATCGCTGAATCCTTCGGTATGATACGCGGCGGGCATATTGATGTGGCAGTCATGGGTGCTTTACAAATCAATGAACGCGGTGATTATGCCGGCTGGTCCAATCCGGCGAGGGGTCTATTCGTCGGCAACATCGGCGGGTCGATGGACCTGTGCGCCGGCGCCAAAAAACTGTTTATCGCCATGGAGCACACGACCCGGGACGGCGAGTATAAGATTGTGAAAAAGCTCTCATATCCGGCTACCGCTCTGGGTAAGGTGAATATGCTTTTTACCGACCTTGCGGTTATTGAAATTACCCCCGAAGGCATGGTCCTTAAAGAGGTGTTTGCCGGCCTTACGCCGGAGGATATCCAGTCCGTCACCGAACCGAAGCTGATAATCAGCCCCGACCTTAAAGAGATAGAATTCTAGAGAAACAGGTTATCTTTAATATAAAGGGGAGCTTTATCGCTTCCCTTTTTTATTTAGTTTAGGTAAGATGGGGGAAAAGGAAAGGAAAGATGGAAGCTGCTTTAGTTGCGGCATGAAAAAACTGAAAGAATTAAGAGCCAATAAACGAAAAATTCGTGACTAGCTGTCATTAGTCTGCTATAATTTCATTTATACAAAGGTTTGACTTAACAAGAGGATAAAAATGGACAAGAAAATAAAAGTTGGTGTTATCGGGGCGACGGGTGTGGTGGGGCAGAATTATTTAAGGCTTCTCCAGAATCATCCGTGGTTTGAGGTAGTGTATCTGGCAGCTTCACCGAACTCCGCCGGTAAAAAATATGCTGACGCGGTGGCGGGGCGCTGGCATATGGAAAATGATATACCTGCTGCTTATAGGAATATTGTCGTTGAAGATGCGAGCGACGTCTCTAAAGCGATAGGGAAATGCAGGATTATCTTCTCGGCTGTTGAGTTGGATAAAAAATCGATTATCGCTTTAGAAGAGGAATACGCCGCTAAAGGCTTTGCCGTTGTCTCTAATAACTCTGCCCATCGCGCTACTGAAGATGTACCGGTGATGATACCGGAGATTAATCATAGTCATTTGGATATCATTCCTCGGCAACGTAAACAGCGCGGCTGGAAAGATGGTCTGCTCGTCGTTAAGCCAAATTGCAGCATCCAGAGCTATATGATGCCCGTCTACGCCTTTATTAAAGCCGGCTATCCGATAGATAAGATGATTGTCGCTACATTGCAGGCGGTCTCCGGCGCCGGTTATCCCGGCCCGGCTTCTATCGACCTTATAGATAATGTGTTGCCGACTCTTGCCGGCGAGGAGGATAAATCGGAAGTAGAGCCGGCGAAAATATTTGGCAGGATAGAGGGTGGCAGGATTGTCTCCGATACCAGCATAAAAATATCGGCGCACTGCAATCGGGTTGCCGTTTCCGACGGGCATATCGCCTGTGTTAGCCTGAAGTTTGCCGGTAAAAAGCCGGGCATGGACGAGCTTATAAAAATATGGCGTAATTTTACATCCCTCCCGCAGGAGCTAAAGCTGCCTTTCGCGCCGATACCCCCGATTATCTACCGCGATGAGCCTGACCGGCCGCAGCCGCGTAAGGATAGGGACGCTGGTAATGGTATGGCGATAACGGTAGGCAGACTGCGCCCCTGTAATGTGTTGGATATCCGCTTTGTAGGACTGCACCATAATACGGTGCGGGGAGCCGCGGGTGGGGCTATCCTTACCGCCGAGTTATTGGTGGCTAAGGGTTTTATAAAGTAGGGGCGGGGATAAAGTGAAAAAACGAAGGGGCTTCTTAATCGAAGCCCCTTTTTCTTAGTTGTCCGATAACACTTCCGTTATCTCCCGGGCCAGAAAAACTGATTGCTCCATGGCGGGAAGATATAGCCGGGCCATCGGCTTTCCAGCGTCCTTTCTGTCAATACATCCGGCAGGATATGGAGGTTCATCGCCCATTGCGCATAAAGAAGAACTCCGTAAATCACGAGTATCATCATTACTGGTATTGAGACTTTCAGCGGCAATCTGGCTATTATCAAAGCGCAGATAATGACTATGGGGAAGAGTCCCGGTAACAAAAAGCGGTTGAAGATAACGAATCCCCCGCCTTCCTTCAGCCCCGCCGTCCATTCATACATTAGGTACAGACCGAAAACAGAAACAAACCAGCCGATGAGGACTAATAGGACGTCCCATGGTAATTCGGAGGCGAGACTGGACCATTTGCCCTCCGGTTGACCCCTTTTAAAAAATTTATAATACAGCGCAACAAAAAACCCGGGGATGCCTATTATCAGGAGCGGGAAGCCTATCAGCCAGTTGCGTAAATATCCTTCCCAGTTATATTGGAGTATCTGTAACGGTATGGATTTTCCAAAAGGGTCTACCTGTCCTATATATTGGAAGGCGAATTTTATGGGATAAGGTGAAAACGAGTAACTATATTTTAAAGGAGAGCCGAAGATGTAGTAATCGTAAAGTAATAATGCCAGTACAGGCAGCCCGATTCCTAGGATGAGCGGGATTATTTCTCGTTTTATCCCAATCGTTTGTCCTTTTCGCCAGGCGATAAATCTTACGATGAACCAGTGTAAAGCCAGGACGAAGGCTATCGGCAGGTTGGTATAGCGCGCCACCACCGACCAGCCGGTGAAAAAGAAAGCCAGGAAAAGCAGTATGCCACCTTTTACCGGAGTGAGTTTGCCTCTCTCCAGGTGGTAATAAATGTATAATCCTCCTCCTATTACCAGTAAAGCCAGCGAAGAATATGTTTCCATATAAGCCCGGTTAAGCATTACCATACTGATGGGAGTAAAAAGCATCAGCAAAGAGCCGACCATAGCGGCTTTTTCGTCCCGCATACGCTTAAGTAGTATATAGGTCACTATCACCATGCCTAGCGCCAGCAGTACATTGGCGTATCTTGGCAGCCCCATTTTTTCAAAAGGAACAAGGTAAAAAACATAACCCGGCGCTTTTTCCAGTGCCCACTTATTATGGTCGATGTGCAAATATTGAATTAGCCAGCCGCCCTGCCGTCCTATTTCCATTGCCTGCCGGTAGTAGGTGTTGTTATCTATCGTAAAGTGGCCTTCAGAGAAATTGTGGACGCCGTTGTAGTAAGCCCAGTCGTCCGGGTCGGGCATCTGGAGCGGGGTAGCTAATATCAACACCGTAACAATGATAAAGCCTGCTCCGGTGATTACGCGGTAAATATTGAAGTATTGTTTTGGGTGAAGTTTTTTTAGAAATGCGGCAATTTTCATCTGGTATTTGTTCTACAAGTATACCAGACTATATTTACGAATAAAAATTCAGATTCAAACTTTTAATATTTTCGAATCTAGGACTTCTTGGTTGATTTTTGCTTAGAGTTTGCTATGTATTTGATGGGCGCGTGTTTCTTTAGCGTTTTCGGGCGTACCGACGCCTCTTCGGAAATCCTGGCATCGATGAAAATAAATGGCTTGCCGACGCGCTTTACCACCAGCGGGCAGTGCATGACGTTCTTGGGTACAAAGATGTAACAGGGATAGTTGACTTTAACTATCTTATCACCGAGTCTCATTTCAATATCGGCATCAAATTCGTGGAAGTGTTGTGGTTCGCCGATGAGGTAAATCCACTGGTCGTGGGGGTGCTTGTGCGTCGGCATGCCCATTGTTACCGGCTTGGTGATGCGGGCGAATCCTATCGCCAGGTGAGAGTCTTTGACGTCCACATTACCCATGCTGGTAAGCATCGGCTCGGCGATTTCATTATGTATCGATTTCCACGGTCTTAACTCGACGACGTTTGGTTCACGAACAACATTTTTTAGTTTGTCAAAACTGGCTATTTTAACTTTTGCCATTTCACCCTCCTTAATTAGCGTACTAAGTATATCATAAGTCGTTTAACACTTAAAAAATACGCTGGTAAATAAATAATCATGGCATCTTTGGTGCTTGACTTAAGTACCGGTAAAAAGCGATAATATTTAAGATTCCGTTAAACACTCCCCGGTAGCTCAACGGTAGAGCGGGCGGCTGTTAACCGCTAGGTTCAAGGTTCGAATCCTTGTCGGGGAGCCAATTTTTTATTGTTTGAATGAAGAGTCATATTTACTATGTTTACGTTCTCCGGAATCCTGAAGGCAGATTATATATCGGTTTTTCCACTGATCTCCAAAAACGTGTTCATCAACACCAGGCAAATGAGGGCGGTTGGACCCGTAACCGAGGTCCTTGGGAATTAGTGTATTCTGAAACATTTAGATATTAGTTTGAAGCTTTAAAAAGAGAAAGAAACCTTAAACGCGGTAAGTCAAATAAAGAACTCAGAAGGATTTTAAATAAAAATTCAACGGTAGAGCGGGTCTTTCAACCGAAGGATTAACCGCTAGGTTCAAGGTTCTCCTTCAGCTGAAGGATTGTCGGGGAGCCAGGTTTTTTAAAATCAATCGCTCTAACCCGCTGCGATAACTGCATTCGATTCTCAAAGCTGATATAATAGATAATAGACCATATAAATTCAAGCAAGGAATGAGTTTTGCCTTTAAGTGATAGAGACTATATGAAACCCCGTCCCCAGCCCCGCCGGAGAGTTTGGACCGGCGGTGGCGATGGTGATATTCTCTTAAACCCGGTATACATTATCATCATTGTCAATCTCGTTATATTTTTTGCCTCTTTGGCAAGATATAATGATATCGTTGCCAATCTTGGATTATCACCTTCGCTATTCACGCAAAAACCCTGGACGATTATTACGAATATGTTCGTCCATGCTGGATTCTGGCATATCTTTGGGAACATGATAACCCTTTTTTTCTTCGGGAGAGCCATCTATCAACTGATAGGTTCAAGGTGGTTTTTACTGCTTTATTTCGGCGGTGGCATCGTGGGCAATCTGCTCTATATCTGGTTAGGCACTCCGTTTTCGGTTGCCATCGGCGCTTCCGGCGCTATATATACCCTCGCTGGCGCTCTCGTGGTGATAATGCCGAATATGAGAGTAGCTGTTTGGGGTATTCTCCCGATGCCTCTATGGACGGTAATTTTAGTATTTTTTGTAATCTGGTCTATCCCCGGCGTCTTCTCTGATGTTGCCGGGCAGTCTCAAGTCGCTTGGCAGGCACACTTAGGCGGTCTGGTAACCGGATTGATTGCGGGGTACTTTTTTAGGCGAAGGAGACGCTTCATTTATTACCGTTAAAGTACCGGTACCGTACGAGTATATAGCTTGACTTTTACGTTCGCCGTACGTATAATACTTAAGTTGCCTGTTGTTATTTTATAACGTGGTTTAAGATTGGTGCCCGAGTGGCGCAACGGTAGCGCAAGCGATTTGTAATCGCTAGGTTGGGGGTTCGAATCCCTTCTCGGGCTGGGTTAGTGCGGTAGGTAATGTCTGGAGGGATGCCGGAGCGGCCAATCGGAGCAGACTGTAAATCTGCCGCCCTAAGGGCTACGCAAGTTCGAATCTTGCTCCCTCCACCAGAGCTTATATCCACCTACGTTGTGAGTGTGGACAAATAGTGAATAAAATTTGTATAATAATACCGATGCCCACCTAGCTCAGTCGGTAGAGCACATTCTTGGTAAGAATGGGGTCATCGGTTCGAATCCGATGGTGGGCTCGGAATAAAGGGAGGAAGAAATGGCAAAGCAGAAATTTGATAGGTCAAAACCGCATGTAAACGTCGGCACCATCGGTCACGTCGACCACGGAAAAACGACGCTGACCGCGGCTATAACGCTGGTGTTATCGAAAGCGGGTACGTCGACGCAGTTCCGTCCGTTCGATAGCATAGATAATGCGCCGGAGGAAAAAGCCAGGGGCATGACTATCGCTATTCAGCATGTTGAATATGAGACGAAAAAGCGGCATTACGCCCATATCGACTGCCCCGGCCATGCCGACTTTATTAAAAATATGATTTCCGGTGCCGCCCAGATGGATGGCGCTATACTTGTCGTCAGCGCTCCGGATGGCCCTATGCCGCAGACCCGCGAGCATGTCCTGCTTGCCCGCCAGGTGCTCGTTCCTTATATTGTCGTCGCTTTGAATAAAGTCGACGCTATGGAAGATGAGGAACTGCTCGAACTGGTAGAGGTCGAAATCAGAGAGCTTTTAACCAAATATGAGTTCCCCGGCGATAAAACTCCCATTGTCAGGGTCAGCGCCCTTAAAGCTCTGGAATGCGGCTGCGGCAAGCCTGAATGCAAGTGGTGCGGCCCTATCCTGAAACTTATGGATGCCATTGACGATTTTATACCGGTACCACCGCGTGCCAAAGACAAACCTTTCTTAATGCATGTTGAGGATGTCTTCAGCATTAAAGGACGCGGCACTGTTCCTACTGGCAGGGTTGAACGTGGCACTATTAAGGTCGGCGATGAAGTCGATGTCGTTGGTTTGCACCATGAACCCAGGCGTGTCGTGGTTACTGGATTGGAAATGTTCCATAAAACACTTGACCAGGCCGAGGCTGGCGATGCTATCGGTGCACTATTAAGAGGCGTCGAGCGTGAAGATATTGAGCGTGGCATGGTGCTGGCGGCACCCGGCTCTATTAAGCCCCACACCTACGCCGAAGCCCAGGTCTATGTCCTCACCAAGGATGAAGGCGGCCGGCATACCCCCTTCTTTAACGGTTATAAGCCCCAATTCTACATCAGAACCACAGATGTTACCGGCACCATCGAACTGCCGCAGGGTGTGGAGATGGTTATGCCCGGCGATAATATCAATATGAAGATAAAGCTCATTTACCCCGTTGCGCTGGAGAAAGGTCTGCGTTTCGCTATACGTGAAGGCGGCAAGACGGTAGGTGCCGGCACCATTACCAATATCATAGAGTAAAAAAATGGCTAAAAAAGCTGATGCGAGAGGTATTATCTACCTTGCCTGTACCGAGTGCAAGGAGAGGAATTATACTACTACTAAAAACAGGAAAAACGATTCGCAGCGTTTGGAGCTGAATAAGTATTGTCCCCGCTGTAGAATGTATCGTTTGCATAGGGAGACAAAGTAGGGTAATACTAGCATAGCCCTGGAAGAAATTATCAATGACACAACCAGTTGCACCGAAGAAAAAAGGTTTTTTCCTTGTTAATTATTTCAGCGAAATCATTAATGAGCTGAAAAAGGTGGTCTGGCTCACGCGGCGGGAGACCGTATATCTAACTGGCTTGGTACTTATTGTTACCATTGCTACCGGTATTGTTCTGGGAGCTCTGGATTATGGTTTTTCCGAACTCGTAAGCAGAGTTTTCATGGGGAGCTAGCATCTTCCCCTTGGGTAATTGAGGTCATCGATGGGCTGTAGATGCAAAGTTGTTTCCAAAAATTTTAATAATGAGGTTGCTTGTGGCGGATAACGATAAACAGTGGTTCGTGATTCATACCTATTCGGGGCATGAAGAACGCGTGAAG
>DAOUCO010000026.1:0-8939 GCA_034432135.1 Dehalococcoidales bacterium | reverse complement strand
TCACTCCCCTCCCGGGGTTCTTTTCACCTTTCCCTCACGGTACTGGTTCACTATCGGTCATCAAGGGTATTTAGCCTTACCCAGTGGGCTGGGTAGCTTCCCACAGGATTCCTCGTGTCCCGTGGTACTCAAGGACAGACAAAGGAGCTTGCCCCTTTCGTTTACTGGACTATCACCGTCTGTGGTGGCCCTTTCCAGAGACCTTCAACTAGGGTTGGGTTTGTAACTCCCCGGCCTATTCCAGGTTCGGCCCTGCCTGCCTTACGACACCCGTTAAACATAGGCCCTGACGCCGTTAGGTTTATCGGGTTTAGGCTGTTCCCCGTTCGTTCGCCACTACTAGGGGAATCAATGTCTTTCTCTTTTCCTCGGGGTACTGAGATGTTTCACTTCCCCCGCTTACCTCCATCCGGCCTATGTGTTCGGCCGGCGGTGTCCTTCTTTAGGAAGGACGGGTTGCCCCATTCGGGAATCTCCGGTTAAGCTTGCTAGACAGCAAACCGGAGCTTTTCGCAGTCTTGCCACGCCCTTCTTCGGCCCTTGATGCCAAGGCATCCACCGTATGCCCTTTGCGCTTGACCTGCTTCAGGTTTGATATTAGACCTTTTTTGACACTCAACTACAATATTCAGTTTTTAAAGTACGGAAGGCAAAAGAAAAGGTCTGGCGGTTTTGCCCACCAGACCTCGTCTGGTCACTTACCACCAGTTTTAGCTTACTATGTTTTTGCCTTCGTCATACGCAAATATAAGGATAGCACAGGGGCGAGGGTTTGTCAACAAGTTTTAGGGGGTTTTGAAAAAGAATTTTATAAATAGTTTATACCCCTAACCCTGTATTATGTTATAATTTCCCCGTAATTATTTATTATATGTCATTATCGGGCTTGACCCGGTAATCCAGACCCTACCTTATCCTTCTTCTGGATTCCCGCCTGCGCGGGAATGACAAGGTTAAGAACTGGATTCCCGCTTACGCGGGAATGACAGTCTGGATTGGAACCGGATTTTCAATGCTCAAACAAACGATAGCAGAGTTACTTGCCAAAGCCATTAAGGAGGCGCAGAAAGCCGGTAAGCTCCCCGTCTTTACCCCCCCGGAAATAGTCGTTGAGCACCCGCAAGACCCAAAGCACGGCGACTATTCTTGCAGCGTTGCTTTAAAGCTGGCACGGGAAGCCCGGATGAAACCGCTGGATATTGCCAAAGCGGTGGCTGGTTTTATCGACTCCTCCCCGGAGATTGAAAAAATGGATGTTGCCCCGCCGGGGTTTATCAATTTTACCCTGGAAAAAAAGTGGCTGGCAAAACAGGTGGAAACCATACTTCGAGAGGACAAGACCTATGGCAATATTGATATCGGCAAGGGTAAAAAGATACAGATTGAGTTCGTCAGCGTTAATCCTACCGGTCCACTGCATGTGGGGCACGGGCGGGGGGCAGTGCTTGGCAGTACTTTATGCAACGTAATGACCGCCGCCGGTTTTGATGTTACCAGGGAATATTATTTTAACGATTCCGGCAGCCAGATGGATACCTTCCGCGACTCCCTATGGGTACGCTACCAGCAGGCACTCGGCAGGGACGCGGAAATGCCCGAAAACAGCTATATGGGTAATTACCTGGTCGACCTGGCTAAAGAGATAGTAAAAGAAAAAGGCGACCGTTACTTAAAGATGCCCGAAGCTCAAGGCTTAAATGAGCTTGGAGAACTGGGGCTGGCAAAAATCCTCCAGGGCACGAAAGCCGACCTGAAAAATCTCCGCGTGCAATATGACGTTTGGTACAGCGAAAAAACCCTTTACGAGAACGGTCAGTTCGATAAGGTGATGAAGTTGCTACAGGAGAAAGGTTATATTACAAAAAAAGAAAGCGCTACCTGGTTCGTTTCTACAGCCCTGGGCGAAGATAAAGATAACGTAATCATCCGCAGCAACGGCTCCCCTACCTATTTCGCCGCGGACATAGCTTACCATTATAACAAGTTTATCGAACGCAAATTCGATAAAGTCATTAACATCTGGGGTGCCGACCATATGGGCCATGTAGCCCGCATGAAAGCCGTCGTTAGCGCTTTAGGCATCGACCCGGCGCGACTGGTAATAATCATTAACCAGATGGTCACGATGCGGCGCGGCGGGGAAATCGTTAGAATTTCCAAGCGTACCGGCGACATGATTACTTTAAGAGAATTGCTGGAAGAAGTCGGCGTAGATGCCTGCCGCTTTATCCTTTTATCACGCACCGCCGATGCCCAGATGGACTTCGACCTTGAGCTGGCGAAAAAGCAGAGCGCGGAAAACCCGGTCTATTACGTGCAATACGCCCACGCGCGCATCGCCAGTATCTTAAGAGTGGCGCAGGAAAGAGGGGCGACCGATGAAGGCGGCGACGTTGGTTTATTAACGAGCGAACCGGAATTAAAGCTGATACGCCAGATGTTGCTCCTGCCGGAACTGGTGGAAATAATCGCCCAGACTTTAGAACCCCACCACCTCACCTATTACGCCCAGGACCTGGCAACCGTATTTCACGCCTTTTACAAAGACTGCCGCGTTATCTCCGACGATAAAGCCCTGACGGCGGCGCGCTTAAAGCTGGTGAAAGCCGCCAAGCTGGTGCTTGGGAGGACTCTAAACCTCATGGGCATGACCGCGCCGGATAGGATGTAAGAACCTGTCATTGCGAGCGAAGCGCGGCAATCCCTATCAATAACCTAATCAAATAATCGAGATTGCCACGTCACTACGTTCCTCGCAATGACTATTCCATATCTTTTATTTTTTATCTTCGTCCCATTCACCAGATAAATCACCTGCTTCACCAAATAATTTAGCCAATTCTTTTGCTTTTTTTATTGCATCGCGTGTTTTTATTTTATATGGAGAATCTTTAGTATCTTTACTAAGTGCTTTTTCAAGTTGAGTAGCAAAATGCGCTAGTAATAATGCAGTCCAAGTAAAATCATATCCAAAATCAGAAGGTTTAGCGAAACCTTCGACTAAAGCTAAACATTGTTCTACTTCAAATTGTTCAATCTGGTAATATATCTTGCCTTTTTTAACAATTTTTTTCATGCGCAAATTCTATATTAAAGAAAATCGCATGTCAAATACAAAAATACTATCTTTTTTATTCTCCTCTCTCCTTGTCCGTTCATTCGTATTTATGTTAAAATTTCCCATATCAGGAGGACTTCATGAAAAAGCGCGTCTTTTCCGGCATCCAGCCGACAGGTGAGATACACATAGGCCGTTACCTGGGGGCTATCCGGCACTGGGTAACGATGCAAAAAGATTACGACTGCATCTTCTGCGTCGTCGACCTGCACGCTATTACCGTGCCGCAGGACGCCAAACTGCTGAAAGGGAGGATTCGCGAGTTTGCCGGTCTGCTCATGGCCGCGGGCATCGACCCCGAACAGTCCATCTTGTTCGTGCAGTCGCACGTCGCCGAGCACAGCGAACTTGCCTGGATTCTCAACTGCTTTATCCCCATGGGCTGGATGCAACGCATGACCCAGTACAAAGAAAAAGCCGCCAGGCAAAAAGAGCAGGTAAGCGTGGGACTTTTCGACTACCCGGCGCTGATGGCGGCGGACATTCTCCTTTACGATACAGATGTAGTGCCGGTGGGCGAAGACCAGAAACAGCACGTGGAGCTTGCCCGCGACGCCGCGCAGCGTTTTAACAGCATCTACGGCGAGACCTTCGTATTGCCGGAACCATTGATTGCCGACGTGGGGGCGCGTATTATGGGGCTGGATGACCCCACCAAAAAAATGAGCGGTAGCGAAGAGGGGCCGAACCACGCTATCGCTTTACTGGATAAACCGGACGTTATCCGCGCTAAAATCATGCGGGCCACCACCGACTCGCTGAAGGAAATCCGTTTCGATGAAGGTCGGCCGGGCATTTACAACCTGCTGACCATATACCATACCTTCACCGGAGAGCAACGGAAGGATATAGAAGCTAAATTTGAAGGTAAAGGCTACAGCGACTTCAAAAAAGCTTTAGCCGAGGTGGTCATCGAAGGGCTGCGTCCTCTGCAGGAACGATATAAGAAAATAACATCGGAAAAGGGCTACCTCGATAAAGTCTTAGCGGAAGGCGCGGCTAAAGCCCGCCCCAGGGCACAAAAGACTTTAGCCAAAGTCAAGAAAGCGGTGGGGCTGGGGTAATAAAAGCTTAAAACTCAAAAGTCAAAACCATAATTTAAAAACCAAAACCGCTTTTTTTAAAACTTTATTGTCTTGACTTTCCGTTTTGAACAGGATAATGTTATCATCAGAAAAATATGTTTTGTAAAAAAAGAATATTATGTCCAAAAAGAAAAGGGCTAAATATAAACTAGCCCTGACTGTTGCCGTAGAAGAAGGACCTTACTACAAGACAGGCTCGCCGGAGAGAAGTGCTATTGCCGAAGCGGGTACATACGGTACAAAGCTTATTCTAGAAGGACGCGTACTCGATAGAAACGGTACACCAGTTCCTCATGCCTGGCTCGATTTCTGGCACGCCGACGGGCACGGCGATTACGATAACGAAAGCTATAACCTGCGCGGACATCAGTATACAGATAATGATGGACGTTACAGACTGGAAACGTTGAAACCGGGAGATTATATGACGCGCGCGCCCCACATTCATGTTAAAGTAAGGGCTAATGAAAACGCGCCGATTTTAACCACACAGCTCTTTTTCCCCGGGGAAAGCAAAAACGCCACGGACTCACTCTTTGAAAAGTTAACAGTTATGGATATTCAGCCTGCTCCCGGCGGACAAAAAGCCACGTTTGATTTCGTAGTGGAAACGTAAAAAAGGCTTTACCTTTTATACTTCTTGACAAAACGCCCCATGCGCTTTAAGGCTTCTTCGATATCTGCTAAAGAAGTGGCATAACAACAGCGCACATAGCCCTCCCCGCACGCCCCGAAAGCCGAGCCTGGCACTACCGCCACCTTTTCCTCTTTAAGTAATCTTTCAGAGAATTCCTCGGAACTTAAGCCCGTGGGCGTTATTGAGGGGAAAGCGTAAAAAGCCCCCTTCGGCTCAAAGCATGGCAGTCCTATCTCGTTCAAGCCTTTAACGATGAACTTACGCCGCCGGTTATAGTCCTCCACCATTTCCACCACGTCCGGTTCGCCGGTCTTTAAAGCCTCGATAGCCGCTACCTGCGCCGGCGTGGGCGCACTCATGATGGTGTACTGGTGAATTTTCGTCATCGCGGCGATGATTTCTTCCGGCGCCACGGCGTACCCGATGCGCCAGCCGGTCATGGCGTAAGCCTTGGAAAAGCCGCCCAGCAAAATAGTACTATCTCTAACACCCGGCAGACTGGCAAAGCATGTATGCTCCATATCATAAGTCAGGCGCGCGTAAATCTCGTCGGAAATCACGATAAGGTTATGTTTTCTCGCAACCTCCGCAATGTCCAGTAACTTTTCTCTCGGCATAACCGCGCCGGTAGGATTGGATGGAAAACCAATTAAAATCGCCTTGGTCTTAGAAGTAATTTTAGCTTCGATATCTTTAGCTTCAACCTCGAAGTTGTTTTTCTGATAGGTCGGCACCATCACCGGCCTGCCTTCGGCTAAAATAACGCAGGAATCATAAGCCACATAATGCGGGTCAGTCATGATGACCTCGTCGCCGGGATTCAAAATAGCGCGCATCGCCAGATCTAAAGCCTCGCTGACACCTACCGTCATCAATATCTCGCCGACCGGCTTATAGTCGATTTTGTATTTGTCTTTTAAGTGCTGGCAGGTGAGTTCCCGCAGCTCTAAGATGCCGGAGTTTGAGGTGTACATCGTATAGCCCTTTTCCAGGCTCTTGACCGCCGCCTCGCTGATATGCCAGGGCGTGGCGTAATCCGGCTCGCCGACGCCTAAAGAAATAACGTCCTCCATCTTCTGTAAAAGGTCGAAGAACTTGCGTATCCCCGATGGAGATAGCCGGTTAGCCCTTTCCGATATGACTTTATTTAATTTAGTTTGATTGTTCGTTTTAATAGCCATATATTTATCCTGATTACTACTTTACAACACTACCTGCTGTCGCTTTGCCCCTTCCCCACCATCTAAAACCTCACCGTCCTCTTTATAGCGCTTGAGCACGAAATGCGTGACCGTGCCCTGCACGCCCTCGATATGCGCCAGGTTCTGCGAGACGAAGTCGGCGATTTTGCGTTCCGTTTTATCGACGACGACCAACAGCAGGTCATAAGTGCCGGAGGCGAGGTAAAGCGACCGCACCTGCTCATAGCGGGCGACGCGGTCGGCAATAGAGTCGAACCCGGCTTCCGGTTCCGGCTTTACTTTTACCTCAATGAGCGCCCAGACCTGCTCGTTGCCTTCCAGCTTTTCCCAGTTGACCACCGTCTTATATTTAAGGATAATGCGGTCTTTCTCCGCTTTTTGAATGGCTTTAGCCACTTCGTCGGCGGATATGCCGGTCATGGTAGCGATTTGCTTATCCGTAACGCGGGCATCGTTTTCCAGTATCTTTAAAATGTCTTTTAACATAGCCTTACCTCCTCACCTTTGCCCCCGAAGAGAAACAGATATAAACAGGATAGCATTTTAAGAGGGGGGAATACAAGAGGGACTAAAAATCCCCCTTTAGTCCCCCTTTGCTAAAGAGGGAGACTGAAAAAGGGAGAATGAGATGTATTTTGTTATTTCTTCCATACCGGTGCAAAACGGTATCCAGGTAGATTGGATTCCGGCTTTCGCCGGAATGGAAATAAAAGGACTAAATTTTATCCCAGCCGTCTGGGAGAACCGGCGCTTTCCACGAGGGGTCGGGGCGCCACTTTTCCCAGCCGTTAAAAGGCGATTTACCAGATTGTATCCACACAGCAACCTTTTCGCCTTCAACACGCATAGCGGAGGCCTTTCCTCTGGATATAAGTCCGAGGGCAATGGCTTCTTCAAGCTCATCCTCATCCTTCCAACGCCAGCCGGATAGGTCCGGTTTTACGATAACGTCAAGAAACTGGTCGAGGTATTCAAATCCCATTGCAGTGCGACGCAGCGGTTCTTCCAGGTTAATATACCAATCGTGAAATTTCATATCTGGCGAATCCCAGAAAATAAGTACGGAATAATTAGCGTCGGGAATCGTTAATCTTAATAGATGAAAATCAGTCCATTTTTCATCTATTAATATCCATTCCGTCCATAGCCTGTTTCGTGGTTTGACTCGTTCACCATTGAGTGTTTTTAGGTGTTTACACATGGTACCGGGCGGCGTATAAAGTGCCAGCATTTCTGGCTTATCCTGAATAAGGATTACCGGGCGAGCGCTCCATATTTTACTCCGCCAAGTCTCACGTAGGACGACTGTTTGACCAGGGAAGAAACGGTTAACATCAGGCATAGTTTTCTATACCCCCGCCCTTCTCTTATGCCAGTCCGTCGACTGCTCGTAGGCGTAAGCGACGCGCAGTAAGGTCTCCTCGCTAAAATGCTTGCCTATAATTTGCATACCTACAGGGAGTCCGTCCACAAAGCCCGCCGGGATAGAAATGCCCGGCACCCCGGCGATATTTATCGGCAGGGTGCAGACGTCGCTTAAGTACATTGCCAATGGGTCATCCGTTTTTTCACCGATTTTAAAAGGGACGGTGGGCGAGGTGGGGGTAATTAAAGCGTCGTATTTTTTAAAAACCGCGTCAAACTCCCGTCTGATTAAAGTACGCACCTTTTGCGCTTTTAAATACCACGCGTCATAGTAGCCAGCGGAAAGCGCATAAGTGCCGAGCATGATTCTCCGTTTGACCTCCGGGCCAAAGCCGTTGCCGCGCGTCTTTTCCATGCTCTCCCACATCGTATCGCCCTTATAAGAGTAGCCGTATTTCACGCCGTCGTAGCGCGCTAGGTTGGCGGACGCTTCGCTGGGGGCAATAATGTAATAGACGGCAAGGGAATAAGGGGTGTGGGGCAAAGAGACTTCTTCCAGTTTAGCCCCCAGCTCCTCCAGCTTTTTAAAGGCGACTTTCATAACGTCCGAGACTCCTTTTTGCATTCCTTCGACGTAATATTCCTTAGGAATCCCAAGACGTATACCTTTTAAATCCGGTTTTAAGCTTTGAGTATAGTCCGGCACCGGCTCGGGCACGGACGTCGAATCTCTTTTATCATGGCCGGAAATAACGTTCATCACTAAAGCGCAGTCGGTAACATCCTGCGTTAAGGGACCTATCTGGTCGAGCGAGGAGGCGAAAGCGACCAGTCCGTAGCGGCTGACCCTGCCATAAGTAGGCTTTAGCCCCACCACGCTGCAAAAGCCCGCCGGCTGTCTGATGCTGCCCCCCGTGTCCGACCCCAAAGCGCAGACGGCCTCCCCTGCTGCTACAGCTACCGCCGACCCGCCGCTGGAGCCGCCCGGCACGCGGTCTAAATCCCAGGGGTTACGGGTCACAAAAAACGCCGAATTCTCCGTTGATGACCCCATGGCAAATTCGTCCATGTTAGCTTTACCCACCATCACCGCGCCGGCGGCATTAAGCTTTTCCATCACCATGGCGTCGTAAGGGGGGATAAAATTCTCCAGCATCTTCGAGGAGCAGGTAGTCCTTATGCCCTTAGTGCAGATAACGTCCTTGATAGCTATCGGAATGCCGGTCAGCGGGCACGCTTTACCAGCCGCGATGGTTTCATCGGCTTTGTGCGCCTGCTTTAAAGCCAGTTCTTCGGTGACCGTCATGAAGGCTTTGACCCTGGGTTCTACTTCTTTAATGCGTTCCAGATAGTGCTTCGTCAGCTCAACAGAAGATATTTTCTTTTCTTTGAGCAGTCGGTGAGCCTCGTGAACCGTTACCCCACCGGTTATACTATTCAAGTTCGACCTCCTCAAGCTATAGGATTGCCCGCCGGTATTATATATAGCGGGATTTCATCTTCAGGCAGTCCCAGGACTTCTTGTACGCCGG
>DAOUCO010000025.1:0-37843 GCA_034432135.1 Dehalococcoidales bacterium | reverse complement strand
GTTAAAATAGCGCTCCAGCTCTAAATTGTTTATTGAGTACAAGATATAGACTTGATATTCTATGCTATTGTATAATGTTGACGTAGTGATGACTTTATCTAATTCCAATAATCATCATACCTCGGCCGAAGTTACAAACGCCGAGGTTTTTTCGTCTGATGAAGACCTCGCTACTGTCTGTAAAAGACTACGCCGCGATATCGTTACGATGATAGGCAAAGCCGGTAGTGGCCATCCCGGCGGCTCTTTATCCGCCGTGGAAATCATTGTCACATTATACTGGAAAGTTTTACGCCATAAGCCAGCCGACCCCCTTTGGAAGGACCGGGATAGGTTTATTTTAAGTAAAGGGCATGCCGCCCCCGTCCTTTACGCCGCCCTCGCCGAATGCGGCTACTTCCCGAAGTCGGAACTGGACACCTTACGTAAGATTGATAGCCATTTGCAGGGTCACGCTGACCGAAATTCCACTCACGGCGTTGAAATGTCATCGGGAAGCCTGGGGCAGGGTCTTTCCTTTGCTGTTGGCGCGGCTTTAGCGGGAAGACTGGATAACGCTACCTGGCGGGTCTACGCCCTACTTAGCGACGGAGAATGTGACGAGGGACAGACATGGGAAGCCGCGATGTCCGCGGCGATGTTCAAGACAGATAACCTGACCGCTATCGTGGATAAAAACAAAATCCAGCTGAGCGGCTTTACTAAAGAGATAATGGATACCGACCCCCTGAATAAAAAATTCGAAGCTTTCGGCTGGCACGTTATCGAGATAGACGGACACGATTTAAAACAGGTTCTGAATGCTATCAAAACGGCCCGAAAAGTAAAAGGTAAACCTACCGTTATCATTGCCCACACCATTAAAGGCAAGGGCGTCAGCTTTATGGAAAACAACGTGGATTTTCACGGCAAAGCACCTAACGCTGAGCAGCTGGAAAAAGCCTTAAAGGAGTTAGCCTGAACTTGGTTGAAGAAATCGCCCCGAGAGAAGTTTACGGCAAAACGCTGGTGGAACTGGGACGCGAGAACCCTGATATCGTCGTGCTGGATGCCGACCTTTCTCCATCGACGATGACCCAGTATTTCAAGAAGGAATTCCCCGAGCGTTTCTTCGAGGTCGGCATCGCCGAACAGAACATGATAGGAATTGCTTCCGGGCTGGCAGCTAACGGGAAGATACCCTTTGCCAGCACCTTCGCCGTTTTTGCCCCCGGGCGTTGCTTCGACCAGATACGTGTTTCGGTGGCACAGGCAAAACTCAACGTTAAAATCGTCATCACTCACAGCGGTTTGACGGTCGGCGAGGACGGCGCTTCTCATCAGGCACTGGAAGACCTGGCGCTCATCTGTTCGTTGCCGGGTTTTACGGTTATCGTTCCGGCCGACGCTTTAGAGACCGCCCAGGCTATCCGTGCAGTTGCCGCGTATCAAGGGCCCTGCTATGTCCGTCTGGTGCGGGGCAAGCTACCAGTGTTGCTGGATGACACTTATCATTTCGAAATAGGCAAAGCAGCTACGTTGCGGGAAGGCAAAGATGCCGCCATTGTGGCTATCGGGACAATGGTGGCGCCCGCTTTAGAAGCTGCTACCACTTTAGCTAAGGAAGGCATTGAGTGCCGCGTCCTTAATATGTCCACTCTCAAGCCTATCGATGAGACGGCTATCATTAAAGCCGCCGGGGAAACAGGCGCCATCGTTACCGCCGAGGAGCACCAGGAGCATGGCGGCTTGGCCAGTATTGTCTCGCGGATTATCGCCAGACACCACCCCATACCGATGGAATTCATTGCCGTCAAAGATAAGTTCGGCATGTCCGGCAAACCGGTGGAACTCTTGGAAAGATACGGCCTGACGGCTAAAGATATCGTCGCGGCTATCAAGGAAACACTAAAGAGAAAGCGTTAATCTAAAAAAGTAATTTTAGGTGAGGGCTTTTCCTTCATATCAACTTTAATACCCGCTTCTTTAAAAAGACTGATAAACGTCTCGTCATCATACTTACCGAAACTGACAAAACGGGCAATCTTGGCATTGACCAGCATCTTAGCGCAGAGTACACAGGGCGTATGTGTGCAGTAAACCGTACTTCCCTCCAGACTTACGCCGTGAAGCCCCGCCTGTATAATTACATTCTGCTCGGCATGGATGCCGCGGCATATTTCGTGCCTCGTTCCCGACGGTATTTTCAATTGGTCGCGGAGACAGCCCAATTCCAGACAGTCTTTAGCCCCCGCCGGTGCCCCATTATAGCCGGTCGTCAGAATATGCTTGTTCTTTACCGCTACTGCCCCGATATGGTGTCGACGGCAGGTGGAACGCTCGGCCACCACCGAGGCGATCTTTAAAAAATACTCATCGATATCAGGGCGTTTCTGTAAAGTCATCTCAACCTCGCAATAATTCTTTCTACCTGCTTTTTCAAGTCGCTCATCGAGCCGGTATTCAATATAGTAAAATCGGCCATCGCAATCGGGCCGCCCTTATTAATGTTCTCTATCTCCGCGCGGTCGCGACTTATTGATTCTTGTAGCGTCAGCGGCCGTACTTTACGATTGCCCAATCTCTTGTACCTGTCCTGCGGCGACGCCCATACCGCCACGACGAAGAACTTATCGTCGTAGTAATCTTTAAGATGAAGATATTCCTCCCAGGAATATAGCCCATCCACCACCACATTTGACTTCTGAAGAGCGTTATCAATGCGCGGGATGCTTAACTTGGCATAAGCCGCCATGCCGTGCTCTTTCCTGATATTCTCCCTAGCCTGCCGTTCGTTCTCCTCGGTTAAAGGCAAGCCTCTTTCTTTGACCGCGACATCGGTAATCTCACCGAACCTGATGGTGGTATAACCTTTATCGCTAAAGAACCTCGCTGCCTCCGATTTACCGGAGCCAGGCATACCGACAATCGCGACAACCTTCATAACGTCCATTATAAGGGGTTTTCGCTATAAATGACAATCGAGAGCACATTATTTTCCCGGGAAACGACTCAAAGCTAATTAGCTTCAGCAAGTCGTTTTTAGTGTTATGTTAAGCGGTTCTTTTTATATTCAGTTTGGACAGCCTGTGCTATACTTTAGGGTAAGGTTTGGCGATGTCAACTATCAACCTGGCAAAACAGCTTAAGGAACAACTGCCCGCCGATATCATCGGCTTTATGAAGAAAGCGGGTAAAGCCGCCGAGAAACGGCAGCAACGCTTGTATCTGGTGGGCGGGGTAGTACGCGACCTGTTGCTCGAGCGCTGTAATACCGACCTGGATATGGTTGTAGAGGGCGATGCCATCAAGCTGGCGGAGCAAATAGCCGTCTCGAAAAAGGCTAAAGTGACCGTCCATCGGCATTTCGGTACCGCCAATCTAAAGTGGGCTAAATACAGCGCCGACTTTGTTTCCGCCCGCGCCGAGACTTATGCCCGGCCCGGCGCATTGCCCACAGTAAGACCGGGCGCTATCCGCGACGACCTGGCGCGGCGGGATTTTACGATTAACGCCATGGCTATCGAGCTTAACCCGAGACATTACGGAGAGCTAATCGACCCCTTCGGCGGGCGAAAGGACCTGGATAAAAAGCTCATCCGCGTCCTCCACGATAAAAGTTTTAGCGACGATGCCACGCGTATCTGGCGGGCGATACGCTACGAACAGCGACTGGGTTTTAAGATAGATTCGGCGACATTGTTGTTTATCAAGCGGGACATCGACATGCTAAAGACCATCAGCGGCGACCGCATCCGCCATGAACTTGAATTGATACTAAAAGAGGAAGAGCCGGAGAAAGCTATTTTACGCGCCGCCAGACTTCGCGTACTGGAGAAACTGCACCCCGCTTTAAAGGCAGACGACTGGCTGGCGGAAACATTCGCCACAGCGCGCGAGCGCAATCTACCCGATACCACGAAAGTTCAGCTTTACCTTTCATTACTATGCTATCGGCTGGATGCCAAAGAAGTGGAACAATTAACCGACTACTTGCGACTGCCTAAAGCGACCGCGCAGGTTTTATTGGATACTTTAACGATTAAAACTAAACTCAAAGAGTTGGCAACACCCGGTCTGGCCCCCAGCACTATCTATCGCCTGTTGCACGGCTATAATCTCACGGCCTATATCGCCAACTCCATCGGCGCCGACTCCGAGACCGCCGCGGAGCACATCGGGCTTTATCTGAACGTCCTGCGAAACGTTAATCCTGCCCTTTCCGGCACCGACTCGGAGAGACTAGGTATTCCACGAGGACCTAAGATAAAAGAGGTCTTACAAAAACTCCGCGAAGCGCGGCTTGATGGAAAGATAATCAATAAGAAGGGTGAGGAGGATATGGTGAGGGGATGGATAAAGTAACAATAGCCAAATAGCAAGTAACAAGAATATACGAGTTACTTGTTTTTCATTTGCATTCCTTGGTGACAATTCCGATGAACTAAAACCACATTATCAATGTCTTCGTATCCAAGTTTTGCATTAATCCTGTGTAAGTCAGTTTCCTTTATATTTTCAATCCTATCTTTACACAACCAACAAACACCCTTTTGTCTATCAAATAAATCAATCTTCTTAGGTTTTTGCTTCCTTTCATCTTGCATTAGACGAGAATATACATAACGATTAATTTTAAACTAATTATCTGTATTTCCGGCTGATAATTCCTTTATCTGTTTTCTTGTTGATAAAAGAATAGCTTTTATTCCGCTGTCTAAATCTTTAATCATATATAACCTCATTAATGTTTTTCATTATAAGACAGCAACCTGAATAGAAATATGCACCCTTCTTCTATTATGAAACCATTCCGATGCAAATCGGAATCCAGGTACATCGGATTAGCTGTTAAATAATATTTCATCATATAGGTCGCGCCAAAGCGGATTGACTTTTTCTATCAACTCCAGCTTCCATTTCCTTTTCCATTCTTTTATCTGTTTTTCCCTTTGAAGCGCCGTATCGAAGTCATCGCATTGTTCAAAATACACTAAGGTATGAACGCCATATTTCTTGATAAATCCTCTGACAAAGTCATTTTTATGCTCATACACTCGGCGTAACAAGTCGTTAGTAACACCGGTGTAAAGAGTACCATTCCGTTTACTGGCTAATATATATACAAAATATTCACTCATTCTGAATAACTGGATACCGACTTTCGTCGGCATGGGTTATAATCATCCTTCAGCATCAGTCTGGCGTCGTCGTAATTCTTTGAGCAAAGTAGCCGAGCGTATCCTACCCATATCCCGAATTCCCCCTCACTTTAATCCTCTCCCCCGGTGGGGAGAGGAAATGAGAGAAGAAATCGCAATGACAGTTTTATAGTATTTTTTGTGTAAGCGTAAAGTTGCTCATCCATAGATAGAGATTGCCACGTCACTGCGTTCCTCGCAATGACAGTTTAATCAATCTTCTTAAATGCTTTAGCCGCCGCCCCGCAGATGGGGCAAATCTCTGGGACATCATCTTTAACGGTGTTGCCGCACACCTGGCAGACATAATAGGTGGCATCGGCAAGCGGTCTGCCTTCCTTTATCTCCTTATATGCCTCTTGAAAATACCCGTAATGGACTTTCTCCACCTTGTTTGCCCAATCGAATGAGCGTTCCGCCCGGTCGTTCCTTTCTTCTCTTGCCTTCTCGATAAAAGACGGGTACATGCCGGTGAACTCCTGCTGTTCTCCCAGGCTGGCTGCCAGCAGGTTGTCCTTGGTGGTGCCGATGGCATCGATGACGTTTAAGTGATTGCGGATATGCACCATTTCCGCTTCAGCCACGGCGCGGAACAGCTTCGCCGCCGGCAGGTAGCCGTCTTTCTCCGCCTTCTCGGCGAAAAGTGTATAGCGGCGGTTGGCTTTACTCTCCCCGCCGAATGCTTCCTGGATATTATCTTCAGTCTTATAAGCCATAATGCACCCCCATAATTAAAATTTAAATACTAAATTTCTTTCTTCAATATATCAAAAAACTCATCCCGTGCATATTTTTCTATCCAAGGAAAATGACCGCACTTCTCCAGTAATACGAATTTAAAATCCTTAATGATGCGGGAAAGTGAGCCTTTCACAGCATCGGCAGGACGAACATCAAAGTCCCCGTGAATTACTACCACCGGGCAGACGATATTACTACCCAACTCCTTCAGCTCCCCGCCGGCCAGCAACTTTTTTACCTCCAACCCGATTGCCATGTTGATATCCAGCTGGTATTCAAGCACCTCGTTCTTATGAGGAATAGGCTCATATGCTTCAGCCTTAGTAATCAACCTGAAAAGCCGTCCCATAGCTGCGCTTTTATCTTCAGCCCCTCCGTCCCAGGCTAATTTTTCCAGGGATAAAAATTCGACCCTTTCTTCTTCGGAAAGGCGGCTAAGCCATGTCGGCGTGTAATCCTGTATAGCTTTCCCCTCCAGAGGCACCGTTCCAACCAATACCAATTTCTTAACGAGGTGGGGATGGCGGGCTGTCGTTATATAGCTCAACGTAGCTCCCCAGGAATGCCCTATCAGGACGACGGGGATATCCGCCTGCTTGTTCAAGACATCAGCCAGCTCTTCGACCTGCCCGTCAATAGAATTTTTCGTTTGCAGGTGCTCCAGGACACCCATTGTTTTGGATAGTTCTTCAGCAACAGGCGCTATGTAGCCGGGAGCACCGGGGCCACCGTGGACTACGGCGACCTTAAAAGGCTTTTTGCCCCAGGTCCTGAAGTTTTTCATATCGTTTTTGCCAGAAAAGCCTTCATCCGCTGGTTCAGACACTTCTGATAAATATCTTCGGCGCGCGCTTTGTCCCGGAACATGGTAAACATAGCAGGTCCCGACCCTGCCAGGTGAACGTGTAAAGCCCCCATTTTTATTAGATGCTCAACATAAATTCGTCGTATATTAAAGTCCGCGAAGGCGATATTTTCAAAGGTATTGAAAAGCATGGCTGGCTTAAACGGTTTACTCTGCCTTAAAGCGTCCACCACTTTAGTAGTTATATCACCATTAGTAAAGTGGGCGGGTTTAAGACTGGCATACATTCTGCCGGTCTTGCCAGTTTCCACCGGGAGTTCTGGTATCACCAGCACCAGCCACATCGGCGCTATTGATGGCAGCGGCGTTATTTTTTCGCCTTTACCCGTAGCCAGCGCCGTGCCGCCATGCAGGAAGAAAGGTACATCCGACCCTATTTTAGCGGCCATTCCCGCCAGTCTTTCATCACTAAGACCCAGTCCCCATAAGTCATTAAGTCCGCGCAATAAAGCGGCGGCGTCGCTGCTATCGCCGCCCAGGCCGGACATAAGCGGGATACGTTTTTCTATCTTTATCTCCACCCCACCTTTAAAACCAGTTTCTTCTCTTACCAAAGTCACCGTCCTGCTAACGAGACTCTTCTCTGCCGACCATCCTTGCATGTCGCATTGGAAGGAAATACCCCACCCCCCTTGAATATAGAACGTGTCATACAGGTCTATCGTCTGGAGGATGCTGCGTATTTCGTGGAAGCCGTCGGGGAGCTTTTTCAGCACTTCCAGAGTAAGGTTTATCTTGGCGGGGGCTTTTATGGTAATCATAATTTCAACATCAAGCAATATTCTTTAAAGAGCGCCGCCCATTCCTCTAAAGTAAAGGTCTCCGCCCGGCGCTGCGGGTCAATACCAGTTTTCCGCAACAAATTTTGGATTTCGTCTTTAGGCAAACCCAGCCCCTGCGAGAGAGAATTAGCCACCTGTTTTCGGGCGGCAGTGAAGCCGGCGCGTACCAGCTTAAAAAATACATCAGTATTATTTACGGAGACAGGAGGTTTTTTATAGACATCTATTTTGACGACGGCGGAATCGACCTCCGGCGGGGGGAAAAAGGAGGCGGCGGGAACATCAGTAACGATACTAGGCTTACCGTAAAACTGCACGGCGATAGAAAGCAGACTGCGCTGTCCTGCTTCCGCGGTAATGACTCCGGCGACTTCTTTTTGCACCATGACCACCATTACTTCCGGCTTGACTTTAGCTTCTAAAAAATGGCGGAGGACGGGGGAGGTGATATAGTACGGCAGGTTGGCGACGACCTTATAGGAACGCAGTCCTGGAGGAAAATGCGGTGCGCTGCCTTTTAGCAATTTGGCGGGGTCGGTGCCCAGGACATCTTTATTAATAACGACGACGTTTTCCGTCGGTAGAGTCTCTTTCAGAATTGCTGCCAGGCGGTTATCCAGCTCGATGGCGATGACCCAGCCCGCCCGCTTCGCCAGCTCGGCGGTCATTAGCCCCAGCCCGGGCCCCACCTCGATAACCGTATCGTCGGGCTTCAGGTCGGCGGCATCCAGGATTTTCTCCAGCACTGTATCATCGATGAGGAAGTTTTGTCCCAATCTCTTCTTCGTCTGGATGCCGTAACGGCGGAGTAGCTTTTTCGTCTGCGTTCGCAGTGAAGTTGAATCGGTATCGCTCATAAGACATAGAGGCCGTGCACCCGCCCTCGACTTTGCCTAACGGCTTACCCGAGCCAGCCGGCTCCAGCCAGGCTTACCTGCGGCACCCAGATGAAGCTATTTACCGCTGCTTCCTTTCGGACCTGACGGGGTTCATAGCGCTCTGCCGCGCAGGACCCGGCCTTCAACGCCACTTAACAAGGGCAGTCCCACCAGACAAAAGCCTCAAACAGGAATTCGACCCTGCTATAGCGGATTTCAGGTACAGGGCACCGCTGGCTCCCCGTCTAGCACGACCTCAATAAAAGGGTAAAGCCAAAGGGGTTGTTTGTCAAGACATTAAAAATAAAAATGGAAAGTCTACTTGACATTTTGAATACTTGACTATATAATGTAAAGCAAACTTGTCATTTAAGAATAGAAAACATGAAAAACAGGCTTGAAGAGTTAAGGAAAAAAGCCGGTATAACCCAGGAAGAACTGGCGGACAAGCTTGAAGTATCGCGGCAGACGATAAACTCGCTGGAATGCGGGCGGTACAATCCCTCGATAAAACTGGCTTTTAGGCTCGCTCGCTTTTTCGGTGTTGCCGTTGAAGAGATATTTTTATACCAAGAGGACGAAAATGAGAAAGCTGATTAAAAATAAACTGGCTATGTCCATTATAGGTATATTTGGTGGGTTGGTATTTGGCGCGATTGGCTTCGTAATCGTCTATTTTTTAAAAGATTTAAGCTTAGGCTTTCGAATTATAGGTGGATTCTTTAGCGGTCTAGGAGCAATGCTCGTAGCTATAAATATTCTAAATTTTTTCATTTATCTGGTTTATCGTAAAAATCTAAAATTCCGTCGCTTTCAGGATATCGCTTCCAAAGATGAACGCAATATCATGATTAGCGATAAAGCCTATGCGAAGGCTGGTAACATAATGATATGGTTCACGTTGGTGTTAAGTACAATATTCACCACACTTGGCGAACCGTTATGGGTTGGCATGACTGTTGTAGTTGGGCTTATGCTTCCCTATAATATCCTGGCCACTATTTTCGCTTTTTATTACGATAAACGACTTTAGTTCCGCGTCGGAGTTTTACCTGCCCACCTCCGGCCTTGGTAGAATTAATCCCGCTTAATTCCCCTTTTACAAAGGGAGACGCCAAAACCCCTAAAAAGGGAATAGCCTGACTGAGAGGGGCGCTAGCCCCTCTCTACGAGGATTCCCTGCTGTGAGAAAAAGAAAGGAAAAATCCTTAAATCCCTTCCTTCGACAAGCTCAAGGACAGGCTTTACGAAAGAGGGTGACAGGTAAAGGGGCTGGATTCCCGCCTGCGCGGGAATGACAATGAGACAGATCAGGTCGGGAATGACGTTGTTTTTGGGCTTTTATTAACCGTCATTCCTGTTAAAACGGGAACCCAGAAGGGAAAATAGGAGTTGTCATTGCGAGCGAAGCGTGGCAATCTCCATTTCAGCCTTTAAACAATTCTTCGGATAAATCAACCCAATTGGGATTTATACTATTGATTAATTTAACCTTGGCTTTCTTTGTCCAGCTTTTAATTTGCTTTTCCTTTATAATTACACTTTCAATATCCTAACACACTTCATAATAGACGAGCTTATTGATGTTATACCTTTTAGTAAATCCTTCAACAAGTTTATTCTTATGCTCGTAAATTCTTCTATACAGGTCATTGGTAACGCCGGTATAAGTGACTGTGTTCGTATTGTTTGCCATGATATAGACGTAGTATTGCTTACTCATAGGTTGAGATTGCCACGGGCTACGCCCTCGCAATGACACGTTCTTTATTAGTTTATATGTTCATTATACGGCTTAGGCATAGATTGAGATTGCCACGTCGCTATGCGACTCGCAATGACACGTTCTTTATTGGTTTATATGTTCACTATACGGCTTAGTCATAGGTTGAGATTGCCACGTCGCTATGCGACTCGCAATGACAACGGACGCTACCTCCCCACCTCCAGCCGCGTCGCTTCACCCTCACCTGACCTCTCCCATCGAGGGAGAGGAATAACGGGGAAAAATCTTTATCCCTTCTCTCCCCCGCTAACCACAAACTACCAACTACTAACTACTTAAACTACTTCCTACCTCCCCACCTCCAGCCTTGTCACCAGGCTCACGGGGAGTCCCGCCGCCATCATTTTATCCTGCGTGGCGCGGATATCATAAGGGATGCGGTAGACGCGGAATATCTTTCCCTCGCTATCGTATATAGCATAGCTGGCGCGGGGGTCGCCGTCGCGGGGCTGCCCTACAGCGCCGGGGTTGATTATCATCCGTGGTTTGCCGAGAACAAGCCCGATGCCAGACGAGAGCGGTATAGAAGTAATTTTGCCGTCTTCCTGTTTAAATGCCAGCGGCGCGTGGGTATGCCCCACCAGACAATAGCGTTCCTCGAAAAACGCAAAGTTCCTTTCAGCGATGCTGTTGGAAATAACGTATTCCATGATGGGAGATGAAGGGCTACCGTGCACCAGCAGAAAATCGCCTTTCACTACTGTTTCCGGTAGCAATTCAAGGTAGCTCAGGGCTGCTGGATTCAGTTTTTCTGCCGTCCAACTGCAGGTCTGCGCGGCGGCGGGATTGAAAAAGGTTAAATCCAGCTTGCCTACGGCGCCGAGGTCGTGGTTGCCGGCAACGCATACAGGCTTGTAATTGCGCAGTAATTTTATGCATTCCGATGGCTCCGGCCCGTAGCCGACGATATCGCCCAGGCACCAGACTTCATCCACGCCACCTTTTACCTCAATGTCCTTGAGCACGGCGGTTAATGCTGCCAGGTTGGCATGGATGTCAGCCAGAATAGCACAGCGCATTTGGGAATAATATAGCAGGTTTCAAGGTGAATTAAAAGGGAAAACTCAAAAATTAAAAGCCAAAACCACAATTTAAAAGTTTACAGTTTACAGTTAGCGGCGGCCGGGAAATGGAAGGGTATAAAACGAGTGGATTCCCGCCTGCGCGGGAATGACATTTTTTATTCCCCAACTCCACCCTGAGATTCTTCACTGCGTTCAGAATGACAGGCGTAGTATTGCTTGACAAAGTTTTCATATCATAATAAAGCTTTCTCCCTCACCCCGTATCAAGTATGGGGCAAGCTCTACCCTCTCCCACAATGGGAGAGGCAAACGGGGATAAAGCAGACTGGATTCCCGATCACGTATCAGGTACGGGACAGGTCAGGTCGGGAATAACGAGATTTTCAGGCTTTGATTAACCGTCATTCCCATGAAAATGGGAATCCAGAAGGTACCCCGGGATATTTAGAGTTTAAGATAAAACCGTGTTATAATTTTAGCTATGAAAGTTAAGGAACTTGGCGAGTTCGGGTTGATAGACTTACTTAATAAGATGATTACTGACGCTAAAATCAATAAAGCGTCGCCCGACCTTATCCTCGGCATCGGCGACGATACCGCCGTCTGGAAAGGCAAGGAACAGATTCAACTTGCCACGGTGGACACTATGGTGCAGGGTATCCACTTTACGCTGGAGACAGCCACCTGGGAGGAAATCGGCTGGAAGTCTTTAGCCATCAACATCAGCGATATCGCCGCTATGGGAGGCTTGCCCCATTACGCTTTGGTAGCCCTGGCACTCCCGGATAATACTGAAGTGGAAAGCATCGCCGGTCTCTACCGCGGCATGATTGATATCGCCCGCCGGTATAAAGTAGCTATCGTCGGCGGCAATATCAGCCGCGCCCCGCAGGTCTCGGTAACCATTACGGTACTGGGGAGCAGTCCGGACAACAAGATACTAAAGCGCTCCACGGCTAAAGTCGGCGATACCATCGCCGTGACCGGCTACGCGGGCAGTGCCGCCGCAGGAATGGAAATGCTTAAGAAAGGACTCAAGTTCCGTCCAAAAATAACCGGCTATTTAAGAAATGCTTTCCTCCACCCTATCCCCCGCGTTGAAGAAGGGAGACTATTGGTCGAGCACGGCATCACTACCGCCATCGATACCAGCGATGGACTGCTCGCCGACCTCCGCCACATCTGTGAAGCCAGCGGTGTGGGCGCTAAAGTAATTACCGACCTTATACCGGTAAACGATTTAGTTAGAACAATCTTTAAGGAAAAAGCTCTGGACATGGCGCTGGGGGGAGGGGAGGATTATGAGTTGCTGTTCACCGGCAACGCCCGGAATATCGCCGGCTTAAGGCAAAGTATAAAATGTCCAGTGACGGTCATCGGCGATATTATTAAAAGCGAACCGGGTAAAATAGAGCTTTATAACGCTGGTGGAAAACCTGTTAAAACTGGCCGTACCGGATGGACCCATTTTTAATTTATCGGAGATACGATTATGGCAACAATACCAAAGGTGATACTGAATACCGACCTGAATGAAGGTTTCTGTTTCGGGTGCGGGCAAAACAATCCCATAGGACTCAAGCTGCGCTTCACTAAAGACGGCGACACCATCCATACCGAATATACCCCGCATAAAATGTTTCAGGGGTGGCCCGGTCTATTGCATGGGGGCATACTCGCCTGCCTGCTGGACGAGGTCATGAGCAATGTTGCCTACGCCACGGGGAACACCTGCGTTACCGCGAGCATGGAAATCAGGCAGCGGCAGCCGGTTAAGGTCGAGGTGCCGCTCGTCATTACCGCCTGGATAACGAGACACCGGAAAAAGCTTATCGAGACGGCTGGTAAAGTAACTTTAAAGGACGGCACGCTCATCGCCGAAAGCACCGCCAAGCAGTTTATCGCCGAAAACCGGGCGGGGCAGGGCGATAAGGTAAAGGAGACACGCAGCCATGTCTGAAACGCATCTTGAAGCCGTACTCTGGGACATGGACGGCGTCATCGCTGATACCGCCGATTATCATTACAGCGCCTGGAGGGACGTCTTTAAAAAGAGAGGGGTGGCGTTCAGTAAGGCGGACTTCATGCGGCACTTCGGGCAGAGGCACGACACGATTATAAAATTCGCTCTCGGTGATAAATTGTCACCGGAAGAAATGAATGCCATTACCGAAAAGAAACAGTCTTTATACCGCCGTCGTGTATCTAAAAATATCGTGCCATTACCCGGGGCAATTAAACTGATAAAGTCGCTCAATAAAAATAAGATAAAGACGGCAATAGCTTCCTCGGCTGTATCAAAAAATATAGATGTCATTCTTCAAGGGCTGGGCATCGAGAACAACTTCCAGGCAATCGCTTTTGGTACGGAGGTAGCTGAAGGCAAGCCGAGTCCGCAGATATTCCAGCTGGCGGCAAAAAAATTGGGCGTAAAGCCAGAAAATTGCGTCGTCATCGAGGACGCCATCGCTGGAGTTGCTGCTGCAAAACGCGCCAGCATGAAATGCATCGCCGTCACTAACAGCCACCCCGGTAGGAGTCTTAAAAACGCCGATTTAATCGTGGATACGCTGGAAAAAGTGGATATCGCTACACTGCGCGGACTTTTTAAATAGTAAAAAATTCTAAGGAGTCGTTAATGGAAAGGTCACTGGTTCTTATCAAACCCGATGCCATGGATAGAGGGCTGGCCGGCGTTATTCTCGGGCGGATACAGGGGGCGGGGCTAAAGCTAATCGCCCTGAAAATGCTGCACATGGATAAAGCCCTGGCGGAAAGGCACTATGCCATACATAAGGAAAAACCTTTCTTTAAAGACCTGGTAAACTATATTACTTCAACGCCAATCGTAGCAGCTGTCTTTGAAGGCAAAGGCGCTATCGAGCGTATCCGAAACCTCATGGGCGCTACCGACCCCGCTAAAGCCGCCCCGGGAACGATAAGAAGAGACTACGGTTTAGATATCCAGCGGAACGCTACCCATGCCTCCGATTCGCCGGAAAACGCGGCCATAGAAATAGCGAACTTTTTTAAGAAAAAAGAGATTTTTAGTTAGTTATGTGAAAAGAAATTACTGAATTCTTAAAACGGTCTTGGCTTCATGCCAGAGCCCGTCAAGGTCATAGTATTCGCGTTCTGCCGTTCCGAAAATATGAATGATTACATCGCTATAATCGAGAAGCATCCAACCGGAGTCGGTGCCTCCCTCGCGGTGATGGGGCAGTACGCCCGCTTTTTTTAGAGTCTTTTCTATTTCTTCGCTGATAGTATTCATCTGCCGGGCACTATCGCCATCGCAGATAACAAAAAAGTCCGTGAAACTGCACACGTCACGGACATCCAGCAAGACGATATTATTTGCCTGCTTATCGCTGGCGATTTCTACGGCTTTACGGGCTAATTCAAGTGCTTCCAGTTAAAATTCCTCCCGATTTGTTTTAAATTATAGCATATACCATCAGGAAATGGGTATATTTCTCGTAACATCCGCTTGTGTTTTATATTAAAAACTCACCCCCTTGGTCCCCCTCTCAAACAGGTCTATTTTAAAACTCGATTTTTATTATGTTTGAGAAGGGGAAGGATACTGAGAGGGAGCTGCGCCCCATCTCGCTACGCACCCCCTTTTCGGGAATAAGAAGAGGGATGAATATGTAAAACAATTAAATGCAGGCAATGCCAAATTTTGTCCCGCGAATAAAGGCTGTTATAATAATATAATACATGAACAAAATCCTTACCGAAAAAATTCTATAAGAAGAGGCTTCACCCTTTATGTCCAAGACAGAAATAAAAGACGGCATCTGCTATATGTGCACCATGACCTGCCCGATGAAAATCCATGTCCGCGACGGCAGGATAGTTAAAATAGATACCGCAGACTCTAAAGTAAAACACTGCCCCCGCTGGAAAGCCCAGATAGACTTTATCTACCACCCCGACCGCCTCCTTCACCCTTTAAAGCGCACCGGGCAGCGGGGTGGAGGTTCCTGGCAGCGCATTTCCTGGGACGAAGCGCTGGATGCCGTAGCCGGCGGTCTTCAATCGGTCAGGGATAAATACGGAGCGGAATCGGTCGTTTTCTGGATTGCCTATACTAAAGAACCTCGCCCATATTTTCACCGCCTGACCCATGCTTTCGGTTCACCCAACTATTGCACGGAGAGCAGCAACTGCTTCTCCGCCACATGGATAGCCGCCAATCTGACCTATGGCGCGGAATATTCCTACATGACGGGTTTTAGCTCTAGCATTGAACCGGAGACAAAATGTAAACTTATCTGGGGTTCGGGGGTAATATCCAATCCCCCTACCTGGGAGGTCAACCTTAATGCAAGGAAAAATGGTATAAAACTCATCGTCGTCGACCCGCGCCGCACACAAATCGCGGCTAAAGCCGATATCCACCTCCAGCTCCGCCCCGGTACCGACGGCGCCTTGGCATTGGGCATGATGAATGTAATTATCAACGAAAATCTTTACGATAAAGACTTCATCGATAAATGGACTGTCGGTTTTGACGACTTGAAAAAAATGGTAAAAGAATATACTCTCGAACGCGTAGAAAAAATTACGGACGTTCCGGCAGCAAAAATCAGGGAAGCCGCTTTAATCTACGCCAGCCATAAGCCCGCCAAGCTGCACTTAAGTGCTAATGGTACCACCCACCACGCCAATGGCGTGCAGAACCACCGCGCCGTTATCCTGCTGGCGGCATTGACCGGCAACATCGGCGTTCCCGGCAGCAATACACCGCCACCCTCATCTAATTTAAAAATCAACGATATCACCCTCCATGAGAGAATAGCTGACATGCCTCCCGGCATAGGCTCGACCCGCTTCCCCATATGGACGAAGCGCTACCGCGAAATGCAGTCGAACGCCATCGTCGACCAGATAGAAAGCGGAAAACCCTACCCCATTAAAGCCCTATTTTCTGCGGGGCTTGATATTCAGTTTTTCGCTAATACAAAGCGTATGGTCGGGGAACTGAATAAACTGGACTTCATCGCCGTGACCGAATACTTCCACACGCCCGGTACTCAAGTAGCGGATATTATACTGCCTATTGCATCATGGCTGGAAAGACCTATCCTCCTGACCGAATATAATGGTTATGTAAAGTTAATTCAGCCCGCAATCAGCCCTCCCGGCGAGTGCCGCACGGAATGGGATATCTATTCCGACCTTGCAAAAAGACTGGGCTTCGGCGATTTGTTCTGGAACGGCAGTTTTGAAAAATGTGTCGATTATATCCTGGAACCTATGAATATTACCTCCAGCGACCTCAAACAGCACCCTGAAGGAATCAAATTAACATTGCAGCCAAAACTGGCAAAACACTATGAAAACGGCGGTTTCAAGACAGCCTCTGGTAAAGTGGAAATAGCTTCCTCTGTGCTGAAAGAACATGGCCTTGACCCCCTCCCCGCTTATCAGGAGCCCCCGGAAAGTCCCTTATCCCAACCCGAATTGGCTAAAACCTATCCGCTGGTAATGACTTCCGGCGCCAGGGTCCTAGCCTATACTCATTCGCAGTACCGTAATATACCGCGACTCCGCAAATTGATGCCGGAACCGCTGGTGGATATCAATCCTTCCGACGCCGCCCGGCGCGGTATTAAAATTGGCGATACGGTAATTATCAGCTCTCCACGCGGCCAGATTAAAATGAAAGCCAACGTGACGGATACGATTTTGCGCGGCGTTGTTTCCCTGCCTCACCATTGGTCCGGCGAAGCCAACGTTAATGAGCTGGTAGACGATAAAACCCTCGACCCGATTTCCGGCTTTATCCCCTGCAAATCACAGCTCTGTCAGGTCGCCAAATACATGAAATAACTAAAGATATAAATACTCACTCGTGGAGGCATTATGAATTTATCTTCAAAAGACGCGCGGGAGTTCAAGGCTGACCCTATAGGATATATCGAAGCGGAGATTAAAAAATATACCGCCGCCAGCGCGTTAAACCGCCTGCCCGACTATAATAATGAGCCGGTCATTGCCGAACCGCTGGTAGGCTTCGCCAACGGCTACGACCCCATCTTTAATGAATTCAAAAAAGACTCTATCATCGGGAATTTCCATCTCACCCCGTTAGACGCCCTGAAAACTTATCGCGAAAAGCAGAAAAAACCGGTAATCGACAATCACCCGACGGAATTGAGCGTGATATCGGTTGCTTTTACCCTTCACGAAAAAACCCGCCTTAGCAACTCGCCCGAATCAAAGATGGCGGCCCCGAGATGGCGCTATGCTTACGGCCTCGCTTTCAGACTGATGGGAGAGACGCTTAACCACATCGTATCGCTTGTAGAAGGCGCAGGCTACCATGCCGTTGCCCCTGTATGTACCCGGCCCATGTCTATGGGTATTATACGTGATGGACTGCCTTACGCCGACTGGTCGGAAAAACATGCCGCCTATGCCGCCGGCCTTGGCACTTTCGGTCTCCACACCAGCTTGATAACATCGTCCGGCGTATCCGCCCATTTAGGCAGTATAATAACGGATTTAGCCCTTAAAGCCAGTCCGCGGGCGTATAATAACCGCCATGCTTATTGTCTGTATTTCCTCGATGGTTCCTGCGGCAACTGTGCCAAACACTGCCCCTCTGGCGCGGTGAATACCGAAGCTTTCGAAGCGAAGAAATGTATGGGATACACTTTTAATGAACTGCCGAAATTAAGCCGTGAACTTGAAGGTGAGCTTAAGCCTCCCGACCATCCCATGTGCGCCCTGTGCCAGATAAGAGTACCCTGCGAAGCAAAAATTCCTCTCGACAGATTAACAAAATAGCAAAAAAATATTAAGAAATTAGATTTTCTCTCGTTGCATCGTATTTTTCTTTAGTAATTCTTTACAAAATCTTTATGATTCTTTATGTTCTTTTAGACCATTCTTCATAACATAAATGTAAACTGAATATAGATAAAAACCACCATATCAGGTAAGGGTTAACCCTTACTTCTTAGAAAAGCGCAAGCTGGAGAACAATGCGAACTTTAACGGCGCATTTGAATAGGCATTTCCTTAAACTGCTGCCGGTAGTTCTGATAATTACTTTGATATTAAGTTTTATCGGACCGAACATAGCTTCAGCGGACCCCGGCTGGTATGACGTAAACTGGCAGCACCGTAAGAAGATAACAATTCATGCCGCTAACGTCTCGGCAACTTTGAATAACTTTCCCCTGCTCATCAATCTAGCCGCCGATTCCGACCTCGCTGCTGATGCCCAGGACGATGGCGATGACATCCTTTTCACCGCCTCTGACGAGACCACCAAGCTCTCCCATGAAATTGAAAAATTTAATGGAGTCACAGGCGAACTGGCGGCCTGGGTTAAAATCCCCACCCTTTCTTCTGTTACTGATACGGATATTTATATGTATTACGGCAACGCCGGCGCCGGCAACCAGCAGAATGCCAACGGCGTCTGGGACAGTAATTTTAAAATGGTGCAGCACCTGGAAGAGTCCGCCGGCGGCCCTAACGCCATTACTGATTCTACGTCAAACGGCAATCATGGTACGGATTATAATACGCCTACCTTCGGGGCAACCGGCAGAATAGATGGCGCGATAACGCTTACCAAAGCTAGCAGCGAGTATATCCAACTTCCAGCTTCAAATACAATACTCAACTCCGGCAACTTCACAGTTGAAGCCTGGTTCAATACGACTACCAATCACCCGGTTTACGGCGTGGGCGCTATGGAAGGCCGCATAGTGAATTTACACCGGCAAGCCACTGCCAGCACGGCAGTTTCCTTATACGTGGAACAGGATATGATAGGCTTGCTTTACTATACCGGCGCAGCCCATGTCTGGCTTAAATATACTGTCAATTATTATGACGGCGTAAATCACCATATCGCGGTAACTCACGATACCGCCAGCAATACATATCGACTTTACTTTGATGGAGTTCAGGTAGCAACAGAGAATAATCCCTTTGGAAGTGTAGGCACTTTCCCTGCTTTTATCGGAGCCCATGATAATACCGTAGGGCAAAGGTATTTCGACGGCACTGTCGATGAAGTGCGCATATCGGATACATATCGCAGCGCCGACTGGATTATCACCAGCTATAAAAATCAGGTAAATCCCGCGGGTTTTTACCAGGTGGGAGCGGAGCAGAACGCGCCTTCAACTCCGACTGTCACCACCAATGCCGCCACCTCGGTTGAAGAGGAAACTGCCACCCTTAACGGCTATCTCAACAGCGACGGCGGCGAAACCTGCCAGTATGCTTTCGAATGGGGTACAGCTCCGGGCGTTTATACCAGCAATATTTCGTGGACCGGGAGCATCAATACAGGTGCGTCTTTCAGCTACAACCTCGGCAGCCTTACCAAAGGGCAACCATATTACTACCGCGCTATGGCGAAGAACACCGCCGGCGTTGCCTATGGGCTGGAGGAACACTTCCTCACCAAGCCCGATGGCCCGGTGTCATTTACCGCCACTGCCAATAGTAGCTCCAGGATTGACCTCGCCTGGACGATGGGCGAAGGTGCCGGCCGCATCATGATACGCCGCAGCACTGGCACTTATCCGGCTACCTATAACGACGGCACCCAGGTTTACTTCGACTCCGGCACGAGCTATTACAATATCGGTCTATCCGCCAATACTACCTATTATTATCGTGCCTGGTCGGAAAAAACCGGCAGCCAGCAGTTTTCCGATGCGTTCTCTTCTGCGAATGCGACAACCTTTGCGGGAGCTCCGTCCTTAATAGGCGGCAAGGTCTATTTCGTGAATAAAGCCGCTATTATGGTGCCATGGATTATTCTGGGTCTGGTTTCGGTGTTAATTTTAGTACGTATCGTTTTTTACATCAGGAAAAAAGTTAAGTCACGCCCAAGAATAGAAAAAACTTCGTAGTTTCATCCCGGGGCCTTCAGAACGATAATCCATAGAAATCATGAAAGCAGTCTGATTAAATAATAGACCAGTAGCGCTATCAGGCCCGACACCGGTATCGTGAAAATCCACGCCCAGACGATACGCAGTGTTACTCCCCACCTCACCGCCGAAAGCCTCTGTACCGCCCCCACCCCGGAAATTGCCCCGGTAATTACATGGGTGGTACTCACCGGAATGCCGAGATAGGTGGATAAGAAGATGCTGGAAGCGGCGGACGCCTCCGCGCAAAAGCCATCTACCGGCTTCAGTTTAGTAATTCTCTGCCCCATTGTTTTAACGATACGCCAGCCTCCGGTAAGCGTTCCTACAGCGATAGCCGCATGGGCGCTGAGCACTACCCATAAAGGTACTTCGAACTGCTGGATCAGTCCACCGGTAAAAAGTAAACTGGAAATTATACCCATCGTTTTCTGCGCGTCATTGCCGCCATGCCCGAGACTGAATGAAGCGGCAGAAAATATCTGCAAAATACGCGACCATTTATCTATCCCTGCCGGACTCTGTTTATGAACAATCCATGTGGTAATAACCTTTAAAATCAACCCCATTAACATGCCAATTAAAGGCGCCACAATAATAAAAACGAGCGTTCTTACCCAGCTATTGTCCCAGCCGCCAGTGGTTATAATCGCATCGAATCCGCCCTTGGCAATCGCCGCCCCCGCATAGCCGCCGATTAAAGCATGTGATGAGCTACTGGGTAAACCAAAATACCAGGTAATCAAATTCCAGGCAATCGCGCCGATGAGGCCTGCCAGGATAACAGTGGGAGTGACGATATTTATATCAACCAGGTTTTTGCCGATAGTTGTGGCTACGCCAGTGTGGAAGATGAGAAAAGCGATAAAATTGAAAAAAGCCGCCCACACTACCGCCTGCCGCTGTGATAATACTCTGGTAGAAACAATAGTAGAAATGGAATTGGCGGCATCGTGCATGCCGTTGGTAAAGTCAAAAACAAGGGCTATAACGATGATAGGTACAATTAAATACAGGCTCGTTTCCACAAATCGATACCAGCAGACAAAACAGCAGTCAGTCAGATTATACAGGATGATAACAAACTATGCTAATCAAGCGTAAAATAAAGACACGCTTTTCAAATTTAACGCTGGTCTGTTATACTGAACGTATCCCGGATGATGATCGTTTTTCACTGACACTTGAGAGGCTTTTTATGTTTGAAAGGTTAAAGCAAAACCGATGGACTTGAAGTCGATACTGGAAAATACCGCCCGGCGTTCGGGCGATAAAACGGCTATCGTCTTTGGCGAACGGCGCGTTTCATTTGCTAAATTGGACGAAGATTCAAATAGTTTTGCCCATGCCCTGCTAAAGCTCGGAGTGAAAAAAGGCGACCGCGTTATGATGCTGCTGGCAAACAGCCCCGAATTCGCTTCCGTGTTCTTTGGAATTATGAAAGTCGGCGGCATCGCTGTTCCACTGGATACCCGTTATGTCGCTAATGAGGTAGCTAGTCTAGGCAACGATTGTACGCCTAAAGTATTGGTTGCTGAAGACCCTCCCCTGACAGTACTTTTACCTGCCCTATCCAGATTCAAATCTATCGAACATATTATCACCCTCAACTATCAGGACGAGAAACGATTTATCAGTTACCGGCAAATTATGGCTGATAATCCTTCCTCGAGCGTTAAAGTGACCATCAAACCTGATGATATCGCCATTATCTCTTATACCGGCGGTCCCACCTACACCCCCCACGGAGTTGCTTTATCCCACCGCAGCGTTTATACCGAGGTCATTAACTCCGCCCTGACGTTCGAGCAAAAAGAAAACGACATCATGATGCTGTTTGCCCTTCCCATGTACCACCAGTTCGGGCTTACCGCCGTGCTGCTGGCTTCTATCTACACAGGCAATACTATCGTCGTCGTGCCGGGCACCGGGCGTTCAATCGAAAGCTTTATGGAGGCTGTGGCACGGGAAAAGGGCACGATTTATTGCGGCGTCCCTTATATTTATTCTTTAATGATAAACGTCGCCCGGCGCGTGGGCATCAAACACGATCTAAGTTCGCTACGGCTACTGGCGAGTGGCGGCGCGCCCCTGGAGCCTGTGGTTATTAACCAGTTCAAACAGATTTTCGGCCTTGATATCCACGATGTTTACGGGCAAACGGAATCTGTCTGTCATTGTACAGCCATGCCCATCCATGGCATGTATAAGATAGGCTCATCCGGTAAAACCCTGCCCTGCTGGGAGATGAAAATATTCGATGAGAACGATAACGAATTACCGCCTGGTCATGAGGGCGAGATGGTCCTGCGGGGACCGTTCATGAGCGGCTTCTGGAACAAACCCGAAGCTACCGCCAGGACTTTAAGAAACGGCTGGCTCCACACCGGCGATATCGGCTGGATTGACGAAGACGGCTATCTCTTCATCACCGCCCGCAAAAGGAGAATGCTGATTTTAAAGGGACAGAATATCTTTCCTACCGATATCGAGCTGGTCATAAAGACCCATCCCAAGGTGGCTGAAGCCAGGGTAATGGGGGCTATCGACCTGATACGCGGCGAGACGGTTAAAGCACTGGTACGTTTGAAACCCGGTCAGACAGCTACGGAGCAGGAAATCAGGCAATACTGCCAGGGACGCCTGGCCGACTATAAATTGCCCAGAGAGATTAAATTTGTTGACGTTATGCCCGAGGTAATACCGGTATGGCGCCGGGCACAGTTTAAAGAAGCAGATGTTAAGTTAGAAATATCAGACTAGAGTTCCAGAGAACTATCAGTGAATAGCCTGCAATGCCGATATAAGCCGCAATCATAGCCCGCTTGGAAAACCGTAACCAGATAAATGCCGCAATCAGCAACGCGCTGGCAATTTTTAATATTATAAAACTTGGGTCCCCTACAAGTGGCTGTAAAAGTGTGTTGCCCTCCCTGGCATTACCGCTGTTCACAAGAAACACAGTCAATATTGTATCGAGGACAATCAGCAAGACCAACACAATAAGAATGATGATCAGTTTCTTGCGGTTTGTTTGCGCTGTTATCTGTCTGGTATGTAGCATCTCTAATGATATGCAAAAGTAATAGTACTTTTTTCCTATGCGACTTTAGCATATCACGGATGTATCTGCAACGGTGTATATTAAGTGTTAAATTTTCATAAATTTATTGTAAAGATTAGACTAGCTAGCTCCACTCGCTGGCGTGTGTCCAGACTCTTGCCATCTCCTGTGCCAGCAACTTATGCTCCATCCTGTCCATGCCGGGGTCCAGACGGAAAAGCTTTATAGCTTCATTCCGCGCCAGTTCCAGTAAAGCCACATCGGACATTTTAGCCATGCGCAGGTCGGGGAGTCCGCTCTGCCTTGTGCCGAAAAACTCACCGGGTCCCCTCATCTTCAAGTCCTCTTCCGCCAGCTTAAAGCCGTCGTGGGTATTTTCTATTATGTCAAGTCGCTGCCTGGCAACTTCGGAGGGATTTTCCGCCAGCAGCATGCAGTAGCTCTGTTCTTTACCTCGCCCTACCCGCCCCCGGAACTGATGTAACTGGGATAAGCCGAAGCGGTCGGCGCTTTCTATCAGCATCACGGTGGCATTCGGTATATCGATGCCAACTTCAATTACCGGCGTCGAGACGAGGATGTCCAGTCTGCCGGTGCGGAACTCCTCCATAACTGCATCTTTGTCCGCCGCTGACAACCTGCCATGTAATAGACCAACCTTCAGGTCCGGAAAGACTTCCTGCGATAGGCGCTCATATTCAACCACGGCTGCCTGTGCCGCAATCGCTTCCGACTCTTCAATCAACGGGCAGAGGATAAATGCCTGGCGCCCCTCGCTTACCTGTTTTCTCACGAAGTTATAGGCGCTTTCCCGCTGCTCCGGCTTGAGCCACTTTGTTTTTACCATCTGCCGGCCCGGCGGTAGTTCACTGATTACCGAAAGGTCAAGGTCGCCGTAAAGCGTAAGAGCGAGGGTGCGGGGTATCGGCGTAGCCGTCATCACTAGCATATGGGGGTTGAAACCTTTTTCCCTTAACGCCGAGCGCTGCTCGACGCCGAAGCGGTGCTGTTCATCGACAACCGCCAGCCCCAGTTTGGCAAATTCCAAGCCTTTCTGCACCAGTGCGTGCGTGCCTATAACGATATCGATACTTCCTTCCTTTATCTGTTGCTGGATTCTCTTTTTCCCCGCCTGCTTGATATCCCCGATGAGCAGTGCGATATTTAGCGGATTGGTTAAAATACCTTTATAGCTGCGTAAATAGCCTTCGCCCTCTGCGCGTCCTATGTTGGCGAGCAACCCGCAGATGGTGGCGAAGTGCTGTTCGGCGAGAATTTCCGTGGGTGCCATGAAAGCCCCCTGGCAGCCATTGGCCGCCGCCAGCAATAAAGCCGCCGTCGCCACCACCGTTTTACCGCTGCCGACTTCTCCCTGCAGCAGACGGCACATCGGTGTGGTCTTTCCTAAATCTCCAAGTATTTCTTTCAGGACTTTATCCTGGTCTGGCGTGAGCACAAAAGGCAGCGAACTTATGAATTGCTTTAGCAGCGCTGTCGGAATATCGAATGGAATACTGGGCTGGCTCTCCTGCCAGTTGCGCTTCCGGCTCATTACGCCCAGCTGCAAAAGGAAAAGCTCATCGAAAGCCAGCCTTATCCGCGCTTTATTTTTCGACTCTTCGCTTTCCGGGTAATGCGCCTGACTGATAGCTTCCGGCAGCTTCAGCAAACCCAGCCGAATTCGCAACTCCTCCGGCAGGAAATCGGTTAGACGCCCCGCCCACCGGTCGATGAAATCCTTCATCAGCCTCCTCACCTGGCGGGGCCGCAGGCCCTGGGTCAGCGGATAGACCGGCACCAGCCGCGCGGTATGCACCAGGTCCTGCCCTTCCATCAGCTCCCAATCGGGCGATAGAAACACGTGACGCCCTTTGAAAAGACTCACCCGGCCGCTTAATATAATCCGCGCATTAGTGGTCAGCGACTTTGCCAAGTAAGGCTGATTGAACCACAAAACGCGGATATTGCCCGTCTCATCGCCGACGATTGCCTCAGTACTGCGCCTGCCTCCCGGACTGGTCTCCTGCGCCTGCCAGATATTAGCGATAATCGTCTGCTCTTCGCCTTCAACAAGCTCTGAAATATGCTTCAGTTTACTGTAATCGAGGTGGCGGTGGGGGAAAAAATAAAGCAGGTCGCGAACTGTTTTCACGCCCATTTTTTTAAATTTAGTCGCTAATACCGGCCCCATCCCTTTAACTACCGTTACCGGAACGTCCAGCGCCGCTTGACTACCCGATAAGGCTGCAACTTTGCTTGTATTCACGGGCGACTTTTTCTTCGGAATCAATGTCTCCGGGCTTTTTACAGGAGTAGCAACAATATTATCCTTAACTGCTATATCATCGAGAAATTTTAAAACGCCCCGCATCCAATCCCGGCGCTGTTCTTGTGTCATTGCGGCATAGCCGACATTAAAGAGCTTTTGAAATTTCGCCAGCAGGCGCGGACTCTTTATCGATTCTACTGCACTCGATGACCAGTTAATGAGAAACTTGTCCAGCCCACCGAAGACGGCCGTATCTGTAAAATCACGTTGCTTTTCCAGTTCGAGGACTTTACGTAGAGACTCGGTGTTCATAAAAAAGACTCCGCCCCATTATAGTCAAAAAGTGGGTGTAAAAGCACGGACTAATGTAAAACGGGCAGCGTTAGTAAAATCTATTTATCGCCCATTACCGCCACCAGTAAAAGACCAGGACCGGCATGGGCGCCGATGACCGGCGTGGTGTGGGTGCGGTAGATACGCTCTTCCGGGAATATTGCGCCGAGGCGCTTTACCATAAGCTCGGCGTCTTGAGGGCAGGCGGCATCTTCGACCGCCAGCTCTTCGATATGAGAATAACTTGCCACGAACTGATAGAGATGGTCGATAGCCTTTGCCCTTGAACGGGCTCTGCCAGCAGGCTTGACCATACCATCTCTAAGAGTAATTATTGGATTAACCCTCAATATCGAACCCATCAATGCCTGCGCCATGCCGATACGCCCTCCCCGCTTGAGATACTCCAGCGTGGTGAATGCTGCCTGCATATCTACCCGCGGGAGGTTACGCCGCACTATTTCTTTTATTTCATCGAGTTTTGCCCCTTGTTGGGCCGCCTGCGCCGCCCGGATGACAACAAATCCCTGCGCCATGACGGCAGTGCCGGAATCAACCACTTCGATACGGCATTTTCCTTCCACCAGTCTAGCACTCTGAACCGCCGCATTATAAAAACCGGACAATTTAGAGCTTAGCATGATAGCCAGTATTTCGTCCGTTTCTTCAGCGAGCCGGGCATATGTCCGCGCGAACATATCCAGCGAAGGCACCGCAGTGGTCGGCATAATTTTGCTACTCGACAACCTCTCATAAAACTGTTCGTTAGTAATATCGATGCCGTCCCTGAAGGTTTCTTCACCAAAACGGAGCAAAATAGGAATAACGGAGATGCCAAGTTTGGCAACGATATCCGGGTGAATATCAGCGACGCTATCGGTAACAATCTTTACAGTCATAATAAATACGCAGTATTATTTATCTCCCAATACCGCTACGCCAATAACCCTTGGCCCCACATTAGTGCCGATTACCGGGCTTACCTTGGAGCGGTAAATCCTTTCTCTGGGAAATACAGCACTAAGCCGTTGTACAAACGTTTCCGTTTCATCAGGCGTGGTGGCATCTTCTACTGCCATTTCCTCGATATGAGAATAGCCAGCAGCAAATTTATATAGCTGTTCTATCGCTTTAGCGCGTGAACGTTCCTTACCGTAAGGGAAAACCTCCCCGTCTTTTATGCCGAGGACGGGATTGAGCCCTAGCATTGACCCCATTAATGCCTGCGCCTTACCGATACGCCCTCCCCTTTTAAGATATTCCAGCGTATCAAAAGCCAGACGGATTCCCGCTCGGGGTATATTGCATCTGGTTAATTTTATCACTTCATTAAGACTTGCTCCGGCATTTGCTGCCTTGGCTGAGGCTATCACCAGCAAGCCTTCCGCCATCATGGCAAGTTCTGACATAATCACCTCTACCCGGCACTTCCTCTTCATAATATCTACCGCTTTCAAAGCTGAATCCCCGGTAGCGCTAAGTTTACGGCCGATTGTTATCACCAGAATACCTTCGGCTTCTTCTGCCAGCTTTTCGTAATATTCTGCAAAAACTTGAGGCGAAGGCGTGGAGGTGGTAGGCAGGTTCTGGCTGCTTTCCAGCATCTGATAAAATTCATCTGTGGTAATATCGATGCCGTCGCGATAGGTGATGGTATTGATAACTACGTTCAAAGGCACCACTGTTATACCGAGTTCATCGGCCACAGACTGGGGAATATCGGCGACGCTATCGGTAACAATCCTGACCGTCATTACTTGCTTTCAGCTTCCAGAATTGTAACTGCCATGGCTTTAGGTCCGGAATATGTACCGACTACCGGACTGATCATCGAACGCAAAATACGTGCCTTGGGATAGATGGCGCCAAGCCGTTCCACCATTATATCGGCATCTTCCGGGTTGGTGGTATACTCCACGGCAAGTCCTTCTATTCTACCCTTATACCCGGCGACCACGCTGGTAAAGTATTCGAGTCCCGCCCGCATGGAGCGCACTCTTGTCAGCGGCGCCATTTCTCCATCTCTGACGGTAAGTATCTGCTTGACGGATAACATCGCTCCCAGGAACTCTTTAGCTTTACCGATACGCCCGCCCTTTGCCAGATATTTCAGCGTATCAAAATAGGCTAGCAGATGTGTACGCGTATGAGCCCGGCGTGCCATTTCCGCCACCTGCGTTAAACTGGCACCGCTCTTTATTGCATTGACGGCGGAAACAACAATCAGCCCCTCTCCCATCGCCACCGACAGGGAATCGACTACTTCGATACGGCATTTCCCCTTGATATAGTCCTTAGCCTGCATCGCCGATTGGTAGGTGCCGCTGAGCTTGCTGGAAACAACAATTACCAGGATTTCATCGGTTTCCTGCGATAGCTTTTGAAATACTTCGGCAAAGTCGTTGGGCGTCGGTTGCGTTGTCGAAGGCAGTTTGGGCTCGTTTACCAGCCGTCGATAGAAATCCTCGCTGGTAATATCAACCCGATCGCGGTATACCTCCTCGCCGAAGCGGACGTATAACGGCACGACGGTAATGCCTAATTGCGTTATCAGGTCGCCTGTAATATCGGATAAAGTATCCGTTACAATTTTTACTGCCATCCTGGAGTACCGCCTTTCTTATTCAATCGATATAATATAACTATAATGTGGTTGATTACCTTTGATTAATTCAACCTGTACATTATCATACTTTTTGGTGATGCTGGTATTTATCTCTTCGGCTTCTTCAGCCGCAACATCAGCCCCGTAATAAATGGTAACAACCTCTGCTTTTGCCATATCAATTTTGTCTAGAATCTTATTAATAACATCAAGGTCGGTATCGCCGGCGGCGATGAGTTCATCATCCAGCAAGCCTATAGGTTGCCGCCGCTTGATTTGCAGTCCGTTTATCCTGGTCGAGCGCACGGAACGTGTAACCTCAATAGTTTTAACGGAGGAAAGGGCTTTTTCCATAATTTCGGCGTTGGTTTTAAAGTCCGCTTCGTAATCGAAAGCCAGCAAAGCCACCACGCCCTGTGGAATTGTCTTGGTCGGTACTACCTTGATTTTCTTTTCGGTTAACGATTGTACCTGGCTGGCGGTAAGGATGATATTTTTATTATTTGGCAGGATGATAACATTCTCGGAGGGGACGGATTGCACCGCCTGAAGGATGTCTTTCGTGCTTGGATTCATCGTCTGACCGCCGGGCACAATAGCCGCAGCCCCTAGGCTGCCGAATACATCAATCAGGCCTTCCCCGGAAGCCACTGCGACCACAGCCGTATCCGTAACTGGCATCCTTTCTTTCCGCATCTCCAGGAAGTCCTGGTGCTGCTCATCCATGTTCCTGATGCTTACCTGGTGCAGTGTGCCCAGTTTGGTGCCGAATTGTATAATACTGCCAGGCTCAAGTGTATGGATATGAATACGGACGGCCGATTCATCGCCAACGACAATCAGGGACTCGCCTTTTTTCTCCAATCTCCTTCTGATTTCGTCGGGCTCCATTTTCTCGCCTTTTACGAGGAATTCGGTGCAATAGCCGAAGGGCACTTCATCCATGCCTGTGAATTGCGGCAGAGGCACCGTTAATGGTAAATCGCTAACGATAATCTGCGGTTTACGCAACCGCATCAGCTCGGTTTCACCTTTGAGAAATCGCAGCGCTCCTTCCATGATGGTATAAAGGCCCTGCCCGCCGGCATCAACCACGCCGGCGTCTTTTAATACTTTTAGCAGACGTGGCGTCCTGGCTACCGAGTCGCCGGCAGCACTTACCATGGCTTCCATCATGGCGATAATATCCTTTTCGCCCTGTTCGACCTGTGTTTTAGCTTCTCTGGCGGCGTCTTTCATTACCGTCAGCATCGTGCCTTCAACCGGGTTGCTGACGCCCTTATACGCCACTTCCGCCGATTTCTGTAAAGCTTCAGCCATCTCGGCGGCATCGAAAGACTCTTTGCCGTCAAGCCCTTCCGCCAGGCCCCGCCATATCTGTGAAAGAATAACGCCGCTATTGCCCCGGGCGCCCATGAGCGCACCTTTAGCCATGGCATGGGCTACTCCAGAGGCGCTGTTATCCGGCGCTCGGTAGGCTTCTTCCATCGTCGAGCGCATGGTAAGCATCATATTTGTGCCGGTATCGCCGTCGGGCACGGGGAAAACGTTCAGGGCATCTATATCGGCGGAACTTTTTTCCAGCCATGCCGTAGCGGCAGAAAACATGTCCCGCAAGACCTGCCCCGCAATATTATTTATTTTGTTCATTTACCACCATCCTTGCCAGTTTATACATATAATTGGTATACCCACCAAGGACGTATTTGCTTGCTAATCTCAACGCATTATGATACTATTTATTAATGGAATTTGCAACACCTTATTTTATTCCCGGAGGAGATACCAAACTTGAAATGCGATTTATGTGGTAAAACGCCGCAATACGGTTATAACGTCAGCCATTCCAAACGGCATACCAAACGTGACTGGACAGCCAACATTCATCCTGCCAGGATTATGGTCAACGGCAAGATGAAGCAGTTGAACCTTTGCACGAGATGCCTGCGTACGCAAAACAAAATGGCTAATGTCTAGACCCCCTATAGCTTTATTTTATCCTGTATTCAAACCGACCTGACTTCACGAGTCAGGTTTCTTCTTTAAATAGGTATCATATTAAGCCAGCTGGCGGCGATTGCTTATCCAGATGCTGGCGATAAAACCCGGTATCAGGTAAATAAGCATCCCGAGCGCTGTTAAGGTGATATCCATCGGTTTATAGTTTTCCATCATCGAGCCGAATCGTGATGTATCGATTCCCAGGCTCTCTATCATCTTATACACGTCGGTTAATACTGCCGTAATACTGTCCCCTCCGGTGGAAAGAATAAACCAGTTGGGTTTGCCGGTAGCCATCAGGACGCTTTGTAGAATTCCACAGATGACGAAGATAAAAAGCAACGTCATTACTGTGGCTCCCATCGAGCCTTTGGATATAGCGCTGAAAAGGAAGGTTACGGATAGCACTGCCGCGGCATACAATATGCATAAGCCGAACGATTTAAGGAGTTCAAAAGGGACCTGCTGGTATATCGCCAGTAGCGCGATGGTAATGATAATATAACTGAACATCACCAGTATTGCCGTAGCTACAAATCCCGCCAGGTATTTTCCCGTCCAGAGCACGGTGCGCTTGACGGGATTGATAAAAAGCAGGAAGCCGGTCTTGCCTTCAAACTCTCCAGCGATGGCATCTCCAGCGAAAAATACCGCCCCGATAACCGCCAGGCTTGGTCCGGCGGTCAATAACGCCGCCATGGAAAGAGCGTCTTTGGGATAACCTTTTTCCATTAGCACCGGCACTAAAATAAGTACCAGCGCTTCTACTAGCAGTGCAATTCCCAGTACGATATACAGCCGCTTGCGCCGGAAATGTTTTAAAAACTCATATTGTATTATTATTCGTAGTTTTTCAAAGTCACTCAAGGCTGCCTCCCGTTAATTTAAGATATGCCATCTCCAGCGACTGGTATTTTTGTTCCAGCTCTTTAATGCTTTCATAAGCCAGCAATTTGCCGTTATTGATAATCGCCACTTTATCACATATCAAAGCCACCTCGGTTAGCTGGTGTGAGGCAAAAAAGACCGTTTTATCCTTGCCGACGCCGGCGATTATTTCGCGGAACTCAACCATCCCCTTGGGGTCCAGACCCAGTGCCGGTTCATCCAGGATCAAAATCGGCGGGTCGTGTAAAAGCGTTTGTGCCAGTGCCAGACGCTGCTTCATACCTCGGGAAAATTTCTCTATTTTGACCTTCTTCCACTTCTCAAGCTTAACTAGTTCAATTACTTCATCAATCCTCTTCTTTAATTGCTCTCCCTTCATTCCGCGGAGCCTGCCGAAGTAGCTTAAATTGTCTTCCGGCGTGAGATAGGAATAGAACTCCGGCGTCTCGATAATCGCACCGATATTCGAGAGTGCCTTTTCCGTTTGCTCGATAATATCGATACCATCGATATAAACCTTGCCGGAGCTGGGGCGCAGCAGGGCACACATTACTTTTAGTGTCGTACTTTTACCGGCGCCGTTAGGTCCGAGTAATCCTATATTCTCCCCCTCTGGCACTCTAAGCGATAGGTTATCCAGCGCCAGGAAATTCCCATAATATTTGGTCAGGTTTTCGATGATAATAGAATCACCCATGTTTTCACTCCAATACTATAATAAGTCCCTTTTTAATGCTGAATTATGCTTTTTTAATGACACGCCGCGCCTCGGCCAGCGCTTTCTGCACCTGTTTAGGAGCCGTGCCGCCGACGACGTCCCTGGCCGCCAGGGATTTCTCCATCGTAATGGAGCGCACATCGGCGCCAAAAAGCGGCGAGAATTTCTTATATTCCTTCATATCCAGCCCGGTAAGGTTTTTACCCTTCCCTACGGCGTATTTTACCAGCTTGCCGACAATCTCATGGGCGGTGCGGAAAGCTAAACCTTTTTTAACCAGATAGTCCGCTATATCCGTAGCTAGGACATAACCCTTCTCTAAAGCTTTACGGGTGTTTTCCTCATTGACCTTGATAGCCTTAATCATGCCGGCGAATACCGCCAGCGTCGTCTGTAGTGTATCCACCGTATCGAAAAAGCCTTCCTTGTCCTCCTGCATATCGCGGTTATAGGCGAGGGGCAGTCCTTTCATCACCGTCAATAGAGCTAACAGATTACCGTAAACCCGCCCCGTCTTGCCGCGGGCAAGCTCGGCAACATCCGGGTTCTTTTTCTGGGGCATAATGCTGCTGCCGGTAGTATAGGCATCGTCAAGTTCTATGAAATTGAACTCTGCCGATGACCACAGCACGATTTCCTCCGCCAGCCGTGAGATGTGCATCATGCTAATAGCCGCTGCGGCTTCATATTCAAGTATAAAATCGCGGTCGCTAACGGCATCCAGGCTGTTTTTAGTTATCTGACTGAACCCCAGCTCTTTCGCCAGGAACTCTCTATCGACTTTATAGGCAACCCCCGCTAGAGCCCCACTACCCAGCGGCATAACGTCAACTCTCTTAAGACAGTCGCTAAAACGCTCGTAATCCCGCTGGAGCATCTCGAAATAAGCCAGTAAATGGTGCGCCAGCAATACTGGCTGGGCGACCTGCAAATGCGTATAGCCGGGCATGACGACACCTTTATTGGCTTCGGCGAGGTCAAGCAAGGCTCTTTGAAGCTTACGTATGCCCTTCAAAGTATCGTCAATCGCCTCCTTGGCGAAAAGACGCATATCCAGCGCTACCTGGTCGTTGCGGGAGCGGGCGGTATGGAGTTTTAGACCCGCCTCCCCTACCTTTTCAACCAGGCGCGATTCAATCGCCATGTGGATATCTTCCTGCTCCGGTGTAAATTTGAATTTACCCTGCTCGATTTCTTTCTGGATGGCTTGCAGTCCGCCGATGGTGGTTTTAGCTTCATCCTCGGTGATGATAGCCTGTCTGGCGAGCATTTTAACATGGGCAATGCTGCCGGCGATATCCTGCTTGTATAACCGGCGGTCGAAAGGCAGCGAGGCGGTATATTGCGCCGCCAGCTTATCCGCCGGTTTGCTGAAACGACCTCTGATGTTAGTCATCTATTGTTTTCCCCCCTGACTCAATCTCTCACATAAGAGTAGAGAAGATGGGAAATAGCCAACCTTACCCCCTTAAGTTCCCCCTCTCCGTACACGGAAAGGGGGTTAGGAGGAAAGGTCGCATCACTATTTCCCCTTCTTCTTCTCTTCATCCGGTCCCACGATGCTTAAAGGCCCTTCTTTATCCCCCAGTAACTGTTTTTGCGCCTGTGTCTTGACCGGCAGACCCCAGAGGTGAATAAAGCCCTCCGCGGCTTTCTGGTCGAATTTATCCCCTTTATCATAGGTTGCCAGAGCTAAATTGTAAAGCGAATACGGTGACTTGCGCCCGGCTACCGTGACATGCCCCTTGTAGAGCTTGACTCTCACTGTGCCGGTGACGTAACGCTGCGAACTCAAGATATAAGCGGAAAGGTCGCGGTTTAGCTGGCTGAACCAGAGTCCGTTATATATCAGGTCGGCGTATTCTATCGCCACCTTCTGTTTAAAGCGAAGCTGGTCTTTGGACATCGTCATGGCTTCTAGCGCCTGGTGCGACTGTATCAGTGTCACCGCCGCCGGCGCTTCGTAAATCTCGCGGCTCTTTATCCCCACCACACGGTTTTCTATATGGTCGATTCTACCGACGCCGTGGCGCCCGCCGATAACATTCATCTTTTGAATCAGGGCTATACCGCCCATTTCTTTGCCGTCCAGAGATACCGGGACGCCCTTCTCAAACCCGATTTCCATCTCTTGCGGTTTATCGGGTGTCTCATCCGGGCTTTTCGTCCAGGTATAGACGTCGGCGGGGGGTTCCGTCCAGGGGTCTTCCAGCGCGCCGCACTCGATGCTCTTGCCCCACAAATTCTCATCGATGGAGTAAGGGCTTTTCTTAGTTACTGGAATCGGGATATTATGCTTTTGCGCGTACTTTATCGTCTCCTCGCGCGTCATGCCCCACTCGCGGGCCGGCGCGATTATTTTCATCTGCGGCGCCAGGGCATTGATGCTGACCTCGAATCTCACCTGGTCGTTGCCTTTACCCGTGCAACCGTGCGCTATCGCCGAAGCTTTCTCCTCCAGCGCCGTATCCACCAGCAATTTAGCCATTAGCGGACGTGATAGCGCCGTCGCCAGCGGGTACTGGCCCTCATAAAGCGCGTTCGCCTGTAAAGCCGGAAAGACGAAGTAGTTCACGAAAAGCTCTTTAGCGTCGATGACCAGCGCCTTAATAGCGCCTATTTTCAGGGCTTTCTGGCGTATCGACTTGAAGTCCTTTTCATTACCCACGTCGATTGTCACGGCGATGACATCGACCTTATACTTTTCCTGCAGCCATTTGATAGCTACCGAGGTGTCAACCCCGCCGCTATAAGCCAGAACAACTTTTTCCTTCACACCAAGCCTCCCTCCATTAACCTTTGGTTAATTCTTCCTAGCAAAATTTTCTTCTAAAAACTTAATTATTTCGGCACTGATGCCGGGGTAATCCCAGTAATAACGGTGACCCGGCGCCCGGAAAAATTTTAATATATCCCCGGGCTGTTCCTCCGGCGATGATAGCCCTATCCAGTGCTTGAAAGTTGCCCACACCATCCCGGGCACATTACCTTCGTGAAAAGCATCTGTAGAAACGCCGTTGGTATTTATCCTTAATGTCCTTGCCTGGTCGGTTGTCTTGTACCACCAGGGGTCGCCCGTTTGAATGCTGTAAACATTAGGCCTGTCCCGGAAAAAGCTCATCGCCTCTTCCGTGATGGTCGTGCCGGTGCTTTCGCCGGCAATAATGACCTTCAGGTCCGGCAGGTGGTCGATAATGAATTCTACATATTTTTCCACACCTACGACCTTTTTAGGATAACGCGTGGAAGCCTCGATAACTTCTTTAACGTTGCCCCATAACCCCCTGCTGGTGCGGCAGTAGTTCAATATCAGCGGCCGATGCCCCAGCTCTTTTAGCTCCGACATAATACCGTCGAGGATGCTTGCCCAACCGGGTGTATCCGTGACATAATTCCATCCCATTCCCCCCGAGTTAAAGAAAATCACAATATCCGCGTTACTGGCGGCTATATACGAGCCGACCAGTTGTTCCATCACGATTTGATGACTTGCCTCGTCATTGCCGACCAGCTCATTCGCCACTTTCTCGGCGTCATTCACGACCGCCTGCGGCACGGAAGAGAAATCCACATCTTTAAAAACTGGCTCCTTGATACCGATATCGCTGGCAATGCCTATCTTCGAGTTGTACAGGATGAAAAGAAACAATATAAAGACAAGCATCACCCCCGCGACAATTATCCCTGTGCCGCCCAGCTTATCTAGTTTCTTTATATTCAAATCCACAGAAATAATCCTGATAGTGCTTATTTAGTTATTCCGGAAAACACATTATACAGTATGCCGATAGCCTCATCGACCTCTTTATGGCCGATAATCAGCGGCGGGATAAGACGTATCGCATTAGGTTTTAGTCTATTCACCAGGAGACCTTTTTCAATACATGCCGCTACCACCGCTTTACTGACTTCGCTATTAAAGTATATAGCTACCAGTAGCCCGCGCCCCCGTACTTCGGTGATAAAGTTGTATTTTTTCTTTAGTTCCTCCAGCTTTCCCATGAGGTATTTGCCCATTTCTCTGGCGTTGCCGGCAACATCGTTATCGATTACGTATTTCAGGGTGGCGTAAGCCGCTGCGCTGGTGACCGGATTACCCCCGAAGGTAGCGTTATGCTCGCCCAGGGTCAATACCGCGCATTTTTCTTTAGCTAAAAACGCCCCGATGGGTATGCCACCCCCCAGCCCCTTCGCGAGCGTCATTACATCGGGCTCGATGCCGTATAACTGGTAGCCGAATAACGCCCCCAGACGACCTATCCCCGTCTGCACTTCATCGAGGATAAAGAGAATGCCCTTCTGGTCGCACCATTCTCTTACCTTTTTCAGGTAATCGTCATCGGGAATATTTACTCCCCCCTCCGCCTGTATCGGCTCCAGCATAATGGCGCAGGTCTTTTCCGTGGTCGCCGACTTTATCGCTTCAATATCGTTGTTTTTTACATTGATAAAGCCGACAGGCAATGGTTTAAAAGGTTCCTGTATCTTCGGCTGCCCGGTAGCCGCCGTCATCGCCAGAGAACGACCGTGGAAGGACTCGTAAGTCGTGATGACCTCGTAAGCCCCATTTAATTTTAAAGTTCCATAGCGTCGCGCCAGCTTTACCGCGCCCTCATTAGCTTCAAGACCGCTGTTGCAGATAAAGACCTTATCCATACAGCTATTTTCTACCAGCAGTTGTGCCAGCTGTAACATAGGCGGGCTATAGTACCAGAGAGAAGCCTGCATCAATGTGCCGGCCTGTTTTTTAACAGCCTTCACCACCACCGGATGGCAATGCCCCAGGCAGTTGACCGCCAGCCCGCCGACGAAGTCCAGATACTTTTTACCTTTATAGTCCCACACCCGCGCGCCTTTACCCCTGACTATCGTCACCGGGTCGCGTACGATGGTCTGCATATAATATTTTTTATCCAGTTCCTGCCAGTTAATCATTCTACTTCTCCACAATTGTCGTGCCGCCGTCCCCGCCCTCGAACTCTTTAAGCAAGGCGTGAGGCTTTCTGCCGTCTATTATACGGGCAATCGCGCCCGTTCTTAAAGTTTTCAGGCAGGCATTTACCTTGGGAATCATGCCGCCAATAATCGTTAATGAGTCTATCATAGCTTCCGCTTCCGCCCTGGAGACCTGCGGCAGCACCTTGCCGAATTTATCCTTAATGCCTTCAACGTCGGTGAGATAAATCAGTCTTTTAGCTTTGAGTGCTATTGCTATCTCCCCGGCGATAGGGTCGCCGTTGACGTTAATCACCGCCGGCTCTTCTCCCTCTCTATCCAGTGAATAAAGACTTATCGGTGAGACGACCGGCACGTAACCGGCTTTAAGCAGCGTCTCTATAAGGTCTGTATTCACCCTTTCCACCGAACCGACATAGCCCATTTCTTTATCTTTTATTCTGCTTTCGATAAGCGAGCCGTCCACCCCGCTGATGCCCACCGCCCGCCCGCCGTTAATATTAATCGCCGCCGTAATGTCTTTATTGACGAGTCCCGCCAGCACCGCCGTCACTACCGCCAGCGACGATAAATCGGTAACCCGCTCGCCCCTGACGAATTTTGTACTGGCACCCTGGCGCTTAAGCCAATCGGTAACGGTATTGCCGCCCCCGTGCACCACCACCAGCAGATGCTTCTTTTTCTGTAAGGCAACAATATCCTCGATAGTGGTATCTTCACTGCCGAAGGTTGAGCCGCCTATTTTTATTACCGTGATATCCTTCATATAATTCGTTCCTACGTCGTATATTCGGCATTAATCTTCACATACTCTTCAGAAAGGTCGCAGCCCCAGGC
>DAOUCO010000024.1:0-40707 GCA_034432135.1 Dehalococcoidales bacterium | reverse complement strand
TCGCGGGTGAAGCCGGTTGCCCGTGTAAAGCTGTCATTTACATCGACAGTCACATCATCCCTGTCCCTCGTGATGATTATCTGTTGCGGGCTGGCGTGGAATGCCTTGGAGAATTTTTCCTCTGATTCCCGCAGAGCCTGTTCCATCCGCTTGCGTTCCGTGATATCGATAGAAACGCCAATATGGCATTCTTCTCCTTTAATGTTGATACGCTCCATCGAAATCAGCCATGTGCGTATTTCACCCGATTTCATACGGAAATTAAATTCCGCATTGTTGACTTTTCCATATTTTTGTAAAAGCTCAAACATTACTACTCGGTCATCATTATTTGCCCAGATATGAATTTCTCTGGTTGTTTTTCCTATCAACTCTTCCTTGGAGTAGCCGGTACGTTGTAAATAACTCTCATTAACGTCGATGTATCTGCCTTCTTTGACCGTCGTGATGGCGATCGCTTCCGGGCTGGCGTGGAATGCCTTGGAGAATTTTTCCTCTGATTCCTGCAGAGCCTGTTCCATCCGCTTGCGCTCCGTGATGTCACGGCAAACGCAAAATATGAGTTTTTGCCCGGCGAATATCGCCCCATTGGTGCTTATTTCAACATCATAAATTGAGCCGTCTTTACGGCGGTGCTGCGTCTCAAAGTGATTCCCTTTCTCATCGACAGTTCTAAGCAACTCGAGTATCGGCTCGCGCGGGGAAGGAAGCGACCAGTCGAAAATATTCAATTTGCACGCTTCTTCTAACGAGTATCCCAGCATCTCGGCAAATTTCTGGTTGGCCTCAAATACGTTACCGTCCTGGTCGAGGACCACTATCCCGTCGCGTGACTGCTCGACAAGTATCCGCCGCCGTGTCGCTTCATCGACCAAAGCCTGTTCCATTTGCTTGCGTTCCGTGATGTCGCGGCAGACGCAAAATATGAGTTTTTGCCCGGCAAATATCGCTCCGTTGGTGCTTATTTCAACATCATAAATTGTGCCGTCTTTACGGCGGTGCTGCGTCTCAAAGTGGTCGCCCTTCTCATCAACGGTGCGAATCATTTCCGTTAATTTCTCACGCGGAAATAGAAATTCCCAATCGGAGACGTGAAGATGGCGGACTTCCTCGGGAGTATATCCCAGCATCTCGGCAAATTTCTGATTGGCCTCAAATACATTACCGTCCTGGTCGAGGACCACTATCCCGTCGCGTGACTGCTCGACAAGTATCCGCCGCCTTATCGCTTCATCGACCAAAGCCTGTTCTACACGTTTACGTTCGGTGATGTCCCGGATAATAGCCATAACCGCCGGACGTCCTTCGTAAGTGATGAGACAGGCATTGACCTCGGTTGAAATACGATGCCCGTCACGTCCTAAGATTGTTGCTTCATAATTTGTAGGAACATCTTCGCCGGCCATCCTTTTCATGTGTATTTCCATTAACCTCTGTTTGTCTTCAGGCGCTGAAAAATCAATAAATTTTCGTCCTATAGCTTCCTCGGTTGTAAAGCCGGTCATTTCGGCCATTTTGTTATTCATGAATTTAAGTATTCCGTTTTCGATTATGATAATGCCATCATTGCTTCTTTCTACTAGAGAAGAGTATTTTGCTTCGGACTGGCGTAATGCCTCCTCGATCCTTTTCCGTTCGGTAATATCATTTCCGATGGTTAACATGCAGGGTTGCCCCTCGAAATTGATAATGTCGGCTGAAAGTACCACGGTACGTATGTCGCCTGATTTTCTCCGTAATAAAAACTCCTCATTCTCAAAATGACCGTGTTTTTCCATCAACTGTTTCATTCGGTAGCGGTCGCCGGGATTTACCCACATATTTAATTCTTTGGCGGAATGGCCGATTACCTCTTCACGGGAATATCCATTTAGTGTGAGAAAGTTGTCATTGACTTCCAGGAGTACGCCATCTTTCAACGTGGCAATAGAGACAGCTTCCGGAATAGCGCGAAAAGCTTTAGAAAGATTTTTCTCTGACTCACTTAATGCTTTCGCCATCTTCAAGCGTTCCGAAATATCACGGAAAATCCCCATTATAATCGTTCTATCTCCCAGCTTGACTACACTGGCAGATATATCAATAGGTACCTGTGTACCGTCGGCCCTCTGGACTATCATGTCCTCGCCAATAATAATTCCTTTTTGGACATGGTCCTGAAATGTCTGCTTGTATTTTTCAGCCAGATCAGGGGGGTGGAGTTCGGATTGATGTTTACCTATTATTTTTTCCTTTGGCAGGCCCAGCAGATTACAGCCAGCCACATTAACATCGATAATTTTCCCCGTTTGTACATCAGCAAGAAATATTGCATCTTTAGCAAACTCGAAAAGAGTCTTGTACTTTGCTTCTGATTCTCGCAATGCCTTTGCTATTTTTACGCCACGTTGCAACCTAGTGCCGTTTCCGTTTCTGCGTTTTCTTTTAATGGTTACTGCGGCAGACCTCGGTACGTTATCTTGCTGCTGTAATCGCCGTATGTTCTTTTTCATCGTCTTTCACCTGACTCCTACCTGATTGCTTCAAGCCACCCCCCAGCAAATACGCTTGCCCGTTATTCATTAGGCTATCTTAAACAATTAACAGGATGCCCGGTTATTCATAGCCGGTTTTAACCTGAGATACCAAACCGGTTTCGTCGCAGGAATATTGCCCCTTGGTGTTTGCCGTTCTCAGGTAGGTTGGATATAGTGGGTTACCGGTCGGGAAGGAAGACATATTGCTCGTTGCCCCGGTTGCCGTGACGGTGGTAATATGGTTTTTCGCCATCATGGTATCCATTGCCGTTTGCACGGTTACCCATTCGGCTTTAGCAGCCTCAACCTGCCCTTCGCTGGATAAACCTATTACGTTAGGCAGAACGACGGCGGCCAGTACCCCCAGTATCGCCACGACGATAAGCAGTTCCACCAGTGTAAAGCCATGTTCCATGTGATTGAGTTTCTTAAAAAACCTGCGTATAATTTTCCCTCCTGTTATTTTTATATTTTTATTACTTGTGCTATTCATAACGCTCCTTTTTTTTATTAATTTATTAATAATGTAATTACAGATGTTTCCTGCGTTTTAAAAATATCCCATAAGCCTTCTATCCTCCTTACCTTCCCGTTCGCGTCTCCTAGAAATAAATAGCCAGACCGTGAAGTCATTATTCGGAGCTTTCATGCGTTTTGTTGCCAGTAGGCATCCCATATTTGGCCAGGAATTCCGTTAAATCTTCTCTGCCTATCCTGTAATGACCGCCGGGCAGACGGAATGCAGGTAGCTGGCCGGCGCTGATCCACCGCAGAACAGTGGTATTACTCACTCCACAATGCTTGGCGATAAAGCCCACTGAAATGTATTCCTGGTTTAGTTGGTCGATTGTTTTCAGCAAGGTAACCTCCTGTTTCGCACCATTCCGAATAACCAGTTTTTTCTACACAATCGGAACTGTTAATAAATTCGTTGTTTGCAGTGCTTGTTATATTTGAAGTATATAAATGGTCTATCACAATTAGGTCACAACGTTAACATAAAACTTCACAGATAAATCACAAGAGGTTTTTTTGTAGATATATTTTTCTTAAAGTGGATTTTGTTTTTAACACGTAATATGTGATGATTGGATGCTTTTTCATAAGCGTAGAATCTTGACTATATATGTTTTTCCGTGGTGTTATTTATGCCCGTTGCCCAGTGGGATTTTATGTTTCTCCGCAAAATTAAAGAACTCATCTCTATGTATTCGGTTCTGTCCGCTCGGTAGACGGAAGGCAACCAGATTACCTTTTTCAATCCACCTTAATACGGTTACCTTGCTCACGCCGCAGTGCCGGGCAACTGCCCCTGTAGTGAGATATTGCGGGTAGCGCTCTTCCAATGCTTTGTCCATGCTATTCCTCCTTAATGTAAATCGTTCTAAACTGCTTTGAATTAACTAGCTCACAATGATTATTGAGGTTATCTTGTTCATGACACTCTTCACGGCATTAACCGAATTTACGGAAATTCTGATATTACTTTAATATTCCGGATTAACTATTTAATCACAAAGAACGATGTTAACATAACAAAATAATCACAATAAGGGGGATTATCAAGTAAAAATAAAAAACTGTGGTTTATGCTACGGGATGGGTAAAAGTGTATAATGTAGGGAAAGTTATCTTGTAACGCCGGAGGAGTTTACATGTGATTACCAGTAGCTGTAGCCGGCTTTACCTGTCACGTAAGGGTTATCGCGGCGCTCGGCGCCGATAGTTGTCTCCCGGCCGTGTCCCGGGTAGATGACTGTATCATCCGGTAACACCATTAGTTTTTTCTTGATGCTGTCCAATAGTTGCGGGCGGCTGCTCCCCGGCATTAGAGTTGTGCCGATGCCACGCCGGAAAATCGTATCTCCGGTAAATACTCCATAATCCGTAAGTAGGCAAATACTTCCCGGCGTATGTCCCGGTGTATGGATAACTTTAAAACTCATGCCTTTAATGTCTATAATGTCGCCTTCGCGGAGTAGCCGGTCAGGCGGGCGGGGAGTCCTGTAAGATATACCGAACTGTGAACTGTAAGAGCCGCCGCCTTCCAGAAAATCGGCATCGGCGGCGTGAATAGCTACTTTGGCGCCGGTTTTATCCTGTATCTCATATAAAGCTGCGATGTGGTCGGAATGACCGTGAGTCAATATAATTATTTTAATGTCCAGCCCGGTAGCGGTAATCTCCTGGGAGATGTCACTGCTGTTTCCCCCGGGGTCGATGACCAAGCCCTCTCCGGCGGATTTCTTGCCTACAATAAAGCAATTAGCTGATAGCGAACCCACTACCAGTCTTTTGATAATCGGTTTTTCATCCATTTATACTTTGCTATTTATATAATATATGGAAAGCTGGCATTTCCAAAATAGCAAAGTCGGAGAAAATAGGCAAGCGTATCTCTATAATAGAAAATATAGGGTAATTCGGGAAATGCTTTGATTATTGAGTCTGACCTGGCAGTGATAAAACTAATAGGCGAGGGATATAGTTTGATTATTGGGGACACGCATCAAAAGCGAACTTATCCTGGCATGCAACTCCAGCGGCCCGAACTGCTTACGCATAAAGTAATCGGCGCCGGCGTTGATTGCCTTCACACAGGTTTCCGTAGTAGCCTCATAACTTATCACAATCAGGGGAATTGAGGTCCACCGTCGTATTCTTTCGCAGGTCGCCCAGCTCGGGGCATATGGGTTTTCTAATAAAATAACGAGGTCGTAATTATGCGTTTCCAGTTCGCGTGTAGCTGATTCTAAATCCAATGTAATATCTACCCTGTAGCCTGCCCCCGCAATTAGCTCCGGTATGGTAGAAGTGGCGGTATAATTATTGATAAAGAGAATCCGTCTATTCATCTATGTATTTTTAATTTAGTACAATCCTGCGCTTCTGAACACCAATGAAACATCTATTTCGCTTAAGGGTTAACTCGCATTGTCTGTATCATCAGGAAAATGATTTAAGGGTTAGCACCCAGTAGAATTGGTGGTTTTTACTCATATAAATGTCTTTAACACTAACAGCTTAGTGCGCGTGTATATCGAATAAACGGAATATATTGGCAGGTTTTAGGCGTGTATCTGAAGGGTAAATCTATAAGTCGGTCGGCCGCTATCTGTTTATCATCAATAGCCTGATAGCCCGATAAACGCCTTAAATGGTCTCTATCAGTATTCGCTTTTAATAGTTATTAATCCTTATACGGTTCTGGGGGCGGCGGTTGCATTATGTTTATCCGGTGCCGGCTGTAAGGCATGAAATAAGTGGTGGGTTTATCTGGGATGTTTTCCGGCGAACCCGCAATGCTGGCGCCCACTGGTTCTTCTACCCACCCTTTTTCGTAAGGGCACATGAAGGTGAGTCTGTAAGCGAATTTAAAGAACTTCCAATTGCCGTCTTCCTTCACATACTCCATATCATATTTGCCCAGGCACAGGAACTGCTTCAGTTGCCCACCCCCTCCCATCGACGCAAAGCCGTGGGAATGCCATAGACCTTTTGCCTTCGTGCCTCTCTTATTAATTTCGATAACCGGGTTCACTGTCATATGTATCGCGAGAAAACCCGCCGTCATCATTCGTTTTTCATTGAAAACGGTGGTCCAGAACCTTTTGATACTTTTAATACCCTCGTAAACGCCGCTGTCCTCTATCTCCATGGTCACGCCCGGCGTTTTTTGCGCGAATAGCTGGACTATCTCCGCCCTCTTTCCGATATGATAGAGGTGAGCATAGAGCGACTGTAATTTCCAGATTTCCAGGTAGTCTTTAGCCCAGGAGCTATCTGCTACTTGTTTTTTCAGATGTTTGACTTCTGCTTCCAGTTCTGCTACTGTCATTGCCATTTCCCTTTTCCTCCTTAATACCCTTTCTTTTTGTCTATCACGTTTAGTAATTTCTTACCGTTGAGATAACGTTTTAGGTTCTCGCAAAATAACTCGGTGGCGTGCATCATGTAGTCTTCCATGCCCCCGGAAATGTGGGGACTCAATATCACATTATCGAAGTCCCAGAGCCGGCTTTCTTTAGGGAGCGGTTCTGGAGTAACAACATCAAGTCCCGCCCCGGCAATCTGCTTTTTATCAAGGGTGCGTATTAAAGCCTCCTGGTCAATAAGTCCGCCCCGCCCTATATTAATAATGTAGGAAGTCGGTTTCATTTCTTTAAACTCCGCCTCCCCGATTATATGCCGGGTTTCAGGTGTTAACGGTAAAGTCAGGACTACATAGTCGCTTGCGTTGAGTAGCTCTTTCATCCGGCCTCGTGGTAAAAGCAGGTCGGTATTTCTGGCTTTGCCTGCCTGCTTTACCGAGCGGCGTGTGGCGATAACTTTCATCCCGAAAGCTTTAGCCAGTCGCGCTACCTCCCGTCCGATATGCCCCAGTCCTATAATACCCACCGTCTTATCGCGTAGCGTATGTACCATATAGCGCTGCCATTCTCGTGTCTGCTTCATCTTGAAGCTAAGCGGCGTATTCTTGGCGAACATCAACATCAACCCCAGCACAAACTCACTGATGGGAGTGGCGTGTATGCCGCTGACGCCGGTAAGAATTACCTTGCTCTGCCAGATTTCCGTGCCTTGATGGCGGTCTACACCGGCGGATGTCACCTGCATCCATTTCAACTTCGGCGCACGGCTGATAACGTTTTTAGGCGGGACGAACCCGAAGAGTATATCCGTCTCGGCCAGCAGAGCATCCAGTTCCTTTTTATGCGAGTTGTCCCCGCGTAATTCGGCAAATACTATCGTCGAAGCGTCCGTTACCTTTATTCTGGGGCTTACCGACCTTATGCGGCGCAGGATTTCCTCATCAGCGTGCGGCAGTCCTTTATCGAAAGACGGTGTCACTACCAGTACATTAAGCGATTTCATATTGAAAATCTCCCTTTGAGGTATAGAACTACATTAAAATTACCAGAAGCTTCATCATTTCGTCAAAGTTGCTTGTGTTATAACTTTAAGGGTAAAATCAGACCGTGAAAGCGGAAATTATCGCTACCGGTACCGAGCTCCTCCTCGGCGAGGTGACGGATACCAATACCTGCTATCTGGCGGAACAGCTGGCTTTACTTGGTATTGACCTTTATTTTACCTCGTCCGTCGGCGATAACTTTGAAAGGTTATCCGGTGCTCTAAAGACCGCCTGGCAGCGCTCCGACCTTATTCTCACTACCGGCGGCCTTGGCCCAACGCAGGGTGATATTACCCGCGAGGCTATCGCCGGACTTTTCGGCGAAAAAATGGAGGTCGACCCGGTACTCAAGACCGCTATGCAGAAGTTCTTTACGGAGCGGGGCATTGAAATGACGGCCAACAATCTCAAACAGGCAATGCTGATTCCTTCCGCCCAGGCTATTCCTAATCCCCGCGGCACTGCCCCTGGTTGGTGGGCGGAAAAGGAAGGGCATATCGTTATCGCCATGCCCGGCCCCCCCGGTGAAATGCAGCCTATGTGGCAGGCTCACATTGCTCCGGCGCTGCAAAAGAGGGCAGGCGCTATTATCCTTTCCCGTACTCTTAAGACCTTTGGCTTGCCGGAATCCACGGTGGACGAGCGACTTGCCGATCTACTTAAATCTCCCAACCCCACTCTAGCCTCTTATGCCAAGCAGGACGGCATTCACCTGCGTATTACTGCCAAAGCTGATACTGTAGAAAAAGCCAGGACTATGATTTCCGAGTATGAAAAGTCTGTAAGGGGTATAGTTGGCGAATATATCTGGGGTGTGGATGATGACTCACTGGAAAACATGGTCGGGAAAATGCTTATTGCCAAAAAGTTTACCCTGACTGTCGCGGAATCTTTTACCGGCGGCTCGCTCATACAATTACTCGCTCGCGCTCCGGAAAGTCGCCTTTTCTTTAAAGGGGGATTTTTCACCGCTTCAGACGAAGCTAAAATCTCCCTTGGCCTTATCTGGGGTTCTGGTGGTGTAGGCAATATCGCTAAGTCGATGGCGTCTCTCGCGCGGGAAAAGTTCCGGGCTGATATCGGCATCGGGATTGAAGGCTATACTGATACTGTTGATAAAACACCGATGGCGAAGGTCTATATTGCCCTCGTCGGTCCCAAGCCGATGCTGCCTGTGGTGCGGGACTTCTCCGGTCGGTCAACCCAGGTAGTAGGCAGGATTGCTTACCAGGCGCTTTTCGAATTGAGAAAATATCTATCTTAAATACCTGCTTTATAGCCATACGCAGTCGTATTTAGCATTAAGTCCCACCTGCATCACGCTGTAGGGTCTTTCCAGTTTATGGCAAACGATTTTACCGTATGGTGTCCCTTTGGGCAGCACTACCACGGTGGGAACGTTAAAGGTATGTTTTTCATGTTCCTTGCCGATTTCCAGGCTGATTTCTGCCCCGAGGTAGCTTAAGTTATCCGTATCGTGCCCGAAAAATACTAGACATGAATCGTAAGAATGGATGCAGGCTCCCTTGCCAGGATACCATTCCCCGGTCTTGTGATAACGCCCCATCGTGAAATTTATCGCCATTCCTGATAAGTCTTTCCCAGTTACGCAGAATTGTTGCGCCGCGTTGGCTCCGCCCGGTCCTTTTATTATATTGAGTTTTTTAAAGAGATAACTGTATTTTTTACCGTTAGTTGTGCCTTCCTTTTCAGCCCCCACCCCCGCGTACTTAGCGCTTAAAGCCAGATGAAAATGCCCGAAGGCTTTATAAACTTTCTCGGTAACCAGCGGGCAATGCGGCAGATTAGCCGGTGCGGCAACTACCGTCGGCACACTGAATTTATGAGTTTCGTACTCTTTGCCCATCGCCAGCGATATTTCCGAGCCAAGATAGCTTAAATCGTTATCGTCATACCCGAAAAATAGCAGGCATTCGTCGAAAGGATGCGTATGCGCTCCCATGCCCGGCGCCCAATCGCCGGTCTGATCGTAAACCCCCACGACGAAATTTAAACTGAACCCCTGAAGCTGTTCGCCAGCCATGAAAGTCATTTCCTTGGCGTTAGCTCCTCCCCGCCCTTTGACGTATCTTAATGTCTTCACAAAATCACCGTACTTGGTGTCGGTCACGGGAAATCCCTCCTCGTTTTTTATTCAGGCAAATTCTAAGCTATCTAAAAATACAATGCAAACGTAGGGGCAGGGCAGATAATGTTTGAAAGAAAGGATTCAGACAGCGCGTAAAATAGTAAATGCCCCCAATGGAATTCGAATCCATGTTTACGGCTTGAAAGGCCGCTGTCCTAGGCCACTAGACGATGGGGGCATACCTGATTAGTATATCAGAAAATGTCACGAACGGACAATCTTATGGTAAAAATATAGTTACCCCTTTTCATTGCGAGCCCTCCCACTACGTTCAGGGCAAACTCCGCGTAACAATCCCTATTATTGCCTGCCTGTATTTGACGGATTGTCAGTTTGTATTAAGGGACAAGGAGAGTTCCGGTAAGAGGGGGCGCAGCCCCCTCTCCTTAACCCCCCCCTCTCAAACAGTTACAAGTGTGGATGAATTAGTGAGCCGTTTGAGAGGGGGATAAAGGGGTGAGTGTTCGTACCCTAATAATACGCCGCCTTGTCTCCTACATAGCTCTGATGTAAAATATTATATAGTTGTTGAGTTGACGTGAGGTGACATAACATGCCTATTTATGAGTACGAATGTATTCATTGCGGTCATCGTTTTGAGTTAAAGCAGGGTTTCCATGATAAACCCCAGGCAGAATGCCCGCAGTGTAAAAAGAAAGCCAAGCGCGTTTTCCACCCCGCGCCAATCATCTTTAAGGGTAGCGGTTTTTACGTCACCGACCACCGCAAAGGTGGTGAAACTTCAACAGGTAAAGAGAGTCCTGGTACCGAAAAAACTAAAACGGAAGCAAAGAAGAGTTCGGATTGAAAGCGCTGCTGCAGCGGGTCAGTCAAGCCTCGGTCACTGTTGGTGGTAAAGAGGTGGGGAGAATAGGGCAGGGATTGGTGGTTTTATTGGGGGTAGCCGTCTGCGATACAGAAAAAGACGCACAGTATATCGTGCCTAAAATCATCAACCTCCGTATTTTTACTGATGCTAATGATAAATTCAATCTCTCCGCCCTTGATATAAAAGGGGAGCTCCTTTTTGTCAGCCAGTTTACTCTCCTTGCCGATACCCGTAAAGGCCGCCGTCCTTCTTTCACTGATGCCGCCCCGCCGGAACAAGCCGAAACGTTATTTAACTATGCCGTAGGGCTTGCACGGGAAAGCGGTCTCAAGGTTGCCACCGGGCTTTTCCAGCAGCATATGCAGGTGGAAATCCATAATGACGGTCCCGTCACTATAATGCTGGATAGCCGCGAGAAGTTCGTCTAAATTTCAGCCGAAACTTGACAAAGTTATTTTCTCTAAATATAATTGCAACCAGGTGCAATGACGATGAGTTGTATTGCTACTCTGAAGAAAAAAGGCTTCAAGCTAACCCCGCAAAGAATGATGATTGCGGATATCATCCATGACGCTAAAGGCCATATCACCGCGGGCGAAATCATAAAACACGTTCAAGAGAAAATGCCCGGCGTCAATAAGTCGACCATCTATCGTACGCTGGATATTCTGGAAGAAGCCGGCTGCGTCTATAAAAGCGAATCGGATGATGAATTCATTTATCACCACGATGATAAAGGACATCACCACCATTTAAAGTGCAGCCGGTGCGGCAAAACCATCGCTTGTGATGAAGATATCTTCGCCCCCCTGCAGAAATCGCTCATGAAAAAATATAACTTCTATGCCGATTTTAAGCATATTATGATGAATGGAATCTGCAAGGATTGTAAAAATAAGACTATCTAACCAGCTTATATTTTTTTGTTTATTTAAAAGCAACTAGTTGCATTTATTAATGTTCCCCACGGTAATCAACAAATAATATTGAGAAGGGAGTATACAGGTTCATGAAAAAAATGGGAATCTTACTTGTCAGCATCTTGATTTTATGTTTGGGTATGGGGACTTTATTTACTGGATGCTCCTCCGAAAACACAGGTAAAATAAAGGTAGTTACCAGCACATCACTTATTGCCCAGATAGTAGAGCGTGTTGGTGGTGATAAAGTGAGTGTGATTAATATTATCCCTCCGGCACAATGCCCCGGGCATTTTGATGTCAAGCCGGGTGATATTCAGGTTCTGGCTGATGCTCAACTTTTCATTATCCACAACTGGCAGGGGGAGAAATTCTCCGAGGATTTGATTGCCTCGGCTGATAACGAAAACCTCGTTACGGTAAAGATTGAATTGGCGGGCAACTGGATGACGCCACCCGTACAGCGCGACGCCGCTGATAAAATAGCTGTTGCCCTGATGCAAATAGATCCCGATAATAGAGCTTATTATCAGAATGCCGTGGATAAATATAAAGCCGCGGTAATCGCTAAAGAATCTGAAATAATCGCCAGGCTCGGCCAGGTAAATCTGTCAGCTGTCAACGTCCTGTGTGATGAACAGCAGACCGGCTTCGTCAAATGGGTTGGACTTAATATAATTTCTACATACGGCAGACCTGAAACATTCACCCCGCAAGTGGAAAAAGACCTTGTAGACAAGGGTAGGGCAGGAAAGGTGATGCTTGTTATTGATAATATGCAGACGGGCGGAGAATCAGGTAAATCCCTGGCAGAAGAATTGGGGGTAGGTCATATCGTACTTTCAAATTTCCCCGGTGGTTATGAGAACACCGATACCTGGGAACAAGCTATCGATATTAACATCGACTTGATTTTAAATGCAATCAATGATTAGAAAGTGGCTATGTCGGGCGCAAATAACTTAGGCAGCTATTCTATCGATATCGATAACGCCGTAGTCTCTTACCGTGAGGATGTCGCTCTTCGGGGCGTATCACTGAAGGTAAACCGGGGAGAGTTCGTTGGTATCTTCGGTCCTAATGGTGCAGGTAAAACCACTTTGCTTACTGTAGTCAATGGTATGGGTAAATTGCTGCACGGCAAGGTAAGTGTGCTGGGACATGAACTTCATTCTGGTAATGGCCGTTACTTAAGAAAAAGGGTCGGCTACGTAGCACAGGCGCAGAACATTGACCCAAGGATGCCGATGAACGTCCGGGAAGTAGCGATGATAGGACGTTATGGTCGTCTGGGATTGTTCCGCAGACCCGGCAAACATGACTGGGAAGTCGTGGATATGGCATTGGAGCTGGTCGGTATGACTTATCTCGCCCGTCGACCGATCGGGCACCTTTCAGGTGGAGAACAACAGCGCGTAGCCATAGCCCGCTGTCTTGCGCAGGAGCCGGAAATATTCCTTTTAGATGAGCCGACGGCCTCGCTGGACTGGAGGGCCCAGACCGAGATACTGGAACTGGTAAAGCGTATCCATGAGGAACGGCAGCTTACTACCCTCTTTGTGACGCATGACCTGGATGCTTTGCCCCATGCGTGCGACCGTGTTGTCTTGATGAAAGAGGGCTTTATCGTTGCCGATGGTGCTCCCGATAAGCTCATCTCCACTGAAAGCCTTAGCCGATTGTATGATATGCCCATGTCCGTGGTCGAGGAACGGCATCCCCATATACACGTGAGGCAATCTTAACATGGATTTATCCATTTTCGGTTACCAGTTCATGCAGAATGCTATCATCTCCGCCTTCCTGGGAGGCATAGCCTGTTCCACTATCGGAGTATTTGTTGTATTAATGCATATGCCCTTTATCGGTGTCTGCATGTCCCACGCCGCTTTTGCGGGGGCTCTTCTGGGGCTGTGGCTGGGTTTTAACCCTTTGATTGGGGCGTTTGTTTTTAGCCTCGGTGCGGCTGCTGTTGTAGGTCCCCTAGCCGACCGCGGTGAGCTCAACCCTGAGACATCTTTAGGCGTCATCTTCTCCCTCATGCTCGGGCTTGCATTTCTTTTCATGGGGCTTATGCCGGGCGCAAAGTCAGTGGCGCTGGAACTGCTGTGGGGTAGTATTCTAACCAATACAAGGAGTGACATCATAATTTTAGGAATAGTAGCTGCCCTGGTAGTGATTATAGTTTTTATATTTTACAAAGAAATACAGGCGACTGTCTTTCAGCGTGATATGGCGCGTGCCGTAGGCGTGCCGGCCACCATAATGTTGTACGGTATTTTATTTATGACCGGGGCTACTATTACCGCGTCATTCAGTTCCATTGGTGGTCTGCTCATCTTCAGCCTGATTTTAAATCCGGCCGCCGCCGCTTACCAGCTAACTTACAATATGAAGCGTATGTTTCTGCTCTCGGCGGTTTTCGGCGTTTTATCGTGCTGGCTGGGGCTCCTGTTTTCCTACCTTTTCAACATTCCCAGCGGCGCCACTATCGTGGTGACTTCGTCAGTAATCTTTCTCATCGCTGTTCTCTTCTCGCCTAAAAGGAAAGTAAAACGCTGGGAAAAGAAACCGCTGGAAGAGAAGACTTTATGAGCAAAGAATTCTTCAACTCCAGGGCTGCAACCTGGGATGAAAAGGCAGCGGAAAAAGATACAGCCAGGCTCGAAGCGATGGCGGCCCGCCTTGATATTAAAGCCGGCGCCACTGTATTGGATGTCGGTACCGGCACCGGCGTTTTTACCCCTTTTCTTTTAAAAAAGATAGGACCTGAAGGTAAACTTGTATGCCTGGATTTTGCCGAGGAAATGCTAAAAATATTGATGTCCAAGGGGTTCAAAGGCAATATCAGTTATATTTGCGCCGATATTATAAACAGCCGGTTAGCTGATAAATACTTCAATGCTGTTGTCTGTTATTCTGTATTCCCTCACTTTGATGATAAAGTGAAAGCCTTCAAAGAAATCTACCGCTTATTAAAAGAAGACGGCAAGCTATTTATCTGCCATACTTCAAGTCGGCAGGCAATAAATAAAATTCATAAGAGCATACCGGAGGTTTGCAGCCATCTCTTTCCGGAAAACGAAGATACACACCGGATGTTATCTGAAGCTGGATTCGTAGATATATGTATCGACGAAGGTAAAGACTACTACCTCGTAAGTGCTAGAAGACCTTCGGCTTAAATCAGCTTTAAAGTCTGGCTTTCCATTTCCAGGCTGATGTCCAGCGCTTTATAAGAATGGGTAAGCGCCCCGATAGATATCATGTCCACGCCGGTCTTGGCAACCTGGCGGACGTTTTCCAGCGTTATTTTCCCCGAAGCTTCGAATTTTACTTTCCCCGCTGCCATTTCCACCGCCTGCTTCATCTCATTGATGCTCATGTTGTCCAGCATAATGATGTCCGCCCCGCCCTTCAATGCCTCCGCCGCTTCTTTTACACTATTAACCTCTATCTCTATAGTTATGCCCGCCGGCGCGTTATTTTTCGCTTTCGCCAGGATTTCTGTAAGACTTATTCCCATTGCCCGCAGCGCCGCTATGTGGTTATCTTTAATCAAAACGGCTTCGCCCAGATGCATCCTGTGGTTGTGCCCCCCGCCCATCCGCACCGCATATTTTTCCAGCAGCCGCAACCCCGGCGTGGTCTTGCGCGTATCGTAGATTTTGGCGTCGGTTCCTTTCACTCTGGAGACGTACTCCGCTGTCAAAGAGGCTATACCGCTTAATCTCTGCAGGAAATTGAGGGCGGTACGTTCTGTCTGGAGGATGCTGATGACACTGCCTTCTACCGTGGCGGCGATATCGCCCGGCTTAATAGCTGTACCGTCTTTAATCAGGATGTCGACCTGCAACGTGGGGTCGATATATTGAAAGACGCGTTTCGCTATCTCGATGCCGGCCAGAACGCCTTTTTCTTTAATCAGTATTGTTGCTTTGCCTGTCAGGTCGGTAGGTATCAGCGCCTCGCTGGTCGTGTCTCCCTGCCCGGTATCTTCCTCTAGCGCAATGTGGATAATTGCGTCAACCTGTTTTTCCGTAAGCCGGCTCGTACTCATTTTGTCGTTTCATCGCGTAGCAGAGTAATACTGCCTTTGTTTACCCTCATCGTGGCGCCGGACTCAACTTTAATGATTACGCTATCTTCTCTGATGCTTTCGACAGTTCCGTAAATGCCCCCGGCGGTGATGACCTTATCGCCTTTTTGCAGCCCCTGCATCATCGTCTCATGTTCCTTCTGGCGTTTTCGCTGCGGTCTTATCATCGTAAAGTAGATAAAGACGAAAAATACCACGATAATAATAATCATCGGCCAGATGCTTTCGAAGCCGCTTTGTTGTCCCTCTGTTTCCGTAGCATTTCCGCTTCCGGCAGGCGTCGCCGTGGTAAGACAGCCGGCGCTTAATAGTAGGACTGTAACCAGCAGTCCTGCGATGATTCCGATTTTTAAAATATTCCTCATTTTTCCTCCGTGTTCTCGTTGACCTTTTTTACTTTACCCTGCAGTGACCAGGCGCTCGTTTTTTCTATCTTTATTTTTACCAGCTTGCCGTAGTAGTCCTTGCTGTTGCTGAAAAATGCTAGCTTATCCGTGCGGGTACGACCGTACCATTTGCCCTTCTTTTTCCCCTCCACGAGTATTTCTACTGTTTTACCCAGTAAACGTGCGTTAATCTCGGACTGTATCCGCTCCTGGAGTTTTTCTATTTCATTCAACCTTGCCTTTTTTACCTCGGATGGTACGTTGTCATCAAGTTCGCGGGCGGCTATTGTTCCCGCCCTGGTCGAATAGGCTGCTACATGCACTGTATCAAACTTCATCTCGCAGAGCAAGTCTGCAGTATCTCGGAATTGCTTTTCACTCTCTCCCGGAAATCCCACAATTACATCGGTGCTGATAGCGATATCTGGCACTTTTTCTCTTATTTGCCGTACGAGCGCCCTGTATTGGTCGACTGTATAGCCGCGCTTCATCGCTTTTAGTATTTCATCGCTGCCAGCCTGTACTGGTAGGCTGACCTGCTCGCAGACTTTTTTCAGGTTGGCTATCGCTTCGATAAGCTTTAAACTCATATCTTTAGGGTGATTTGTGAGGAAGCGAAGCCTCGCCAGACCCTTGATTTTATTAAGCTCGGTCAGTAAATCGGCAAGGTCCGGTTTCCCTTCCAGGTCATGCCCGTATGAGTCTACATTCTGCCCTAACAGGACGATTTCTTTAGCCCCCCGCCGCACCAGCTCTTTTACCTCGCAGACTATTTCCTCGAAAGGCCTGCTTCGCTCTCGTCCGCGCCGGTAGGGGACGATGCAGTAGGAACAAAAGTTATCGCACCCCTGGCTGATGGGCACGTAAACGCTGGACGACGGTTTTTGCGGCAGCGATTCCTCATTAGCCTTTGCCAGCCATGGCGGGTGCTCACCCGCTTTAAAAAAGTAGTTGACATAAGGGTAGTTTTTACGTAATCGTTTGATATCTGAATCCACCATGCACCCGGTAAGGGCAAGCAAAGTCTCCGGTTTTTCTTCTTTCAAAGGCTTGAGGTTGTATAACTTGTTAATCACCCTATCCTCGGCGCTCTGCCGTACCACGCAACTATTAAGCACAATCAGGTCGGCGTCCCCGACGTTTTTTACCGCCCTGTACCCCAGCTCCTCAAATCTGGCGGCCATCCGCTCGCTCTCCGCCTTATTCATCTGGCACCCGATTGTCCAGATATGATAGGTTGGCATAGTAATAGTATACTCCGGTATGGGAATTATGTAGAAATGAGTCTAGAGTAAATTCATTATTGGTGGCTATGTTCAGACTACTTGCTGTCCACCAGCTTTAACAATTTGGTAATTCTCTCGTTATCAATATCAGCAATTTTCGAAACTTCAACATGCATCATCGTTTTCCCGCCGCCGTCAAAAAGAGTCATATCTTCCTTAGTTAATCCTTTGATGGAAAACCCCAAGTTGACATGTTCGTTAAGTGCCACGATATAGAACTTGCCGTCGGCAAATGCCGGAACCCCCCATTTCATTTCTTCTTTAACATTAGGAAAGGTCTTGAGAACAAGACGCCTTAATGCCTGGCAGACTTCTTTCTGTGGGGATTTTTGTTTATTGATATATTCTTCAACTTTGTTCACTTTACACCTTAGCTACACGGGTACTCTATGTGGGTGTGAGTGTGTGTATTTTGTATTTAGGATTGTGTTAGGCGGGACCCACATTACCAACTACTAAATACTCATTATAGTTCATGGCGGAGGGGGAGGGATTCGAACCCTCGTCCCCAGTTTCCCGGGGAAATCGCTTAGCAGGCGACCGCACTAGACCACTATGCGACCCCTCCCAAACACGGGAAAAAGGACACCAACAGTCAATTAATTATATATTAACTGCGAAAGATGCTCAATGATTAAAAAATAAATCAAAAGTTAAAGTTCAAATCTCAAAGGCAAAGATTAAAAATCAAAGATGTTTTAATTATTTATTGTGCGATTAATGTCTTTGAATTCATTTTTAATCTTTTATCTGTGTTTTTAATTTTTAAGATTTGATATTTGATTTCTCCTCGCAACACCCACTATTTCCCCCAGCCCCTTTACCCCCTCTTTTTTCATAAACCTTGTAATGCCCTCCACTACGTCTAAAGACGCCCGCGGATTGCTATATGTCGCGCTCCCCACCTGCACCGCGCTCGCCCCCGCCATGATAAACTCCAGCGCATCCTCCGCTGTAGCGATGCCGCCGCACCCCACCACCGGTATTCTTACCGCCCCCGCTACCTCGTAAACCAATGCCAGCGCCAGCGGCTTTATTGCCGGACCGGATAGCCCGCCGGTAATGTTCGCTATAACGGGCTGCTTTTTAGTTATATCCATCGCCATGGCTTTATAGCTATTGACCAGTGATATTGCGTCGGCACCCGCATCTTCAACGGCTTTCGCCACCGCTACAATATCTGCCGCGTTAGGCGTAAGTTTTACCATTATCGGTAAAGTTGTTACTTTTTTGACTTTTTTAGTAACTTCCGCCGCGCCGCCCGGGGTTTCTCCGAAACATGCCCCGCCTTCATTAACGTTAGGACAGCTTATATTTACTTCCAGCCCGCTTACGCCCTTTACTCCATCCAGCAGCCGGGCAAGCTCTTCGTATTCCCTTACCGTAAACCCGGCTATATTCACTAAAACCGGCATTTTCCACCCCGCCCATATTGGCGCCTTATCTTTAATTACCGCCTTCACGCCTATATTCTGCAGCCCTATCGAGTTGATAACACCGGAAGCTGTTTCTACGAGTCGTGGCTGTGGATTTCCCTCTCTTGGTTTCAGTGTCGTGCCTTTACAGATAATCGCCCCCAGCCTCTGGATATCGAAAAGCTCGCTGTATTCTGTCCCGTACCCGAATGTGCCTGAAGCGGTCATTACAGGATTGGCTAATAACAGCCCCCTTTTATTCTTTGGCGCTAATTGAATCGATAAATCCGGCCGCACTATAACGCCCTTCCTTTTCAAGATTCTTTCAGAAAGCTTACCAGACTATCTATTACGATGCAAGTAATGATAATCAAACAGTAGCTCTAATTGGGGGAAATCCCTTAGTAATATCTGGTATAGCCATGCATGCATGTTTGTTTTACGGATTGTATGGTATTAGCAAAAGACGGATTATGACAGCGGTATTAACTCTTACACGGGAATCGATGCTGGGTTTTAAAGCCCGCAAACTGCGTATTACTGAAAATATTTCCCAGCAGCAAGTTGCTGATAAATCTGGAGTTCCTATTAAGTCTGTTGACCTCTTTGAACATAATCTGCCCGTGCCCCTGGATTACAGACGCCGCATTCTCCAGGTGTTGTACGCTGAAAAAATCAAGAGGTGACGCTTTTCGCGCCACCCCTTTGATTCAACAACTGTTCGGGTTTTTTTTACCTCGGCTTGTTTTTTTAAAAACTCCTTCTCTTTATCGCCGGATCTTTTTTCATCCCGCCAGTTGTTTTGCTGTGTTAAATAAACGATATTGCTAATGCAGGTTCACGTAGTTGCTTACCCTGGCAGGTATTGTCCGTTCGAATATCAGCACCGGGCCGTCTGCAGGTTTCATTTCCAATGAGAAGTAATCGTAAGCGCCCAGCGTAATAGTGCCTGTCGAGGGTATTTGTACATCGAGCATAAATAGCTCGGTCGGATCCAGGATATTATCATCATTGACCCATGACAATTTAGTTAGTGTCCAGTTCATCGACGGCACTATGTTATTAAAATCGCTGTACGATATTACCATCAAACTGACGTTCTCTGTCGTTGGATTGAAATCCACCGGATAGCCGCCTGCAGGGATGCCCACGCAGAAATAGATATTGGTAACAATACCATCTTCCATTTTTGCGATGACATTGCCCTTGATTTCCAGCGCACTCATCGTGGTTTGCAGGCCGGAGTTCATTGCCTCCTTCGTCTTCTGCGATGAGAATAGACCTGCAGAAAGCACCACGTAGGCGAACACTGAAGCCACAATAACGAACGCTATCAGGACGATCGCGGTCTCTAGTCCGGTGACTCCCTCTTGCCTACCCTTTAATCTCTTCACAAACTTCTTCCACATTTTAACTACCTCCTCTTCTTAAAAGAGTTAGACCACTGCCGGTGCAGTGATAATCTATCTTTATTTTTTTCTCCCGTCTTTTCTCTCGGTAGTGTCTTTAGGATAACAGGAGGGAGGTAACTAACACATAAAAATCGCGGGCTGGCATATAAATAATTCGTTACAGTTGGGCGGAGTTCACGTAGGACTAATGGTATAAAATGGTAGGAATAAGGTCTTGGGGATGTTTATAAACAAAGTCTTGACTTTATTGGATATTTATGAATTTCTGGCAGGGGTATTTTTTGCCGGCAGCGCTCTCGCTGTCCGGATTTAGACAGCATTGCTGGCATAGGGGTTGTGCCCGACAGACTTCTTTAGCCAGTTTGACGAGTAACGCATGATATTCGTTAAATAGCTTGGCGTCAGCCGGTAAATTCGTCATGAAAATTGTTTGCCAGGCTGCGTAGCTGTTATGCTTTGGAACGATGCCCAGCCGGCTCATGATGCGTCTTGTATACGCGTCTACCACGAACACAGGCTTGTCTCCAGCATATAGAATTATGGAGTCGGCAGTCTCTTCACCGATGCCGTAAATGTTGAGTAGTTGCTCTCGCAGTTCAGAGGGCTCTTGCATAAAAAGTCTGTTGAGGTCGTCTTTATATTTTTCCCCCAGCCACTCCACGAAGGCTTTCAGCTTACGCGCTTTAGCATTGTAGTAACCGCAGGCACGAATCAGTGCCGCCAGTTTTTCTTGAGGCATTTGCCGTATCGCTCCCGGCGTAAGCGCCCCGGCTTGCTTGAGATTAACAATAGCTTTCTCAACGTTCGTCCAGGCAGCCGATTGCGTTAATATCGCCCCGACGATTACCTCGAAGGGTTCTTCAGCCGGCCACCAGTGCTGCGGACCATCTTTATTGAACAGACGTTGATAGATATCCGCTAATGCCCGCTTTAGTCTTTTTTCATCCATCGCGGCACTATGGCGTCTTTTACCGAGTCGATTCCTGGTATATACGGCTTGATGTCTATTACCGGTGTCCCGTCTATAGCGTCCAGCCCCTGCACCTTTAGGATATTCTTACGCCGTTCCACTAACTTAACTAGTGTTTTGCCCAATGGGTTAGGCCTGTCCGGCGAGCGGCTAGCAAAAACACCTACCGGTTTTAATTCCGTCCTGTATCTGGGGTGGACCTTCAGCGGGAAGGGCTGGCGCGATTGATGCATCCAGTAGATGACAATGATATGCGAAAAATCATCCAGATTGTCCAGCCCCTCGGTCAAAGACTGCTCAATTTCTATCTCGGAAACGATGTATTTTAAATCACGGCGTTCCCGCTTCTTTAGCTCGCTGTGGACGGTGCCGATGGGCTTTATACTTATGCCGGCCAGCTCTCTCATCGCCATGATTTTTATTCCAGCGGCGTCATCGTCAGGAGTTTTTTTGCTATTTGCGGATATTCAGCGATAAACTTAAGCTCATCCTCTACCAGCGGTTTGTGCGACTCCACATTAGCGTATCTTACAAGCTCGAGGATTTCATCAGCTTCGGCTCGACTTTTATCTTTAAAAGATACGTCCAGCTTCCCCATTACATGGCTGAACCCGGATATACCGCTATATTGACCGGTGATAATTTCCCGCCCTGTTTCCACCGATATCGGCTCGCCGCGCCCTAATTCCTCGTAGCTGTAAAGTTCGTAGTTGCCGGGGTCCTTCAATACGCCATCGGCGTGGATGCCGGAAGCATGCGCGAAGGCGTTAGCTCCTACCCCCGGTTGGTTTATCGGTATCGGCACGTCGAAGGCATAGCTGGTGAACCTGGCTATCTTCGATGCTAATGTTAGCTTGATATTTCCGGCTAATTTGTACTTTTCAGTAAAGCTTTTGGATTTCGTTATGGCAAGGATAACTGCTATCAGGTCGGCGTTGCCGGCCCTTTCCCCGATGCCGTTAATGGTGGTATTGATGTAGGCGTCTTGTCCTCCGTCGATAACGCCCTTCGCCCCGGCGATAGAGTTGGCGACAGCCATCCCCAGGTCGCCGTGGCAGTGCAGCTCAATCGGCATTTTGAGTTTCTCCGCCAGCGTGCGGGCAGTTTCGTAAATCGTAAAGGGGTTGTCATAACCCAGCGTATCGCAGTAGCGCATTCTATCCGCGCCGGCCTCTTTAGCCGCCAGCCCGAACTCTATTAAATAATTAATATCTGTCCGCGAGGCGTCCTCGGCATTCGCGCCTATCGATTCCGCCCCGTATTTTCGAGCCAGTTTCACCGCCTCGGACATATCCCTGATGATGCTGCTCTTGCTCTTTTTCCCCTGAAATTTACCGGTTATCATCTGTTCGGATGTAGATATGGAAAGGTTGAGATGTTTGATGTTCGGCACCCTCTCAAAGGTCGTTTCTACGTCCTCGGCCACTGCCCTTATCCATCCTCCCAGCCGTATGGACTTTAACACGCCCATCTTCGCCAGTTCCAGGTTTGCTATTAGGTAATTTGTTTCGTGCCTGGTGGTCGGGAAACCGAACTCGCTCTGGAACACGCCCATTTCGTCCAGGTAAAGGTTAATCATGGTCTTTTCCAGCTTGGAAAGGCCCAGTTTGGCCGTCTGCACGCCGTCCCTGTTGGTAACGTCTATTAAATATATTTTATTAGGCATAAGCGCCACCTCCCCACAGGCACATTTAACGATTGTTACTTACACTTTCATATTAACATAAGCTATTCTATACGCACAACCAATTGCCTTTATCATTGCGAGCCCTCACACTTCGTTCAGGGTAAACTCTGCGTGGCAACCGTGACTTTCTCTTTACCCATGCCCCGTCATTCCCGACCTGATCGGGAATAAAGCTTCACCTTGCCTTCTATCATTACGAGTCCCGATGTAATCGGGACGTAGCAATCTCTATAAAGAACTTAATTCAAAAGTTTGAGACTGCCACGTCGCTTCGCTCCTCGCCATAACCCCGCACCTTTACCCCCATTTGCCACTCCATTTCTCTCACCGTCATTCCCAACCTGATCGGGAACCCAGGCGGGGTTGGGAGAAGATTTCCTCGGGTATTGTTTGACACCCAAATTTGCGAATGGTATCTTAAAACCAGTGAATGTCGGTGTCGCTCGTGTGAGCCTGCGCATCCCGGAAAACATGGACCTGAAGGGAAAACGCCAGGTCATCAAGTCTATTATCGGCCGCGTTAAGTCCCGCTTCGATGTCGCCGTAGCCGAAGTCGATGACAACGATAGCTGGCAGAGCGCTATTATAGGTATTGCCTGCATCAGTAATAACAAGCGCCATAGCAACGAGGTCCTCTCTAAAGTGGTTCGCTTTATCGAGACGGGAGGCTTCGATGTTGAGTTCCTTGACTACTCCATTGAGATTATCGATGTTTAAAAAAGCATCGTCCTCCTTTATAAAAGGAGGAGCCGAGGCGGATTTTTAATATGGAAATCCAGGCTTTCCTCAACCATATCCGCTCCCTGAAAAACTACGAAAACCAGATCGCCCATATCGAGCACATTAGTCCCCGCCGCCCCATCTATGGCAAGCTCGATGAGCCTCTGTTTCCCGCGCTTCAGGAATGTCTTGATGCCCATGGTTTCTCGCGTCTTTATTCTCATCAGGCTTTAGCCGTCAACCATGTCCGCGCCGGCAAAAACGTTATCATATCCACCACCAGCGCTAGCGGCAAGAGCCTCGTCTATAACATCGCCGTCATGCAGGCTATTTTAACCGCCCCCTCCGCCCGCGCCCTTTACCTCTTCCCCACCAAAGCCCTCGCCCAGGACCAGCTTCGCAAGCTGAACGAGCTTTTTTCTCCCGACCTTCTCCCTACCGAATCTCTCGCCACCTTTGACGGCGATACGCCCCGCTCCGAGCGGGCGGACATAAAAAGGCACGGCCGCATTATTCTCACCAACCCCGATATGCTGCACGTCGGCATTATGCCCAACCACCAGTCCTGGGCGTCTCTATTTAAACATCTTAAGTACGTCGTCCTTGATGAAGCCCATATCTATCGCGGCGTTTTCGGCTCGCACGTCGCCTGTGTTTTAAGAAGGTTGCGCCGACTCTGCCGGCTTTACGGTTCTAATCCGCAGTTCATCCTCTGCACCGCTACCGTCGCCAATCCCGGCGAGCACGCTTTAGCCCTGACCAGCCTCCCCTGTGAGGTCGTTGATAACGATGGCTCCCCGCGCGGCTGGAAGGACTTTGTTTTCTGGAACCCGCCCCTTATAGATGAAAAGAAGACTGCCCGCCGCAGCGCCCACTGGGAATCGACTAATTTATTTACCGAGCTTATGCTGCAGGGCTCCCGCACCCTTACCTTTACCCGCACCCGTCGCCTCACCGAGCTTATCTATATCTATGCCCGCGACCGCCTACGCGAAGAAAGCTACGAGCTTTCGCAACTGGTCATGCCTTACCGCGGCGGCTATATGCCGGAAGACCGCCGCCGTATTGAAAAGGAACTTTTCGGGGGTAAGTTGTTAGGCGTCGTCGCTACCAACGCTTTAGAGTTGGGTATTGATAGTGGCGGACTGGAAGCGACGATACTGGATGGCTATCCGGGCAGCATTTCCTCAACTTGGCAACAGGCCGGTAGGAGCGGCCGGAGTCAGGGCGAGTCTTTAAGTTTTTTAGTCGCCTGGGATAATCCCCTCGACCAGTATTTTATGCGCCACCCCTCCGACTTTTTTCAAAAGGGCTTCGAGCACGTTTTAGTCAACCCAACCAATCACTATATACTTCAAGCCCACCTGCTCTGCGCTGCCTGGGAAAAACCTTTAGATAGTAACGATGAATCCGTATTCGGTGGGGCTGATTTTATTAAAGAGCGCGATGCTTTAGTAAATGACGGACAGTTACGGGAACGACGCAATAAATGGTATCTCGCCCCGTCTATCGCCTCTCCGGCCTCGAAAATTAATATCCGCTCCTCCTCTGGTGAGGACTACGCCGTCGTTGATACGTCCACCGGCTCGCTGATGGAAACGGTGGAAAGCTCTGTCGCCTTCTTCCAGGTACACCCTGGCGCTATCTACCTCCATCAGGGCGATTCTTACCTTATCACCAAGCTGGATTTAACCAACCGCGTCGCCTATGCTGAACCAACCCGCGCTAACTACTATACGGAAACCAAGGAAATCCACGACCTGCATGTGCTCGAGGTTAAACATACCAGGACTGTCGGCACCGCTAACGTTAGCATCGGGGAGGTGGAGGTCACTATCGACGTCGTCGGCTTTAAAAAGTACCGCCAGTTCTCCGAGGAGGTCATCGGCGAGGAGCTTTTAGACCTCCCCACCATTCGCTTCAATACTGTCGCTCTATGGTTCGATATCCCTCCGCGCGCCGTCGCCCGCATCGCGGAAAAGGGGCAGGACTTTGCTGGCGGACTCCACGCCACCGAACACGCCGCTATCGGCATTTTGCCACTCTTTGCTTTATGCGATAGGAATGATATCGGCGGCGTTTCCACTCCCATGCACCCAGATACCGGCCGCGCCCAAGTCTTTATCTACGACGCCTATCCCGGCGGCATCGGCATCGCCGAAAAAGGCTATGACATGATAGCCGAACTCTGGCAGGCTACATTCCGCGTTATCGCCGAATGCCCCTGCGAGGACGGCTGCCCCTCCTGCGTCCAGTCCCCCAAATGCGGCAACAATAATAAACCTTTAGACAAAGCGGCGGCTAAGGTGATATTGGAAGAATTACAGGGCGGGTAACCTCTTAATTGTCATTCCTGCGCAGGCGGAAATCCAGTATCTTCTCTCCCCTCCGTGGGAGAGATAAGAGTGAGGGGAAAACCGGGGGAGTTACAGGGAGAGTAAAAATGGCTTCCTCCCTCACCCCATACCGACGAAATTCGGTATCTATGTAGCCCCGGCTTGTGCCATCTACATCTAAATAAGCTAATACCGTGTCACCGGATTCCGTTTTTCAACGGAATGGTGTAAATTTATTCTGCTCTTCCCCCGTCTACCTCCTTCGTAAAAGCCTGCCCCGTAATCCGATACGGGGAGGGATTAAGGGAGTTTTTACTTATCCTTCCCCCAATAGGGTGTCAAAGAGTGCGCCAGCTAGAGTGCCTGCCCTGAGAGAAAGTCTCTAGGAGTAGATTTTTCATCATCCCTCCTTCGTAAGGAGGGATAAGAGGGAGAATTTACCCCGACAAAATCCCCTTCCATTTCTCCCCCAATCCCTATATACTGTTAATTATGTACTGTAAACTATTAACTACTTAACATAAAACGAATCAAAACAAATAAAAACGAATTAGCTATGGCTCAAAGCTAAGAGTAAATAAAAAAATTTTAAAATGAAAAACGAATCATATTCGTAACTTACTTCAAGACGGAGGTTGTCTTATTAACATCTTCCAGAAAGTCCTTAAAAACACTCGCGATACCTGGTTCGGCAAAGCCATGTCCCTCTTCGACCGCGCCTCAATCGGCAAAGAGGTCTGGGAAGAGCTTGAAGAACTCCTCATCTCTGCCGATGTCGGTGTCGCCACGACGGAAAAACTCATTAGCGCCGTCAAAGAGCGAGCTTCTTTAGAAAAACTCGATGGCTCTCACGTTCGCTCCCTTCTCAAAGAGGAGATGGTTAAAATCCTATCTGTTCCTTCTGCCGCGCCTGTCGCCATTATCACTCCTCCGGAAGTCATCCTCGTCGTCGGCGTCAACGGCAGCGGCAAGACTACCTCTATCGCCAAGATCGCTTATAAATATAAAAAGGAAGGTAAGAAAGTCCTCCTCGCCGCGGCGGATACCTTCCGCGCCGCCGCCATCGACCAGCTTAAAAAACAGGGTGAAAGGGCAGGGGTAGACGTTATCGCTCACCATCCCGGCGCCGACCCCGGGGCTGTCGTCTACGACGCATTACAGGCAGCAAAGAGCCGGGGCACGGACGTTCTTATTATCGATACTGCTGGCCGTTTGCACACTAAGTTCAATCTCATGGAAGAACTCAAGAAAGTCCGCCGCGTTGCCGCCAAGCTGGACTCTACCGCACCTCACCAGGTCATTCTGGTGCTGGATGCCACCACCGGACAGAACGGACTCACCCAGGCGCGTTATTTCACCGAGGCTGTTGGCGTTACCGGCATCTTTATCGCCAAGCTGGACGGCACGGCTAAAGGCGGCATTGTCCTCGCCATTTGCGATGAACTTAAAATCCCGATTCAGCTTATCGGCATTGGTGAAGGATTGGAAGATATAGTAACCTTTAACGCATCGGATTTTATCGAAGCGCTGACTTCATAGGTAGGATAATGGAACAGTTCACAATTTACGTTAATATCGACCCTGTTGCTTTTTATATCGGCTCAAGACCTGTTGGCTGGTATGGCATCATGGTTGCGCTGGGGGTTATATCCCTGATAGTCTGGGCAGCGCTCAACGTAAAAAAAGACCCCCGCCTTACTTATAATATAGTTATCAACGGGGCGCTCGTCGGTATCCCCTCCGGTGTTATTTTCTCCCGCCTTCTCCACGTCATTGATTTTTGGGACTATTATTACAGCAATCCCGGGGCAATTATCGGCGGTTCCGGTTTGACAATCTGGGGTGCGGTGCTCGGAGCGGCTTTGGGTATCTGGATTTTCAGTCGATTTAGTAAAATATCCTTCGGGCATCTTGCTGATGTCATTTCACCCGGCATTATACTGGCACAGGCTATCGGTCGCGTTGGTTGCACTATCCTCGGCGATGATTACGGCTATCCTACAACACTGCCTTGGGGCTTCGTCTATACTCATCCCAACAGCGATGCATTTCAGGCTGTTGGTCTTACTCCCACCCACCCCGTAGTTGTCTACGAGATAATCTATGCCTTAATCCTCTTTGGAATCCTGATGTCGTTGCGAAATAAACTTAAGCCGGATGGTTCGTTGTTCCTCGTTTACCTGGCTCTTTATTCGGTCTGGCGTATTGGCTCGGATTTCCTCCGCGAGGGTACTGATTTCCTCTTTGGATTACATCAGGCGCAGGTAATCGGCATCATCGTTTTGATTATCTGTATCATACTGCTGGTCTGGCGTACTCGTTGGGTCAAGAAAGAAGAGGTGGCAATTGGTGAACCCCCGGCTGAAAAACCTGCCGCCTGAACGGGGTCCGTCATTCCCGCGAAAGCAGGAATCCAGCACCTGTCATTCTGAGGAGTCCCGATAAAATCGGGACGACGTGGGAATCCATTTCATTGGCTTAAGTTATTCAGAGGGATTACCATGTAGCTTACCTTCTTTTTGGTTTTTAAGGTTTGAGTTTTAAATTTTGTTTGGTTATTGTATCTTGGTTATTGGTTACTTAAATTGCCCCTTATGCCTGTTTATTAATGCTATCTTCCAGACGTTTTCCTCTTCCCTTATCCCCACGATAGCACTCACCCGTATGTCGTCCCCCTGACTGGTTGCCGACGATATCTCGTAAATATATGCGGCGATCTCCTGCGGTGTACTGGGGTTTATTTTCAGTTCCGTCGGACCTTTTTCTGCATGGAAAGCGGCTGGCTTTTCCATATCGCCTTGGTAGGTGGCAATTCCGTATAAAGTCCCCGGTTTTGGCTTTAACGACCATGTATAAGCAGGTTTTTCTGCTATCTTTATACTAATTATAAAGACAGGTCTATTTTTAGCGCTGGTGTTGGTTATCACTCCTGATATTCTCGGCGTTTGCAGGCTGTCCGGCTCATAATTGGCGCCGTCCATAATTTTCTTTAAGTAGCTGCCTGTTGGCTTTGATTTTGCGTGATAAAGTAACTTATACATTTCAAAAATTGCCTCGGTCTGAATTCCGTTGCTGACCGCTACTAACCCGATGTTATTATCGTGTTTAACGGCCGTATAATGTCTTAAGGGGTCGTAAGGTGCATTGCCGATAGGCCCCATGATAACGCTGTTTTCCTTCATTGTTGCCTTTCTTTCCCTGCTCTGCGGCGAGCGCCCTGTAACCAGGTAGGCGAAAGCCGGTCTCTCATCCTTCGTCATTCCCAGAAAAATTTGCCTCCCCGGATAGGGGCCATTAGGATTTTTCATTTTACTCTCCTGTCAGCCGCTTCTTTTAAAGTCCAGTATGTTGAGCCTTAATTGGTTTTTGCCTCCCCAGTTGTCCACCTCCAGATTGTAAACGATGTCGATGCGCGGCGCGAATTCCTTTTGATGGTTGCCCAGTCGGAACGCCACGCAATCCCACATTAAGCCTCCCTGTCTTAGCTTCATACGCAGATGTTCGGTCCCGTTACCCATAGTGCGCCTTTCTACCACCTCTACACCCCGACTTAAAAACGTGGGCACCGGGTTGCCGTGTCCGAAAGGAGCCAGCATTTGTGTGATTGTATAAGTATCGCCGCGGAGCTCATCGAACTTGACTTCGGCATCGATATTCAGGTGAGGACGCAGCTCAATACCGACTAGTTTTTCTGCTGCCAGCGCCGATAGTTCCTGTTCCAGTTGCGGCAGGTCTTTCGTCAGCATGGTAAAGCCGGCCGCCGCCGCGTGCCCTCCAAACTTTGTAAAATATCGACTGAATTGACTTAACGCCGCAATAATATCGAACTCCGGAATACTGCGGCAGCTACCGTGACAGACCGTTTCAGCCATGTGAATTACAATAGCGGGACGGTAAAACTCTTCCATTAACCGGCTCGCTACCAGCCCGGTAACGCCCATCGGGTATTCTTTGTCAGCGGTTATCAATAACGGCGGCAATCCCATTGCGATGACCTGCTCTCTCGCTTTGGCTAGTGTAATTGTGGTCAACTGTTGCCTTTCCTCGTTCTTTCGCGCAAGCCAGATTGCTAGTTCTTGTGCTTCCTTTTCCGACTCTGTCATTAGTAGATTATAGCCGGTCAGTCCGTCAGCGAGCCTGCCTGCAGCGTTGAGACAGGGGGCAATGATCCAGGATATCTTGTCTGCATCTATATTACCCGCTTCTAACCGCATTTGGTTTATCAACTCCTTGATGCCCGGCCGCGGATTTGTGTTTATATTTTTCAGTCCCTCTTTGATAAGGAAACGATTTTCTCCCAGCGGCGGCGACATATCGGCTATGGTGCCTATTGCCACCAGGTCCGTTAATACATCGATTTGCTCTTCTTTACCCAGGCTCCGGAATAACCCCTGCATCAATTTATAAGCCACCCCCACCCCCGCCAGATTGGTGTGTGGGTATTTCGAGCTATCCAGTTTAGGGTTGATTACGGCTAAAGCCTCCGGGATTTCTTCCAGGGGACTGTGATGGTCGGTAATGATGATATCCAGCCCGGAATTCATCGCCTCTTTTACCTCTACGATGTCCGTAACCCCGCAGTCGACGGTTATCACTAGAGTCACGCCTTGTTCTCGGAGCTTTTTCAATGCGGTTGCCGCCAGTCCATGCCCCTCGGTTTGGCGATGCGGTATATAAGGGATAGTTTTTCCCTGGAGAAACGTTAACCCCTGGACGATGACGGCCGTCGCCGTGATACCGTCGGCGTCGAAGTCCCCGTAAACGCCGATTGTTTCGCCTCTAATTAGCGCTCGATAAACACGGGCAAAGGCCTTTTCCATGTCGGGGAAAAGTAACGGGTCGGCCATCAGTCTGCGGTCGCTGGCGAGAAAAGACGGGATATCTTCCGGTCTGATGATGCCCCGGTTGCGCAGTAGTTGTATTAGTAGCGGAGGGTAGCTGGACTTGCTGTCCTTGGCGGGGAGGACTTCTACCCGTGGCAGCAGTTTCCAGCTATAGTGGCTCAAATTTATGCCTCGGTATATTTCCTTAAGATAAGCACCGAATTGTGTCCGCCGAAGCCGAAGGAGTTTGTTAATGCGGTGTTGACCTTAACCGTGCGCGCTTTATTGGGTACGTAATCCAGGTCGCAGACGGGGTCGGGGTTCTCGTAGTTTATCGTCGGTGGCACGATGCCCTTCAAAATCGTCATGATACAGATTGCCGGTTCGAGTGCGCCGGCGCAGCCGATGAGGTGTCCCGTCATCGGCTTCGTGGAGCTGACGGGTATTTTATAGGCGCGCTCACCAAAAGCTGTCTTAATAGCCTTGGTTTCCATAGCGTCGTTGAGTTGTGTGGAGGTACCGTGCGCGTTAATATAATCTATTTCTTCCGGTTTAATATTGCCCCTTTTCATCGCCAGCTGCATGGCTTTAGCCGCACCCTCGCCGCTTTCCAGCGGCTGTGTCACGTGGAAAGAGTCAGCGGTTGCCCCATAGCCCACAATTTCCGCCAGGATATTGGCTCCGCGGTTCAAGGCGTGCTCCAGCTTTTCAAGAATTAATACAACAGCCCCTTCGGAGAGGATAAAGCCGTCCCTGTCTCTATCGAAGGGACGGGAAGCTTTTTCCGGCGCGTCGTTCCTGGTAGAAAGCGCTTTAAGCTGGCTGAAGGCGGTGATACCCAGGGGATTGATTATCGCTTCGGAGCCGCCAGCAATCATTACCTGGGCACTGCCGTGTTTTATATATTCGACAGCCAGACCTATGGCGTCCGACCCGCTGGAGCAGGCTGAAGTCATGCACATGTTAGGTCCTCTTACTCCAAGCGCAATCGATATCTGGGCGGCGGCAATATCGGCAATCATCATCGGTGCCAGGAAGGGGCTTACCCTGTCCGGTCCCTTTTCCACCAGAACTCTTGCCTGGTCGAACAGCGTTGTCAGGCCGCCAATACCGCTGCCTATGAATACGCCGATATCATCTTTGTTGCTTTCATCGATTGTAAGGCCGGCGTCTTTAACTGCCTGGAAGCCCGCGGCTACTGCCAGTTGGGCGAAGCGATCCATACGCCGTATATCCTTGCGGTTTATGTAATTATTTGGGTCGAACCCCTTAACCTCCCCGGCTATTTTCACTTCCATGTTTGAGGCATCGAAAAGCGTGATATAACCCACGCCGGATTTTCCGGCTATTAGATTTTCCCACGTGGTTGCCATATCCAGTCCCAGCGGCGTTATCGCCCCGATGCCCGTAACTACGACTCTATTGAATTGATTATTGATTTTAGTTGCCTCCTTATTATAGTTGGGGAAAACGTAAAATAAGCGGGATTTATATCTAATTTCTAGCATATTTAAGGCTTATTTTCAAGTTACCCTATTACTACGTTTTCCTTATTCCCTATCTTTCTCTTTTGACCTGCCTCAATCTGTAACGGTATAATTTTTAACGCCTCCTTATTTTTATGAATCAAATAATTAGAGCCTCCAGCGTCGCTTTAGATAGCCTCGGCTGTAAGCTAAACCAGGCGGAGATACAGACTCTTGCCCGACAGCTTGAAGCCGCTGGTTATCGTCTGGTTGCTCCATCGGAAAAAGCTGATATTTACGTCCTCAACACCTGCACGGTCACTCATATCGCCGACCGTAAATCGCGTCATATGCTGCGTCTCGCCCGACGCCGTAATCCTTCCGCCCGCCTTATCGCTATCGGTTGTTATGCCCATCGCGCCCCTGCTGAATTGAGTGAAATTGAAGGCGTGGAGCTTATCCTTGGCAACGACCGCAAGATGAATCTACTTCGCCTGTTGGGTGACGCCGTCAGTCCGCAAATTATCGTTACGCCTCCCTCTGGTCCTCATGTTGTTCGTCGTACCCGTGCTTTCCTCAAGGTACAGGACGGCTGTAAGAACTTCTGTGCCTACTGCATTGTACCTTTCGTGCGTAACCGTATTCAAAGTGTGTCGATGGAAAAGGTGACGTCTCAAGTTCGGGAACTTGTCGCTAATGGTTATCGTGAAGTGGTCCTGACCGGCACGGAAATCGGCTCTTATGAGTGTAACGGCGTTAATCTGGAAGAGCTTATCACCCGTATTCTCGCCGATACGCCCGTGCCTCGTTTACGTCTCTCTTCCCTCCAGCCTCATCAGATTTTAGAAGGGCTTGTTAGCCTCTGGCAGAATTCTCGTTTATGTCCGCATTTCCACCTATCTCTCCAGAGCGGCAGCGATGCTGTTCTTAAAAGAATGAAACGGCGTTATACCGTCGACGATTACCGTCGGGTTGTATCCCTGATTCGTGGAAATGTAGCGGATGTCGCCATTACTTCAGACGTTATCGTTGGCTTCCCTGCCGAGACTGAAGCCGAATTTCAGGAGACTCTTGACTTCTGCCGCGAAATGCGGTTCGCCCGTATTCACGTGTTCCCCTTCTCCCCTCGCCCCAATACGGAAGCTGCCTCCATGCCCGGTCGGGTTCCCGCTGCTTTTGTGAAAGAGCGTATTAATAAGATGCTTTCCCTGGCTCAAGAAAGCGCCCACATCTTCCAGAACCAATTCCTTGGCAAGACCTTGGAGGTTCTCTGGGAGCAACAATCTCGCGGTGTCTGGTCCGGCCTTACCGGCAACTATATTAAGGTATATACAAGAAGTGCTAAGGTTTTAGCCAATTTAATACTTCCTGTTAAACTCCTTAAAGCTTATCGCGACGGCGTTTGGGGAGATATCGTTTAAAATTTTAACGAAACACTTGAAAAAGCCTCCTATAGTGCTACTATAGTAGTAAAATATTACTAAGGATATTTATAAGATCTCTATTGACCGAGTAAGATTACTTATCAGAGTTACCAATCAGGTTCCTAATAGCGAAGATAAAAAGGCGTTATTGGCTTGGGCAGATGAAATACTAGCTGGCACGCAAGTAAATGCAAGTACAATCGGTTCACAACAGTTAAATTTCCCTATTCCTATATTTAGGCGATATAAAGGTACAAATTATCCAGCACAATTATTAAAAGGATGGAGAATCCAACTTAATGGCAAGGTTTATCCAACTCCTTTAGCAGCGGCTGTACATATATCAGGGAATTTTGAGAACGGTTGGAGGGTATGGCGTTACCTAGATGAAGCTACTAATAAAGAACAACCTATAGATGTACTGAGGAATAGTTAACATAGGTATTAAACCTTGTACCCAACATTCATTGCGAGGAGTGCCGTGACGTGGCAATCTCAATCATTATCTTGATTCCAATTAGGGATTGCCACGCTTCGCTCACAATGACCTCCCCTTACCCACGATCTTAAACTTTTTATCTGTGTTTTTGATTTTTGAAATTTGTTTGGTTATTGCATCTTGTTTCTTCTTTTCTCCCTTTTTCCTCAAACTGTTTACTTTTTAAAAGTTGTGGGTGAAGGTGTTTTTATAATAAGATAGACAGGGAGTATGGAGGTCTGAGATGGCTGCGAAAATTGACTTGGAGGAATTTGCCAAAACGGCGGAAAGAATCAGAGAAAAAGCTAAAGCGGAAGGCCGCCTGCTGGATAATCCCTCTGATGAAGTCCTGCGGGCTTTAGTGGAAAAAGAGGAAGGTGTTGTTAAGACTATCTATAATAATTTTGTGGCGGAAAGTGAGCCTACCTCTCGCTCGCAGATGTTCACTAAAAATAGCGTTGATGATGAGTTCGGCGAGGATGAATTAACACTCCTGAAAAACTGCGAAGCAGCTCTTGCTAAAGAACAAATAATTTCCGTCGACTGCACTGTTGGCAATCCAAGTTCTGATACGGTAGTCAGGCTTATCGTCCCTCCCCAGTTCGCTCACGTTGCCTATGGCGGCAAGAATCTTTTTATTACTGTACGTAAGCCCGTAACCAGGCCGAACTATCAGATGATATTTTTCGGCGATGAAGCCTGGCAGACCAACAAGTCCAAGCCCCTCCCCCAGAAGGACATAACTATCCGGCTGGCTTTCCTTGACGATGGCCGGGTGGTTAAAATTATCCGCAATAGCAACTATATCGGCGAATTTAAAAAGGGAGTATTTGCCTCGGAGGACTGGGTCGCTAAAACACAGCGGGGTGGCATTTTCCTGCACGCCGGTTGCCGCGAGGATTTCCTTCAGACAACTCATGGTGACTATAAACCGGTGCGAACTCTGCTTATTGCTTTAAGTGCTAATGGTAAGACAACCACCACCTGTAAAATTCTGGCGCGTAAAGGTATGGAACGGTCATGGCTTATCCAGGATGATGGCGGTACGCTCATGCCGGATGGCTCTTTCCATGGTTTCGAAGCCGGTGGCGTCTTCGTCAAGACGGAAGGCGTAAATCCCGGCGAACAGGTTGAGATTTTTTATGGTCTTTTAAAGCCGGATACCGTCTGCGAAAATGTGTATGTCAACGAAAAAGGCGATTTCGACTTCGAGAACTTTGAAAGGACTTCCAACGGGCGCGCAGTCGTTTTAAGACGGGATTTCATGCACGCCAGCCCCCATATTGACGTCGAGTCTATTGATAATATCGTCCTCATTACCAGGGGCCCCACCATCCCCGCTATTTGTAAATTAAATCTCGAGCAGGCTGCCGCTTTGATGGTGCTGGGCCAGGCTATGGAGTCCTCCGCTGGTGACCCTACCCAGGCGGGTAAAATACGCACCGAGTTTTTCTACGACCCCTTTGTCGCTGGTGATAGAGCGCAGCACGCTAACCGGTTCTACGATATTCTGACAAACCTCCCACATATGAATTACTACCTCATGAATACCGGGTCGGTGGGAGAAGGGTATCACTTTAAGGATATCGAGGTCGGTCATACCATGAGTATCCTCGATTCGCTTTGCCGCGGCGGACTGGAAGACTGGGTGGATTCCCCCTCCGGCTTTAAGGTGCCGGCCGCCATCCGTGCCGTGGACGATATCCTGGTGCACCCGGAAAGACTGTATTCTAAGTCAGAACTGGAATCAAGGCAGAAAGAGTTAAATAAAATCCGCTATGAAGCTATTGAGAAAGTCGGTAGCAACTTAAACCCGAAGATAAAAAAGGTTTTTGGGAATTCATAAAATATAATTTTATCAGTAAATAGTGGCGGTTCGGAAGGGTAAGTGGTTGGTAAAATGGGTGGCGCGCCTGGAGGGATTCGAACCCACGACCCCCGGTTCCGAAGACCGATGCTCTAGTCCGCTGAGCTACAGGCGCATACCTTATTTTGAAGCTAATTTAGGCGACTACCTTAACACGTTCATTATACTTGCTGTTTAAAACATCGTCAAAACGTTTGGCTGCTGCTTCTTGGAGTCCGGGGGCTACATGACTATAAGTGTCTAGGGTGATTTGTATGCCGGCGTGTCCTAATCTCTCCTGAACTACCTTTGGATGTGCTCCTTGTTTAAGCAAAAGGCTCGCATGGCTATGCCTGGCATCATGCAAACGTATAGGCTTTAAACCTGTTCGCCGCACTAGCTTAATCCAAGCGTGTGTTATAGTATAAGGCCGGTAGAGGCTTCCATCAGGATAGCTAAAAATGGATTTATCTTCACTATATAATAGCTACCATCCAATAAGCTACCAGGGATGATAAATTTGACAGGTTAATAATATGTTTCTACTTAATCTTGCTTTGTATAGTTTCAGCGGTCAATGTTACAAATTCCATTCTTGGGTGTGGAGACAATTCAGACCGGGTGACTAATGATGATATTTACGAACATCCAAGGTCTTCAATAAAGGGATGGAAATGGATAACAAAGAAGGAATTAAGGCTCTAGTTCCCATATAAATACGAAATTTCACGTTACCCGGAGGATATTCTATCTGAAAATGAAATCAGAGAGATCAGAGAGCGCAACGCTTCACATTGACGAATTATTAGTAGAGATAATTCACCCTTGCTAACCAGCTTCAACAAAATTGGGTTCCTTCCACTAAAGAACAAGGATCGACCGGTAATTCCTATGTATCTTTACATGTAAGGCATGACCAAGATGATAAAAAAGATTTTCTACATTTATCGTTTAGAATGATTTCGATGGAGAATATTATTCACTAATTACAAAGGTGTAAGGTTAGTCTTTCAGTTTTATTGAATAAAAATAATTGGTAAAGCTAATTGTCGGCATAAGATCAGCTGTGTTATACTTTTAATAGATAGTTTTCAGATTCACGTATAGTAGAGGTCACTTTTTTAGAATTTTCTCTTTTATTTTCAGCAATACAGGATGATACGGGATATAATAATTATTCCAAGCATTTTTTATGAAAAAGAAAATTTGCTCGGCAATCGATTCCAGGAAAGTGGTAAGTTTTTACTATAGGGGTGGTATTCGTTTCGTAGAACCATTCTGTTATGGCCTCCATAAAATTTCTGGAAATGAAGTGCTCAGGGGTTATCAAGTCAAAGGCTTTAGTGAATTCGGAGAACCTTATGGTTGGAAACTTTATTTGGTAAATGAAATTTCTAAATTGGTAATAACTGATAATAATTTCAAAGGCGATAGGAAAAATTATAACCCGAATGACCCCATGATGAAGGAAATAATCTGTAAAATAGAAGGTAAAAAGCCTTAAAATTTATCAGAAAGTACCACAACCATCGGGAGTAACTACAAGTCTACCAAAGCTTTTATTTTCACGTTTTATGAAGTTTGGTCTGATACCTGATTATGCAGCTTTAAAAGCAGGTCATAACTTTTGCAGATGTTTAGCTACAGCAGCCAGTAGTTCATCCGGCCTGACTGGCTTATCGATATAATCATCGTACTCTACTTCTAAACCACGGCTACGAGGGATTCCTGTACCCGCTCCTTTTGTTGCATAGCTGGTCAACATAATTACCGGAATTTTAGCAAGTTTCGGGTCTTTCTTCAGATGCTCCGCGGCTGTAAAGCCATTCTCTATAGGCATGATAATATCGAGAAGAATTAAATCAGGCTTCTCCTCTCTTGCCTTGCGTAAACCGTCGTTACCGTCAACAGCGACTATTACCTCGTAAGGTTTGCTTTCCAAAATAATTTTAGTCGATTCGATAAAATCAGCATCATCGTCGATAAGCAGGATTTTGGCCTTCTTTTTCACCCAGGCTCGCCTCCTTAACTAGTCAGATTAACTGGATATTTCAAAACTATTTCTTTTTGATGAGCCTACTCACCCTTTCCAGTAAGATATCGGGGGACATAGGCTTCTCAACATAATCATCCACGTCTAGTTCAAGTCCGGTCTCCAGTTCATAGCGCCGTCGGCTGGCTTCCTCTCTTACCGAGGTAAGAATAAGAATAGGTATGTCCTTATATTTAGACCATCTCGGGTCCTGAAGTTCCTTACATACGGCGAACCCGTCCATTTTAGGCATCATCAGGTCAAGAATCATCAGGTCAGGATTCTCTGCCCTGAGAGTGGCTAACCCTTCTATTCCATCGCGTGCGGTAAATACTTGATAATCCTGAGATTCAAGAATCATAGTAATAGCATCAAGAATATCAGGGTCATCATCAACAACCAGTATCTTGCCAGGCATTTTCGCCTCCTATTATATTATAGGTCTGGGCATAAGTCCAGCCTTTTCTACCATCTCCGGAACGATATCTTCCCAGCCCACCGCCATAATATGAATACCATGTACCCCGGGTATCTCTTTAAGCTGCTCAATAATTTCCAGGATTATTTTTACCCCTTCATCCTTAGCTTTCTCTGCCTTTTCCATTCTGGTGACGATTTCATCGGGTAAACTGACTCCAGAAACATAGTCTCTCATATAACGGGCCATACCTACCGACCTTATAGGTATGACACCTGCTAGAATATGCACCTGCTTGTCCAATCCCAGGTCGCAAACCATCTGCATGAACTTAGCGAATTTTGGTACATCATAGACCGCTTGAGTCTGAACAAAGTCTAGCCCGGCCTTGACCTTCTTAGCGAGCCTTTTTACTCGGAATTCAAATGGGTCAGCAAAGGGATTGGCGGCGGCACCAATATATATCGGGACTTCCCCGGCTATTTCCTCATCATTTAGAAATTTTTTCTCATCACGCATCTTCTTCAACATCTGAATCAATTGAATCGAATCAATATCAAACACACCTTTGGCAGAAGGATGGTTGCCAAACTTTTGATGGTCACCGGAAAGGCACAGGAAATTGCCTATACCCAGAGATATAGCGCCTAATACATCACTCTGAAGTGCTAACCGGTTCCGGTCTCTGACAACCATCTGCATGACCGGTTCCACACCTACCTGCTTTAAAAGAATACAGCCAGCCAGACTGGACATACGCACAATAGCTGTCTGATTATCGGTAATATTGACAGCGTCACAGCAGTTACGGAGCATCTCGCCCTTCTTCTGTATAACCGCCGCACTGGTACCCTTGGGAGGACCTGCCTCGGCAGTGACGGCAAACCTTCCGCTATCCAATATTTTTTCCAGGTTTGTTCCTGCTTTCATTGATATTGCCTCCTCTAAGTTTCATGTAGGCTTGGGTAACGTGCAAGAAAATTTGCACCCGGTGTTAGTCTCACTACAGGGACTTTCAGCCCATATCTTACCACCATGAGCCTCAATAATCCTCTTAGCTATAGACAATCCCAGCCCCGTCCCCTTTATTTCGACATTACTGGCACGGAAGAAGTCTTCAAAGAGATGCGGCATGTCCTCATTAGGTATGCCAATACCGGTATCCATAACCTCAATCAACAAGTCATCACTCCGTTCTCTAACCCTGACAGTTACTGTACCCTTCGGTGTATACCTGATAGCGTTATTCACCAGATTGGTTATCACCTGCTGCAACCGTGGGGCTGAACCTTTGATCGGGGAAAGTACTCTAGGTAACTCAATTTTAATTTTTATGCCTTTTTCTTCAGCTAGATTACGTTGGCCTTCAATAGAATCCTTGATGACCTGCAATAGCGAAATTTCTTTCATTTCCTGGACAATCTGACCGGTTTCAATACGTGGAATATCAAGCAAATCACTAATTAAAGCCAGGAGTTCGCTGATCCGATGAGAACTCCGCTCTAACATGTTTCTCTGTTTTTCAAGTACCTGTCCGGCGAAACCGCCCAGAATGACCCACAGGAAGCCCTGAATAGCAGTAAGCGGTGCTTTCAAATCATGAGCTGCAATGCTGATAAAACGCAGGAACTTTTCCCTTTCCTCTTTCAGTTTGTCTATCTCGCTGGAGGCGAGCTCCAATTCTCCGGTTTTTTCAGCAATCAGCCGGTCCCGCAGCTTCACTACTTGCCGCTGCCTCTTCCTCAATTCCCCGGCAATAGCCGTAGCTACGTAGGTAATACAGTAAAGGAGCAATGCCAGCGTAATGAGCCTAGCCGCGATATAGCTTCCCTGTTTGTATTCCGTTGGTAGGGCAAATCCCTCCAGATTGACATGGGGTATCACGCCTGTATATTCCAGACTTACCATAAATACCATCAAGCCGATGGCTACTGTGGATAGTAAATATACTACCCGGTAGTTAAGGCCGATACTGGCTAGGACGATGTGAAAGATAAAAAAGAACATGAATGGGTTTTCTATTCCCCCGGTGAAATGCAATATTACGGTCAGGGCAAACATGTCAAATAAAATGTGGTAATACGTATATTGGCGTACACGCGGAACAACCCGTTGGGGCTGCAATTTATTCAGCCCTCTGACTTGCTGTGTCAGCACCAGGTTATAAATAACCATGAAGGCGCAGACAATATATACCGGCAAAGTGGAAAAACCGATATGAAAACCATATCTGGCGACGACCGTAACAATGATAACCCCGAGAATGGCAAACCACCTCATGTTGTTAAATACCTTGAGACGCATTATTAGCGTTTCTTCTTCGGGGGTACGTTCGCTCTCTTCTACCACCGGGGCTCTATCACTTATAGTATTATTAGTAGTCAAAATATTTATCCTTCGCTTCTTATCATTACTAGCAGTGCCGTTATTAGCTTTAAAGGTGCCTCTTAATTACAGGCGTCTATGCTCTTATCAGTCAACGTTAAAACATCTTTTGATTTGATGTCCATCATAACCAGCCAAACTCAATATCAGCCCGCTTCAACCAGCTTAAGGAGTTTATCCCCAATTTGAAGCTGG
>DAOUCO010000023.1:0-30777 GCA_034432135.1 Dehalococcoidales bacterium | reverse complement strand
ACTTGACACGAGCGTGGACGATGGTTTATTGTTATTAACAAATTGCGTCAAGGAAGGAGGAACCATGCAAGCGTATTGTGTAAAGTGCCGAGCCAAGAAAGAAATGAGCAATGCTAAATCCATCACCATGAAGAACGGCAAGCCGGCTACTCAGGGCGTATGCCCGTCCTGCGGCACCAAGATGTTCAGAATCGGCAAGAAATAATGCCGATACCAAGTTAGGATTTTATAAATATAGATAAGGCTGGATACTCTTTAAAAGGAATATCCAGCCTTTCGCTTTATCCGGCGTAAAAAATAATTAATTACTTAACGTATTTCTTTACCAGTTTAACGGTATCAACGGCATTAAGTTTGCGGAATATCAGGGTAAAGCGCTCTTCAAGTTCCTGCATAATCGCCCGCAAGTCTGCCTCCGGCAGGCTCCACGTATCTTTTTTAAATTCGCCCCAAGCTTTTTTACGTGTATTGTAATGGAACTGCTCATCAGTATCGCCGGATTTTCTTTCATTAGCGCACTTAACATCGAGATACTGATACACCCGTTGCAGTAAATCTTTAGGGAAATGGGGGCTGTCATAAATAATATTCTGGAAGCCTGTAGCCAGATGGACCTCCAGCGTGTCCATTTTCGGGAACATGTCGAAGGCTTCATCCGGCAGAGTAGACGCGCCGTGCTGAACCGCTCCCCCCAATCCATATTCCGTGCGCGCAACTCTGGACAATTCTTTGAGAGTATCAAAGGCTATTTGGACCTTGGCAATGGAACCATCCGGCAGGACAACGCCGCCGTGTGTGGTGCCGGTCTGCACACTGATTTTAGAAATTCCTTTAACGCCTTTGGGCAGTAACTTTAGATAATTATTCATAAATGCCCGCAGGTCGGCCACGGTGCTATTGCCGTGACCTATTTCGCCTATCTCCCCGCCCACAGAAATAGTAATTTTTTTAGGTTCCATACTGCGGATATAACGGGTCATTTCCGCCGTAACTTTTGAGTTTTCTTCCTGCTGCTCCGTCAGTTCCGTTTTAGAGATATCCACCAGCGTAGAAGCGTCAATATCAATATTATAAAAGCCGGCTTCAATAGACGCTTTAATAAGTTCTTTGATAGCCTGTATTTCACTGCCTGGGTTTTCTTGGTACTTAGCCCGGTTGACCTGGTAATGGTCTCCTTGGATAAAGACCGGCCCCTGGAAACCTTCCTTTACCGCGGCGGCCAGGACGCAGCCGGCATACTCCGCGGGGGGTTGTTTGGTGTAGCCTATCTCGGAGCGGGCAATTTCAAAAATGAGGGCTGCCACCTTATCTTTTAAAGCAGCCCGGAATACTGCCCTGGCGACGTCATAAGTTATCATCCGGATGTTGATTGCGGGCACGGTAATGCCGCTGAATTTGCCTTTGCCGGCGGCTTCGTAAAGTCCCTGGATACTGGCAGGGTAAATACCATGGTCGAGGGCGGTCTGGCGAATAGTATGGTAGAGTTCTATCTTTTGCTGCGTGTCAGTCCCGAAGACTGCTTCATGTATGAGTGTATCAATATTATCACTTTTTGCCATCGTGTATGCCTCCCACGCTTATTTATCATTATATAGAATGGTACGGCGCCCGTTATATCTATCAGAATCGTATTGTATTTTAGGGTCTACCAGATTCAATTTGCCGTAGATATCTGCCAGGGGTACATAGTTTATTTTGCCATTTTTCAAGCATACCATATTGCCATAACGCCGATGCACGATAAGGTCGACCGCAGCAATACCGAAATAGCGGCCCATACGGCGGTCGTAAGCGCAGGGAGCGCCGCCCCGCTGCAGATGGCTAAGCTCAACACTGCGTGTTTCGATGTCAGTGTTCTTTTCAATTTCCCTTGCCAGAACCTCACCAATGCCGCCGAGGGACTTTCGTCCGAAGCTATCAGTGCCTTCTTTTTTCACGCTTTGCTCGCCGCCGATGGGTTTAGCTCCTTCCGCGGCGATGATGATTTCATATCTCGTGCCGGACCTTCTGCCTTCCATGACCAGTTCGTTTACGCGGTCGAAAGAAAAATCGTATTCCGGTATTAAAATTATATATGCCCCGCAGGCCTCGCCACCCTCTAAAGCCAGCCAGCCGGCGTTTCTGCCCATAGTTTCAACAACGAAAATCCTTTTATGAGAGCCGGCGGTAGTCCTTAAACGGTCGACTTCTTCAACGATAACGTTAAGCGCAGTCTCGAATCCCAGCGTATAGTCTGTTTCCGGCAGGTCTTTATCAATAGTCTTGGGAATACCGATGACGTTGATGCCTTCTTTAGCGAAGCGGGAGGCAATCGCTAACGTGCCGTCGCCACCCATAACAATAACGGCTTCCAGTCCCAGCTTATGAATATTATCAATAACCAGTTTAGAGCATTCATTCTTAGGGTCGTAGGGGCTTAAGCGCGAGGTGCCGAGCATGGTGCCGCCATAACGGTCCCAGGTTCTGACGATTGCAGGGTTAAGAGGAGTTATAATGCCGGGCTGGTGCCGGGCGGCGGGGTCGACATCTACCAGTCCTTTCCATCCGTCATGAATGCCGAGGACTTCATAACGGACGCCTCTTTCCGACTCGAGACGTTCGTCCATGGCGGTCTTAACCACCCATTTGAGGGCAGGGTTTAACCCGGCGCAGTCTCCACCGCCGGTTAGCACGCCGATGCGTATTTTTTTCATAGTATTTCAAATGGCATTATAGAATCAGCGGGGCTTCATGTCAAAACTTAAAGTTATACTTGTGTTAAAAATATTTTATAAATTCTCACTGGACTTACGGTAAAAAAGGGAGTAAAATTTAAGGGCTTAAGAGGATATAAAGTTATGAGCTATTTATATAAAATAAAAATCAGCCTGTTGAAGAAAGATATTAAAGCGCTGGAGTAAAAACCAGTGCTTTTTATTTTAAGGAGGTAACGTTAATGCAATCGAGTCTAATCGGAAAGATTGAAAAAGCCAAACGTTACGCGCAGGAAAAAGACCGGGTTACCTTCAAAGAACTTACCGTGAAATTCCATGGTGAGAACAGCGACTACGATGTTATTTTGAAGAACGGCAAGTGGCATTGCACCTGCAGTTTTTTCTCTAAATGGGGACTGTGCAGTCATACAATGGCGATGGAAAAAATTTTAGAAAATATGCTGCCTCCGGAAGCCCGTACAGCGCAACTGGACGCCGCAGGCTTAAAAGGGGATTAATTCCAGGGCTGAATTGCATATAGGGGATTATTGCGTCTAAAATTAAGCAACATATTAAATCCTGGAGCATAATGAATTTCATTGAAAAACTGGCAAAAGCATGTCGAAAAAACCGCAGTCTTTTATGCGTGGGGCTCGACCCTGACCCGGCGTTAATGCCGGAGAAAATAGGGGTTTTTAAGTTCAATAAAGCCATCATCGACGCTACTGCCGACCTGGTATGTGCTTATAAGCCTAATATAGCCTTCTATGAGGGGATGGGTGATAAAGGCATAGATGCTTTAAAAAAGACCCGTGAATATATACCAAAGGATATTCCCGTAATCATTGACGCTAAGCGGGGGGATATCGGCAATACGGCCAAAGCCTATGCGCGAAGTCTTTTCGGTTATTTTAACGCTGATGCGGTGACGGTCAGTCCTTACCTTGGATACGATTCGCTGGAGCCTTTTATCGAGTATCGCGACCGGGGTGTTTTTATCATTTGCAGAACATCTAATCCAGGCGCTACTGACTTCCAGTCGCTTTATGTGGAAACAGACAAGGGTAAACGAGTGCTTTATGAGGTCGTTGCGGAAAAGGTAATTGAATGGAATAAATACGGCAACCTGGGGTTGGTGGTGGGGGCGACTTATCCCGAAGAGCTCAAGCTGATACGTGAAAAATACCCGGAAATACCGATACTGATACCGGGGGTGGGGACGCAGGGTGGTGAACTAAAGCTGGTGGTGGAATACGGGGTTGATAAAGAAAGAAGCAAGACGATAATAAATTCATCCAGGCAGGTTCTTTACGCATCCAGAGGCAAGGATTTCGCGGCGGAAGCAGAAAAAACCGCCCGAGAACTAAGGGACCGCATTAATAGATACCTGGAATAGTCTGGATAGCTGACTTAAGGTAGCAATATGGTTCTGAAACTAAACCTCGGAGACGTTGTTACGCTAAAAAAAAGACATCCCTGCGGAGGTTATGACTGGCAGGTGGTGAGGCTCGGGGCGGATATAGGTATCAAGTGTATCAAGTGTGAACGACGGGTCATGTTACCTAGGAGCGTTTTAGAACGACGGATTAAAGGATTTATAAAGAAAGCGGCGGAAAAAGGAAACACGGGGTTGAATTGAAATCGGTTGCGGAATATACTTAAAAAAAGGGGATAATAAATTTTATTTTAACACGGTGGTAATCGTCTTTTTTAATAAAAGGCATTTAAGGCATATAAATCGATTTTAATTGATTGACTTATTTTTCAAATAATGCTAAACTCAGCCAAAATAGTGTTTATTGTTTCTGGAGGTCTCACCTTAAAAGTGCTTCATGAGTGCCGTTATACAGAAATATTTAGTCCGAGCTTATATTCCAGATTTTAACACTTATATATAAGCTCTTTTTTAGAATATCGTTACAATATATAATAGGCAAATATCAGTTTACATAATAATAATTGTTTCTCTTTAATATAGTCTATTCGGCATAAATTAAGGGAGATAAAACATGACAGCCTATATTATTCGCCGGATAATTATCGGTCTAATGATACTCATCCTGGTAACTATGTTGATATTTCTACTCGTTCGCCTGTTACCGGGAGACCCTGTGATGAGATATATGGCTAATTTCACCGGCACCGGACAACAGAATATCATGAGCCCCGAACAGCATGATGCTATGATGAAAGCATTAGGTCTAGACAGGCCCATACCAGTGCAATATTGGGATTGGCTAAGTAATATTTTTAGAGGTAATCTGGGCAAATCGTTAGGAACAAATCAGCCGATAAGCACTATGATTGCCCAGGTATTACCGAGAACAGCATACATCGGCATTTTAATGTTTATCGTCGGTACTTTCGGAGGACTATTAGTCGGAATTTACTGTGCCTTGAGACGCGGAAGCTGGCTGGATAACACCCTTACCACCATCGCCAATATAGGCATGACGGTACCGGTCTTCTGGCTGGGAATTCTATTGATTTATGTTTTTGCGTATAAGCTGCGCTGGTTCCCTATGTTCGGATGGGTTGCACCGTGGGATAACTTCGCGGAAAGTTGCAAGTATGTCGTATTGCCGGTAGCATCTGTAGCTCTGGGAGGTATCGCAGGTATGGCCCGCCTCACCCGGTCTTGCATGCTTGAGGTCATGGGGACAGACTATGTGCGCACCGCCTGGGCTAAAGGCTTACGCGAGAGGGTGATTGTAATCAGGCACCAGCTGAAAAACGCCATGATTCCGGTAGTTACAGCCCTTGGCGGCACGCTGGGCATGATTCTGGGCGGTTCGGTATTTATCGAGACGGTATTTAGTATACCTGGCATGGGCAGATTGATGACCACGGCCATTTTCGATTATGATTATCAGATAGTTCAGGCAACCTCTTTAATATTCGGAGGTATTGTTATTTTTTCCAACTTAATGGTCGATATTGCCTGGGGATGGCTTGACCCCAGGATAAGATACGGATGAGGAGGACAACATGCCAGAGAACCCAGTAGTATCGGCACCAAGTGATGCCATGGGAATGGCGGTCGCACCTCCGCGTCGCAGCGAGTGGCGGAGGTTTGCTAGGATATTCTTCGGGCGTAAATTATATCTAATAGGGTTTATCATCGTAGCGCTTATCATTATCACGGCTATTTTTGCACCTGTATTAGCCCCCTACGACCCTATACAGAATGATTTGCCTAATAGACTAGCCCCTCCCAGTGCCGAACACTGGCTGGGTACCGACCAGCTTGGCAGGGACATACTCAGCCGTATTATTTACGGTACACAAGTATCTCTAATTATTGGTTTTTCCGCGGTCTTCTCTTCAGCCATAATCGGAGCACTCATGGGCTTAGCGGCAGCGCACTACGGCGGCTGGGTATTCGCCGTCATCATGAGGTTAACCGATGTATTAATGTCAGTACCCAGCATAATTCTGATGATGCTCATTGCCGGTATGCTTAAGGGAGGGGGTCTCTGGATTGTTATATTTGCTCTCGGTTTCGGCGGCATTCCTGGTATGGCCCGTATGATGTGCGGGCAGGCATTAAGCGTTAAAAACAATGATTATGTTCTGGCGGCGCGTGGTATTGGTATGAGCGACTGGCGTATTATGTGGAGGCAAATATTCCCTAATGCTTTCCCTCCGTTAATAGTTGGCTTGACGATGGGCATCGGTGGCGTTGTTCTGGGAGAAGCCGGCTTAAGCTTCCTTGGCATCGGCGTCCAGGCACCCACGCCATCCTGGGGAAGCATGGTTATGGATGGTCAGCGTTTCTTGATGACCAATCCGCTGCTATCTCTGCTACCCGGTTTTGCTATTATGTTACTTGTATTCGGTTTTAATATGGTTGGTGATGGCGTCAGGGATGCTATTGACCCAAGACTGCGGGGGGTTCTTTAAAAATAGATTAAAAAATTGGCAGGTAAGAGTATGGCTGTATTGGATGTACAGGATTTAAAGACGTATTTTCACACGGAATACGGGCTGGTAAAAGCCGCTGATGGGGTATCATTCCAGGTCAACGAGGGAGAGATCATCGGGCTGGTGGGGGAGAGTGGCTGCGGCAAGTCGGTGAGCATACTATCGGTGATGCAGTTGATACCCTCGCCGCCCGGGGAGAGGGCTGGGGGCAGGGTAATATTTGACGGGCAGGACCTTTTGCAATACAAGCCAAACGGGCCTGAGATGAGAGCGATTCGTGGCAGTAAGATGACGATGATATTTCAGGAGCCGATGACGTCGCTAAATCCGGTACTGACGATTGCGCGGCAGTTGACGGAGACGCTGGAGTTGCATCTGGACATGGATAGTCATGCAGCGCGAGAGAGAGCGATCGAGCTTTTAAGGATGGTGGGGGTGCCGGATGCAGCCAAGCGGGTTGATGATTATCCGCACCAGTTCAGTGGAGGGATGCGGCAGAGGGTGATGATAGCGATGGCGTTATCGTGCAATCCGATGATCATCTTTGCCGATGAGCCGACGACGGCGGTAGATGTGACGACCCAGGCGCAGTTGCTGGAGCTGATGAAGGACCTGGTGACGCGGCTGAATACGGCTCTGGTGATCGTGACGCATAATCTGGGGGTAGTGGCGCGTTATGCGCAGAGGATATACGTGATGTACGCTGGGCGCATCATCGAATCGGGTCGTTCCGAGGACATTTTCGGTCATCCGCGACATCCTTACACGATTGGGTTATTAAACAGCGTACCCAGGTTGGGGGAGAAGCATGGGGCGAGGAAACTGATACCGATATTAGGTTTGCCGCCCAATCTGATCAATATGCCGCCCACGTGTGCGTTTCTGCCGCGGTGCACGGAGAGGATTGGGAGGTGTGAGAGGGAGCCCTGGCCGGAGCTGCGGGCGGTAGGGGAGAATCATTACATATCGTGTTATGTTGATATAAAGGGGAAGTAATGGAAAGACCGCAAGACGATGTCATGGTAGAGGTAAAAAATCTCAAGATGTATTTTCCCATCACGAGGGGGTTGTTGCGGCGCAAGGTAGCTGATGTTAAAGCCGTGGATGATGTCAGTTTTGAGATCAGGAGACATGAGACGCTTGGGCTGGTGGGGGAGAGCGGGTGTGGCAAGACCACGGTAGGGCGCTGTATTTTGCGACTGTACCAGCCCACATCGGGGAGCATTATTTTTGCCGGGCATGATATCTCGAAGATGCCGGAGCGGAAGATAAAGCCTTATCGCAAAGACATGGGGATGATATTCCAGGATCCGTTCGGGTCGCTAAATCCGCGGCAGTCGGCGGGTGGTATCGTGGGGGACCCCTTAATCGTGCATAATATGGTTACCAAGAAGGAGCTGAAGCAGAAGGTTGCCGAGCTATTTCGCATAGTCGGGCTGGACCCGAGCATGATGGACCGTGTACCGCACGAGTTCAGCGGGGGGCAGCGGCAGCGCATTGGTGTAGCGCGTGCTCTGGCCTGCAGTCCTTCGCTGATTATCTGTGACGAGCCGATATCGGCGCTTGATGTCTCGATTCAGGCCCAGATTATTAACCTTTTAGAGGAATTGCAGGAGAAGCTGGGGTTAACGTATCTATTTATCGCGCATGACCTGGCGGTGGTACAGCACATCAGCGACCGTGTAGGGGTGATGTATCTGGGGCGCATTATGGAGCTTACGAGTTCGGGGGAGCTTTACGAGAATCCGCTGCATCCCTACACCAAGGCTTTGCTTTCGGCGATACCGATACCCGACCCGGTGGCGGAGAGGACGCGGCAGCGTATTGTTTTAAAGGGTGAAGTACCCAGCCCGGTAGCGCCTCCGCCGGGGTGTCATTTCCATCCCCGCTGCCAGCTGGCGATACCGGAATGCAGTCAGGCGAGGCCCCCGCTGCGTGACGTGGGCAACGGACATTACGTCGCCTGCATCAGAGTCTAGCTAAATTCCTGTTTGATAAATCTACTGCTAAAACAATACGGGTCGCGTTTTCCGCGACCCGTATCTTTTGTTCCAGCCGTTTAAACTGCACGGCTCTTTTTATTTATCTCTTATTATTCTACCCAGGCAAAAGTATACCATAAGAATTCTTTAGCTTGACCGTACGAGCCGCCATGTAGCCTCTTGGAGAAGGAGGTAAGACCGGGGACATAGTACAGGTAACTCCACTGGCAGTATTTATCGGTTGCTAACCTTGAGATTTTCTGGTATATCGGGATTCTCTTCAAGGCGTCAGTTTCTTGAGAGCCCTGCTCGGCTAAGTCACAGAGTTCTTTAGGCTGTTCACAGCTTATCCAGGTTGTAATCTGCCATCCTGTGGGGTCGTCCGCCGGGTGAATAGCATTCAGCGGTCCGTTGATCAGGGTGCTGGCCGGGTCAACCGTATCGCCCGGGAAACCGAACATCCAGATGTATCCGTCCCAGCCTGTGCCCCCGCCACCGATCATTTCCACCAGCTGCAGGTAGCCGATTTTTGTAACTTCCAGCTCGACATTGATTGCCTCAAGCATACCTTTAATTGCCATCGGTACGTCATCAGGACCACCCTGCACCATATACAGGGTAGTTTTGAAACCTTCGGGATGGCCGCCTAGAGCGAGGTAATTCCTGGCTGCGTCAAGGTCAAAAGGATAGCCGATTGTAGTGTCGTCTCTGTATGGTTCAAGGCAGAACCCTTGATTGGTTACTACGCCATAGCCATAAGTAAACGCATCAACAAGTTGTTGCTTATCAATAGCGGACTCAACCGCGCGGCGAAGGTTGATATCTTTAAGGATAGAGTCCGGGTTCCCGCTGGAGGGTAATAGGCACATGTTGAAGACCATATCTGTGCTTGTCCTGATCTGAAAACCTTCATCGATGACGCCCTGGGCATCCTGCGGGTTGATGCCTGCCATATCAAGCTGACCGGATTTGAATGCCATGAGGTTCACGTTCGAGTCGGTAATAATGCTGATGTCGACACCTTCGAGGTAGGGTTTACCTCTCCAGTAGTTGTCGTTGCGGTCGAACGTTATTTTCAGGTTGGGTTCGTAGCCGGTCATGATGAAGGGACCGGTGCCAATTACATGGGTCATTTTCCATTCGGGAGTATTAGCATTCAGAGATACGGGATCCCACATCATAGCGCTCCAGAAAGTGCCAAGACTCTTTGCCGCCACCCAGTCCCATTTGCCGCCCACGAAGTCTAATCTGACAGTGTAGTCATCGATGATAACGCACTGGCTGAATTTTTTCATGTTGGGCCACTGGAGACTGTTGATGCCGTTATCGACGTTAAACTTGGCGACGTCAGCATTGAAGACCGTGCCATTAGTATAAGTGATTCCTTTTCGCAGGTAAAGGGTGATTGATGAGCCGTCATCGGCTATTTTATAGTTTTCCGCTAGCCAGGGTTGAAGGGCGCCGTTTCGATCGACGAGAAGCAGGGGTTCGACCGCTAGGAAGGATATTGCGGCGTCACCAGGTCCGGCTGTTTGCGAAGGGTCGCCGATATTGGCGATATTGATGCTCGAAGATAACTGGAGTCGTCCGCCCTCTTTGCCGCCTTCCGGCTTGGCAAGGTCGCCCAGATTAGGTAGGCGGGCATCCGTGGGTGTAGGTGTTGTTGAAGTGGGTTTAGTTGTAGGTTGAGTCGTGGGCTGCGTGGTTGGCGGTGTAGTGGCAGTTGTAGTCTCTTCACCGCCACACCCATAGAGAGCAAGACTGAATACAAAAATCGCGGCTAGAATAATAAATATAAGTTTTTTCATTCCTTTCTCTCCTTATAAAAATTTGAACATTTAGTTCGCTTTCTTTATCCGGGCATGCATCACCTCCTCCAATTTTAACACTAATTATATTATCAGGGGCTATCACAACAATCAACCTACGGCAAAAAATACGTGGCAGATGGAGTTGTGATGATCATTAAAAGATGATTTCGGCAGAATGATACAACTATGTCGGTTACTTGTCAAGTTATTTTAATAATCTTTTAATCGGCTTCTGATTAAAATAAGCCGCAAAATACGGCTTATTCGTGATAGGTAGTATAGAACTCTTCAAGCGTAGCTCCAAACTTAAATAAAGCTATTTATCTGCTGAAATTTGTCGAGTAAAAATTTAGAGAACTTTTGTATATTTTTAATGGTTTTTTATGATTTATTTACTACCTTAGTTATAGGCTTGAATTGAGATGAGAAAAAAGTGGCTGGTTCTCTTTTCAATTTTAATATTATTATTTTGTTTGAACACTACCGGTAGCAATGGCGTAATGGGCGAACAGAAAATTGACACCAGTGCCAAAGAGTATCCTGTGCTATCGGAAAGTGAAAAAATTGCGAGTTTATCGGAAGATATTACTTCCGGTGTTCAGACTGTTATCTTGAAAAACCCAACCTTTGAAGAAATGAAACGATTTCTTCTTAAAGATACTACGAGTCGTAAAACTTTTATCCTTAATGAATATGAATGCCGACACTTCGCAACTGAAGTGGATAATAATGCAGAGGCTGCAGGATGGCGGTGTGGTTTCGCGTTACTCTGCTATGAACGGGGGCAGCACGCCGTAATTGCTTTTGATACTGTTGATATGGGACTAATTTTTATTGAACCCCAGACGGATGCCGCAATCGATGTCAAAGTCGGTGGAACGTACCAGGACAAAGAAATAAAAGAGATTTTAATCGCCTGGTAAGACTAAATGAGATTGGTAAAAAGAACTTGCTCGAACTAGCTATGAAGCTATCAGGTTTTTCGGCAACCAGTTTACCTTCTCCTGTTATGACTGCAAAAAAACATTAATGTAACCTTAAATACAGGTCCTCATTCACTATAAAAAGATAGCCCGAGCTTTGTATACTCGGGCTATCAATTATGCCTATCATTAGGTATTATTAGTCATGGCGTCGTGCTAGGTATAACCAGAGAATCCCCGAAACAACAACCACTGCCGCAAGCAACCCTCCGATTAGCGCCCAGTCGATACCTATAGGTTTGGTAATGGGTGCCGGCGTGGTTGTAGGCGGAGTAGGCGCGACGGTGATAATAGCGAAGACAGAAAAGCCGCTGGTCTCACCGGTAATAGTGCGGGTATCAGGGTTAATACGAATATTTTCAAGTACCATCCATTCATATTGTCCGGTGTTTGCATTATACCCATACCTGGCGAGTGTTAGGCCAGTTAAATCAACCCCGTCCGGTATCGTGAGTGAAATCTCAATAGGTGGATCAAAAGTAGCCCCTTCGGGACCAAATTGGTAAGGAATTCCAATGATCTGGCTACCTGCTGGCGGATCTGGAGGTGTTGTCATCGGTTCGATGCTAATTTCGGTAAGAGGTTGCAGGTCTGCAGTTAGGCCTACTGTTCCGCTGGGAATATTTACCAAGCATCGATTATCCAATGAATAAGCCTGTAAATCTTCGGTAAAACGCCCTTCCGTATTTACAAATCCCGTGATATCAGTTGTGCCTTCTGGCGTTACCGTGACGCCATAGCCAAAAACCGGCTTTATATTAAATGCCGTATTGTTGGTAATGGCAAAAAGTAACACACCTACAATAACTGCTATCAAAATGGAAGAAGATATTTTAAAAATCTGATGATTTTTTAGGAAGGCTGGCCGTCTAATATTTTTTACCAAAGACATAATCCTTAACCTCCATAATCCAAATATCTATGTTCTTATTCGTTTAAGCATATTCCAAACAAATTTACATAATCATTGCGATTCAATTTAGTGGATATAGCTTAAATTGTTTTGTAATTATAAATGATTTAATTTAAAAAAGCAAGCTTTTTTGAATATATTTTTTATTATTTAGCCAATATTTTGACAAATGGATTATCTAGATGTTTTATGACGACATATTAACTTTAAGAGAACGGCACGCTATTGATAATCCCTAAGGAGGCTTCTAGAATAACGTATCATTAACAGGTTTCCAATATTTAAATAAAAGATCGTGACTAAATACCCTGTTCATTTCAATAAATAAACGAATTGCCTAACCTGTAATAAATCTGTGTTGGCGCATGTATTTTGTGTATAGACGATTGTAATTCCATTTTTACTAAGGAAATTTGTATCTATGCAATCATTCGCAAAAAATTCATAAGCTTTTTTACTATTTTCACTGGGTTTCCTTTGGTACACTGAATATGCGTATTTACCGGTGATAGCGGTAAAAGCAACGGCTTTTAGTGGGTCTAGTATTGCTTTTTTGTAGCTATCATCAATATTGTTTTTTATCCATATAAATGCACTATAATCCTCATCGTCAATCATATGATAATATGGTGTATTGATACGGTTTGGAATAGTTGTAGCTAATGTTAGACATATAATAACAATGCAAAGAATAGCGCCGATTATCTTTCTAAAACTAGGGCTGTTCACCAAGCGTAATGCAGCTGAAAAATCCATTTTTCTTATCTTATTTAAACCTGCTCCCGCAATAATACCCGCCATTAGCATTAGATATAGCAGGCCGCGCAGATATAACTGCTCTACGCCATAATGAAAAATGTTAAATATAGTAAGCATTATGAGTAATAATATAAAACCTGATACAAGTCCATATTCTCTGCTTCCTCCTCTTTGCCATAAGACAAAGGTTCCGATGATACAAAATATGATTGGTACATACCCGTAACTTTTAATGATATATGGAATCTGTACATACTCGGGAGTTGGTTGGTAGGTTGTAAGTTCACTTAATACGGTTACAATTAATGAGTAAGTCCATGGTAAAGAAATTAAAAATGGAACACCCAGGGCTATCAATAGCTTTAAACCGCGCCTATGTTCACGCCACAGGTTGATGAAAATATAAGGCAGAAGTAGGGTGAGCATAATGACTGCTGATTGCGGGTGTATGAATATTAGTATAAAAGTAATGAAAGATAGTAATAAATAAGATTTATAAGACTTGAAATTATAGGCTATAAATAGTGCCAATATAACGAATAATGATGACAAAGCAACTGGTACCAGGAATACCGGGCCTAATATACCGACTGTAGAAGGCATTAAACACGCAAAGAAAGCGGCTTCCCAGCCGAAACCTTCTTTCCGGGCTAAAAACCATACTGAAAGAATCAATAAACAGAATATGATGCTGGGAAGGTATCTATAGATATCAAGCCAAGATACACCGCATTTGACTAATAATCCTAAAAATAAATGATAGCCGGCTTCAAATACCATTACTTCATTCGTTATTTTTTCACCTGAATACGGGTCAGGATAGTCTAGCGAGTTCGCCTCTAGCATAGAGTTGGTGTGAGCTATGTGGTCCCAGTCATCAAGGTGAAGAGGATAAGGGTAATTCAGTTTCGGCATCAGTGTAAGATAAAATGCCAGTGCCAGGATAATTATCAGTTTTAAATAGTCAGATGTTAAAAACAGCCGTATGTAAGACGGAACTTTGTTGAATATTATCGAAATCTTCGCCATGTCATTTGTTAGTACATGATACTAATAACAACGAAATTTGTCTATTTTTATCGTAAAAATCAAGAGATAAAAAGGTAAAATTTGACTAAATTGCATTCTTATGCTATTATATTGCCATTTGACTCTATGACTTTTATATTGGGACTTTAGTACTATCGTCCAATTAAATATAAAATGTTAATTAAAATTAGCTAAAAAAAGTAAATTACTCGATTATCAGGAGAAATATACTTGTCCGAATTTATAAATGATAGAAGACCTCCGGAATATAGATATTGGGACCAGTTAATGACCCATTTCAATGGGAATAAGATGCCTTTCTTTAATGGTGACCTTGTCTTACCCCGTCAGTTTGAGATTCATCTTCCCGGCAACCATAAATATCCCTGTAATCTTAGCTGTCCACATTGTGCTGGAAAATATTTTCAAAAAGACCTGGGCCATTGGGAAATGGAAGCACTTGAATTGCTGGACAGAATAAAAGGGAAAATACCTTATCATATCTACGGAGGTGCTTATACGGAGCCTCTGCTTAATCCCTATTTTATAACGTTCCTGCATATGACTAAGAAATATGGCAATCACTTTGGTATTCATACCAATGGAGTTTATTTATCGAAACTGGAAGACCAGTTAGGCTGGTTAACTGAACTTAACCGAATATCAACCGATAAAGTAGATTATCTTTCTATCAGTCTTGACGCTGGTTTCCCGTGGTCATGGGCTAAGACTAAGGGCACTAAAAACGAAAGCCAGTTCAACGAGATAATACTGGGTCTAAAGAAGGCAGCTGAAATAAGGGAAAAGAATGGTAAAGGCCATGCTTTAAGACTTTGTTACCTTATTTCCCCGTATAGCGATTCACAACAAGAATTCGAAAAAATTGTTGAGATAGCCAGGGAAATTAAGGTTGACTCATTGCGTTTTTCTATCCCGTTCGCGAATTACAATCAAACATTTGACAAGGTAAGGGTATATAAAAGAGAGCGCGAAATCCCGATGAGTGCAGTCTACGAAAAAAGATTGGCGCCGTACCTTTCTAATTCTAAGACAGAAATACCGTATATCTTTTACACAGGACCCGAGTTCACTGATGTTGATAAATTCGACTTTAAACAATGTGTGTACTGCTATTATCAGATAACATTTGGCGCTGATGGTTATGTCTATAAATGCTCAACAACGGCAACACCTACTATGGCGATGTGCCGCCTGGGTAAGATAACCAGTAACCCGGATGAATTCTACCGTATGATATTGAAAAATGCTAATCCCAATTGGGATGCTAATATTTGCTTTTCTGCCGGCGCCCGCTGTAATCGCATGGGATTAGAAATCAATCGAGTCTATGATGCCATTAAGGGAAACAGATATCTTACTGAACTGACGCACACCAATAAGTGGGTTGAAGCGCAAAATATAAGCCGGCAATAGGATAAGACACTTATAGATGGTGTGGTTAGTGTAAGTGACATTCCTATCAAGCAAGCCCCTATAAAACTACGGGAGATTAGTTTATGATTGATTGTGCTCTTATCGGATGTGGTTACTGGGGCTCTAAACTGCGGAAGTATATCCAGGACAATAAAAACTTCAACCTCAAGTACATCTGCAATTCAAAATCTAACCTGAATGAAGTCTGGCATGATAAAAAAATAAAAGCGGTCGTTGTAGCAACTCCTAACGACTTACATTATCCTATTGTTAAAGCAGCCCTTTCACATGGCAAGAACGTCTTATCTGAAAAACCGTTAGCCCTTAAAACCGTTCAATGTAAGGAACTGGGCCAATTGGCAACAGAAAACAAGTTATTACTCCTGGTTGAATACACTTTTACTTTCTCTAAAGCCTTGGAACAAGCCCAAAACCTGGTTAGAAATGGAGAAATCGGGAAAATCTTGGGACTGGAAATGATAAACAGGCATCTGGGCAGGTTCGGGGGTGGTAGTGTTTACTGGCTCCTCGGTTCTCACATGCTTTCAGTTCTGGACATGTTTATCCCTTTAGGTAAAATGACCTTCACCCGGCATGACTTGGTTACATATAATAACGCCGTTGAAACCGGTGTCATCGCTTTTCAAAAAGGCGACATTGCTGGACAGATAGTCGTCGGTTTAAATTATCCTGGCAAAGAATCTAAGGTAATCATATATGGCGAAAATGGTACTGTAATTTATGATGCAGTATCGCAGCCAGCACTTGTGGTGGAGAGGTATCAAAGGCTTACGTGGAAAGTCGCTTCAGAACTGCCGCGGGAACGTAAGGAATATAATATTGATGAAAGCCATAATCTGCGTTATGCTATAGAGTATTATTATGAAGCCCTGCAAGGCAAGGTTAAAGGAAACGTCGAAAGGGCAATAAACGTTACCAGAATACTCGAAGCAATCGATACAAAATAATTATAGGAATATAAGGGGGAGGCAGTCTGCTTGAAATATACTAATCAGGCTGTTAATGAATTCCTGGTAAAGAAGAAGTTCAATTTTCAGGGTACAGATGCGTTAGTTTTCATAACTGTACGTAACGAGGAAGATACCATTTCTGATGTTATCACTAAAGTCAAACAGTCAGGAAAATTTGATATTCTTGTAATAGATGACCAGTCAACAGACGAGACACCGGCGATTTTGCGAAAGCAGGATATAGAAGTAATCACCCGGAGCACAGACTCCGGTTCCAGAATTATAGATGGGCTTGCCGTAGGATACTCTCTGGGTTATAAATACGTAATTAAGATTGACGGAGACTTACAGCACGACCCTCAAGATATACCGAGATTGTATCAACACGCTATTATAACCGGCGCGGATATTGTTATAGGTTCACGTCACCTAAATGGCTTCTGTGGGAACAAATGGTCTGTTATAGATTCTGGAATGTGGTTCTGTGCTAATTTGGCTTCAGTTTTATCTCATAAACGAATTACCGATGCTACTTCAGGTTTAAAACTCTGGAGCCGTGCGGCATGTTCTTCAGCTATAGATGCTTTTCAGCGGGGGAAATTAAAGCAGGGTTCGACTTTTCATTATGAAGAACTACTCATTGCCTTAAGAAAAGGGCTAAAAGTCGAAGAGATTAGCGTAGTTATACATCCCAGGCTATATGGAGAAAGTAAATCATATGCCAAGAAAGAATTGCTAACTTTTCCGTTAAGTCTGATTCGAAGCACCATTAGGGCATATTTTTAAGCTAAATTGGGCCGGTGTCACTGTAGCATACATCATTCTTCATCTGTAATCTATTCGTAATATACTTAGCCTAGAATCTCACGGAGAGGAGGGCTAAAAGATGAATTTAAAAAGGTGTGTAAAGTGTATTCTTCCCGAAACATTTCCGGGCATCAAATATGATGAGCATGGAGTGTGTAATTACTGTAATGAGCATCGTCCGGTAGAAGTACTCGGTGAGGATAAACTTGAGGCAAAGCTTGCTAAAATACGGAATAAAGGCGCAAAGTATGATGTCATTGTCCCCATAAGCGGCGGACGTGATAGCTCCTTCGTGCTTCATCAAATGGTAAAAAAATACAAGATGAGGGTCTTGGCACTTACTGTGGATAGCGGCTTCATTCTGCCCGAAGGGCTTGGTAATATTAAAACGGTAACCAAGGCTTTAAACGTACCTCATGTTTGGCTGCGTGACGAAAAGAAAATTAAAACGGCCCAACAGAATTGCGTTATTAAATTCCAGGGCTGGCTGAAAAAACCTTCTATCAATACTATCGTCCCGGTGCTTAATGCCGGTGATAAAACGATGAACCTGCGTATGGCCCGGTACGCTAAACGAAACCATATCCCGCTGGTCATGGGTGGCAACTATGTTGGGAACTGCTCCTTTGAGGAAGAGCACTGGAAACGGGGGTTCATGGGTGTGTTTCCAAATGACCGCGGCACCTTTACCACCTCCGCCAAGATGAAACTCGTTTTTCAATTATTTCTCAAGGAATATCTGGCTAACCCATACAATTTAAAATGGGCAATTTTTAAGGAATATTTTACTGGTGGTTTAGTCTACTTCTTTGAAAAATTATTCCGCCCAAAAGATGTTGAGTTCCTTGGTTTTTGGGACTATATTTATTGGAAAGAAAAAGAGGTCGAATCTACGGTAATCACTCAACTTGGATGGAAAGGTGCACTGGACCATACCACCACCTGGAGGATTGATGATAGCGCTTATCCTTTATTGAACTATCTATATTTAAAGCTTGTCGGTTTTACTGAACATGATGAGATGTATAGTAAGATGATTCGTGAAAACCAGTTAACCCGTGAGGAAGGTCTGAAAAGGTGCCTGGCCGACCATAACTCACCTTGGATAAATGGAGCTAGGCTGGAGGCAAGTCTCAAGGAGTTAGGAGCTACCCGGCAGCAGGTGGACAAAGCTTTAGAAATGTACCGGAAAAAACTCCTGCCAAAAATATTAAACAGACAGGTTGCTGACTTAACCATATAAAGAAGATAATATGAAAATCCTTTACGTTCAGGACACCGATTGGATTCGGCGTAATCCAATGCAACACAATCATTTGGCTGAAAGAATGGTACTGCGTGGCCACGAAGTTAGAGTTATTGACTATGAAATTCTATGGCGGAAAGAGGGTAAAAAGGAGTTCTTTTCAAGGAAGCAAGTTTTTCAAGTCTCCCGACTGCTTCAGGAGGCTAACCATACAGTAATACGTCCGTCAATATTAAAGATTCCAATCCTGGATTACTTTTCAATGTTAATTACATATTCAAAAGAGATAAAACGACAAATTAATGAATTTAATCCAGATATAATTATTGGCGATTGTATTTTAACGCCTTATCTGGCTTTTAAAGCCTCTCGGAAACATGGTATCCCTACAGTCTATTATATTTTAGATGTCAGCCACAGGTTGATTCCATATAAATTCCTACAACCGCTAGGCAAAATGATTGAAAAAAGGAACTTTACCTTGGCATCCAGAGTGCTTGTAATTAGCAAGGGATTGCAGGAATACGCGATAAAAATGGGAGCTAGCCCGGAGAAAGTGCAGGTATTGACTACGGGGGCAAATCTTGAGAAATTTGACCCGGCAATAGACGGTAGGCGAATTCGAGAGAAATACAATATTCGCCAGGACGACCTCGTTCTTATTTTCGTCGGGTGGATACACCACTTTAATGGATTGAAGGAAGTTGCTCTAGAATTGATAAAAAAGAATAATGAGAAAATAAAATTACTCGTAGTTGGTGACGGTGATGGTTATCAGGAACTCCAGAATATAAGTGAGAATTACAATCAACAAAATAGGATCATTCTCACCGGAAGAAAGCCATATGATGAAATACCATCATATATTGCTGCTGCTGATATTTGTCTTTTTCCTTCATATCCCTGGGAACTGACGGTAAAGATGATTACTCCGGTGAAGGTATATGATTATATAGCCATGCGAAAACCTGTAATTTCTACTCGACTTCCAGGTATTACGCAAGAATTCGGTGAAGACAACGGCATTATTTTTATCGACAAACCAGAAGACACTATTGAAAAAGCAATAGAGATGGCTAAAAACAATTCCATCCGTGAAAATGGTGAAAAAGCTAGGCAATATGCCAAGAAGATAGGATGGGATAAGATCACCGATATATTTGAAAGAACCTTAAATGAATTGGTACAAGAGTATTCAAAGTGAGTGATTATTTTTCTATGTTGTCAGCTTTGACAGATTTAGTATGGTAAACTTATGACGTTATAAGGCGGTTCAAGATTGCGAATACTCAATCCCTTCCAGATGAACGATTGGGGTATAAAGCGGTTTCTCGCCGTGGTGCTCGGTATCCAGGCCGCCATATGGGTAGTTGTTATTCTCGATATCACTCTCGGCTGGCAAATTCCGATAATCAGGCAAATATTAGGTATCGTTTATTTACTTTTCATCCCTGGAATGCTAATTCTCCGTGTCTTCAAGCTGCATAATCTGGGCGCTATTAAATCACTACTTTATTCTGTCGGATTGAGCATCGCCGCAGTTATATTTACCGGCTTGTTAATGAATACTCTCTACCCCCATTTCGGAATATCCCAACCTATCACGGTTTTGCCGCTTACTATAACATTCACTGTGGTCGTTTCAATACTGTGCATTCTTAGCTGCTTCCGCGACCGCGGATTTTCCAACCCGGACTATCTTGACTTGCGCCTTCTTGTCTCTCCTCCTGCATTACTACTTTATCTGCTTCCCTTTCTCAGCGTCATAGGAACCTTTTTAGTCAATCAGTATCAAAACAATATTTTGTTAATGACGCTTATCGCCGTAATTGCATTGATTGTAATATTAATAGGCTTTAAGAAATTTATACCTGAAGAGTTGTATCCGCTGGCTATTTTTTGCATTTCTCTTTCACTGCTTTTCTTCCGCTCATTCATTTCCTTTTATATCTCAGGATTTGATATACACGAAGAGTTTGCATCGGCAACTCTTGTACAGTCTTCTGGATATTGGGAACCTTCGACTCCTATTTTGATCAATGGCTTATTAGCTATAAATATACTGCCAGCAATGGTATCGGACATATCTGGACTAAGTATGACAATGGTGTTCAAAGTAATGTATCCTCTATTATTTTCCATCACTTGTGTTGGTTTATATCAGGTAATTAAAAACCAGACAAATGCGTTAGTAGCTTTTTTTGCCGTCTTCTTTATTGTGTCTGCCGGAAGGATGTATTATGACCTTGCTTTGATCCCGAGGCAACTCACTGGGAGCTTGTTTTTAATTATTTCGATAGTATTGTTAGTAGAAAGAGATATCTCGGAAAGGGTACGAGTGATTTTCCTCGTGATTATGGGATTTTCTTTGGTACTTTCGCATTATGGACTTGCTTATATATATCTTGCGATTCTATTGTGTAGCGTGGCTGTGAATTGGCTGGTGGGAAGTATTTATATACAGAGTCTCTGGAAGGGCATTCGGTCCCGGCTGGGCGGTTTTTCCAGCAATAACACGGATACACGTAATAAAATAAGATATAGGTCAGGAGTAGTCATTCTTTTTGTGTTTCTATTCATCGTCATCACGATGGCCTGGTATATATATACTGCCGGTGGCGTGCCAGTAAATACCATTAGCCAACGTTTGGCTGATTTCGCTAAACTGATAACGACCGACTTATTCCATCCAACTGTTATACCTCCAATTGAGGCTGAGATACCTTCAACCGTAACTGTCAATATTTTAAACAATCTCAGTACAATGAGTGTGTACTTTAAAGAGATTCTTTTTATAGTTGGTTGCTTAGCCGTTATCTGGAGCGTTTATAAGATGAAATTATCTCGAATTTACCTTGGTCTTTGTTTTTTCCCGGTTATTTTATATATAGCTACTTTTTCATCACTAGGCATTTCGTTATTTTTTGTTACTTGTTTATTACTTGTAGTTGCGCTGGTATTACCAACTCTTCGTCGCCGACTTCTAATTTGTTTAATCCTAGCCAATTTAGCAGTTATTGTAATCTGGATTTTCTTTCCTGAAATCGCAGCCAAATATGGAGCTCCGTCTCTAGAACGCCTGATAAATAGCGTAGGCAGTGATTCAGTTCGCCTGCAGAACATTGCTTTTCTTCTTGTCGCGATTTTCCTTGTCATCGGTTTCATGGTTGGGATTGGGGCAATTGTTAGAATAATTAAAAGGTCTCAATTTAATTCTACAAGCACCGCGTGGATTTTTATTATGTGCATTTTCCTTGCAGGCACATTACTTCTAGATACGGGATTTGCATTACAGGCAACAGACAATTACTCCAGTTCGCCATCATTGAATCAAGCCTGGGTTAAGGCACGGGGTAATGTTGTTCAAAAAGCCGGCTTGTATAGTGCTGTAACTCCTGAGCAAGATGTTATTAGTGCCGAATGGTTGAAAGACAATATGATGCCTAATGTAAAGATATACGCTACTTTTGGTGACGTGCAGGTACACCCATTGACCAGTTATGGCTTGATATCAGCAGATGGTACCGAGAGGATGTCTACTCAATTGAAAGAAATTCCTGATGATTCATATATTTATCTTCAATACCTAAATGTCATTGATGGGGAGGTATCCCTTTATAGCCAAGAAGTTGGCATAGGTCGGCGTTTTACCTACTTTGATATTAAAGAACTTGTTTACTTGTGGGCTGATAAAAATAGAATTTACACCAATGGTGGGAGCGAAGTATATAGGTGAAGATGAGCCATCCGTATGCCGAAAATAGATAGGTCAAGAGTTGAAATTAGTAAGTAGTATAAAACCGCGGTTGAAAACATTCTTGAGCTTGGGCATATCAAGTCTACGCAAGTTTCGGTATCACCAGTTAGAACTTCATGAACAGTATGAGGAAATAATACGTTATTGGCTAAAACCCTCCCATGTGGTATTAAACGCTGGATGTGGAACAAGACCGAGAGCTCCAGTGAAAGGAAGCTGTCTCGCGGTTGTGGGAGTTGATGTTGAAGGTGGAGGTAACCCTGGAGTAGACACGTTTGTTCACGCTGATCTCCAGAAATTACCGTTTAAGAATAAAAGTTTTGACATGATTACCTGCTATGAGACAGTTGAGCATCTTGTAAACCCTGAGGCCTGCTTCAACGAGTTTAGCAGAATCTGTCGAGATGGTGCGATTGCTATCATCGTAACCCCTAACGTATTACATTATGCTAATTTTTTAATCATGATAACACCCTATGCTTTCCATGAGTGGTTTGCTAAAACCTTCTTAGGAGCTTCAAGATATTATACAGAATCCTTCCCCACCAGATATAGAGCAAACACACCGTGGAAACTGAAGCAGATGATGGAGAAGAGCGGCTTTAAAACTATAGAAGTTCGATGTATTGATGGGGGTCCACTCCACCTCCAATGGTTTACTCCGCTTTATGCTGTTGGATTGGTTTATCATCGCATCGTGAATCGTTTCAAGTGGCTTAGTTTTCTCAGAAGCGATATGATTGCTATTTTTCGCAGATGACATGTATACAATGGCTATAATCTAAGCCCCTAGTAGCTTCAATACCTTATTCATGAAAGAATGACTCCGCAGCCTCGGTAGCACTGAGGAGCTAATTAAATGATAAAGGCCTAGCTTATCTAGCATTAGGAAGACGAAATACCTCCTGCAACGAGGGGCAAAAATATTACCTCCGTATCGCCTGCAAAGCAGATAATCTTCCCGAAAGCGTTTCCTATTTATTTCCACGGCGTGTACTTCTTGCAAATCACTGAGCCTTGATTTATGTATTCTATATTTTGCCAGTGTTTTTCCTGTCCGATACAGTTGGAATAACTTCCCTGCTCTGATGTAAAAATCCAGATCATTTCCTAAAGTGTTAAATGGTCCTGCTTGCTCATACGCTTCACGCGTAAAAAAAACTGCCGGCAGATAAATATAATGCCTGTCATTAACCGCTTCTTTGAAATCAAAATCTTTAACTGGACGAGTACCGATTACTTCGCCCTTCTCATTTATTATGTCGCAACCACCGAAAATGAAATATGATTCTGGATGTTCTTTAAAAAATTTTACAACGTATTCGACGGCATCCGGTTCAAATATATCATCAGAATCCAACCAGCTGAATATTTCTCCTTTAGCTGTTTTATATCCTTTATTTACTGCGTCACCTATTCCCGCGTCTCTACCAGTTATTAGCCGAATTCTCTGTGGATGTTGTTTCGCATAATGCATCAGGGTTTCTAGCGTACCATCGGTTGATCCACCATCTACAAATATGTGCTCGATATTTTGATAACTCTGGCCAAGCACGCTCTGTATACATTCCTCGAGGTATTTCAAGCCATTTAAAACCGGCGTTACGATACTGACCAGTGGTTTATCAGTTGCCCCCATCTATACGAACCTCTTGACTAGACTCCGGAGTCTAGTCCCTATGTAAGGTAAGGTACATAACTTACGGAGTGTAATGCCGGGAATTTGGGCAATCACATCATAAACTCGTAGTAACTGGGTTAGGATGCCATGAGGCAGATTGCCCATAGCGAGAAAGAACCAGGAAGGTAAATTAAGCAAACTCCACTTCAGTGATAGTATCAAAGACCCCTGCCATTGATGCCTCGGATAGCCTTCTTCCAGAAGAGCTCGTCCCCAGTGGAAATGGTAATGCGACGGAATGAGAGTACGTGTCCAGATTGGCATCGTACGCAATTTGGTTTTCTGGTATGTTTTCAAGCCACTTTGTATCTGCCCTTTCTCTATCTTATTAAATACCTCTGCTACCATAGCATCCGAGCTATGTTCCTTGATTGCTCTTTTCCATCCGGCGTAGGCGATGGTTCGCCTTTCTTCATCGTGGGTAAGATAATACTCTATCTTTTTCTCCATGTCTTCGATATTATCAAAGCAAGCTATTTCTTTGCCGATTTCAAAGTATTTTTCTATCCCGGGAGCATATTCTGTCAACATAAACCCGCCAGCTAAACATACTTGGAACACCCTGCCCTTTATCTGTGGGACGTTGTGATAGGACCCTGAATGAGAGAAGTTTAGATTTATCTTACTATGCCAGAAGATATCTAACATCTCCTCAAATGAAACGTAGCCCCCCCACCCCTTGCCGAATAAACTAATTTTGATATTCCTCTTAGCGAGTTCATTTATCCACTTGCCACGTTCTCCATAAAACCGGCTACCAACAAAAGAAACATCATACTTCTCTTTGATCTGTGTCCAATCGCGGTCAATCGCAATCCCGGTGTTCGGCACAGTCTGTATCACGTTTGCGCCCAGCCTGTAATAATCCTCTACCCTTCCGATGGCGTTAGTCACTACATAGTCCAGATGCGGTACCCACCATTTTGAATAGTCATCAAACCGCCATTCATCGTCAAAAAACCAACCGATAACGGTAACACCCTCTCGCCGGATAGTATCGAGAGTAGCCTGGTGGACATCATAATAGAAGGACGTCCAGAGAACATATTTGGGCCGTTCCTTTTGCACCAGTTCGATAATCTCCTTGTTCATAGCTTCGATACCAATCTCGGCTCTACGTTTCAGATAATCATACAATACTGCTTTGGAGAAAGTCTTTCGCAACGGCTCGTAGAGATACATGTCCCATGGCAGATAAGCTGGAGAGTAGTTCTTGATGATATGCCTTAGAACCGTATGGTCGGCGTCTTTCTGCTCGTAGTAGTATGTCAGTAATATTATAGTCTCGTTTATCGTAAATCCCCTTTATTCTTTTACATGATAGCTTGCTACTTAAGATGGAGAAATAAAATGCTTACTCTATGGTTTTCGTCGTGTGACCCTTGAGTACAATCTCCTTATTAGGGGTTGTATGGGGGTGGGGAATAAATTTAGAGCTATCCCTTTAAGTTTATCAGTCATAGGAGGCGGTTTCAATTTCGGGATTTCGATATCGAACTTCTTGGGGACGAGGGGGGACGGCAGCAGAGCCAGTTCTTCCAGCTTGATTTGAGAGAAGACATTCAATGCCTGATACTCAACGATAGTCTTATACCACGCGCTCCGTGCGAAAACGAAATTATTAGCTCTATCATTAGTCCATCGTGAGCCCACATGCTTATCAATCTTTTCATTTAGTACACGCTGCACTAACGGTTGGTCTAGAAATACGGTACGATTTATGCCGCATCTATGGAAGAGATAATATTCCAGCATCAACGTCCAAAGATCTGTAAACGAAAGGTGCCCCAACCCACCGCAGATATTAAGAAGTTTCCGTCCCCATAAAGGAGCCTCATCAATAATCTCTAAGTCTTCAGATCGGTCAATATCGTAATCCAAGAAAAACTTCTGATGCTCATAGTCTTCTCTCTGGTATGGTGGATGCGGCCGACCGTGAATGATGAATATACCGTCTTTGAAAGTATTTGCTTTATCCAGTATTAGTTTATCCCAATTTTGTTGTATTATCTCAAAATCATCCCCCATGGCACCGATAACCACGCTTCTTTGGTCTATCAAAGGGAGTAGCCGGTTATAAAAAACGTGAAGGTCAAGATAACCCCGCCCCCGGGGCTCGATGATATATTTAATTTGAAACTCATACGCATCTAATCTAGATCTTACCCTTTTCACCATCTTATCATCGCTATCAAACTTGATTAATACCTCAAAATTGTTATAGTTGGAGCTCATCTTCTTCAGAGAGTCAAGAAGATTAAACAATCCAAAATTCTTGTTTCCACTTACTCTAGAACAGACTAATAAACTAATCATCTTAGCGATATAGTCTCCTTATGAGATTTTCTTTCATGCGGCTCAGGTATTGATTAGAATCGGCAAGGCGACTCAACCATAGGATACCGGGACGGGCAGACTTGGGGATGAAGGCGAGAATTGCCTGCTTTGGATTCAACGATACACCCATAGATTCCTGCGTCCGTAGATACTCGTGTGCCATAATTACGGGTTTAGGATCAAATGTTCGGCCATCGCGGATTGAATTCTGAATTCTTACCATCTGCTTTGCCCACTGGTAATACCGGTTTTTCATGGCGGCCAACATGGTGGGGCTGTCCTTATAGAACTCCAGTTTGTCATTCAACTCATAAAGAGTGGCCGCCATGAAAAATGCCCATACCATTTCTGTTCGAGACAGGTCCACACCGGCGTCAGCCAGAATCTTCCTGACCAACGGCCCAATCTTTGTTTTGCTTCCACGTTCAGTGATAGCTACGGCCAAGGCATAAAGCCAATCTTCATAGACATTGACGACAGGGGGTGAATAAAAGTATGTGACAAGAAACCGAAAGACATTGATTACACCTGGAAGACTGTTATTGAGCCCGTCTATGTCAGGTATAATATTGTCTATCAGCTTTGGGCCGCCGAAGATGTTCGGGCAGGCCATGTCCGCTATAACCGGCGTCCGTGGAAGAGATACGGAATCAACAGCTTTTTTCATCCGGGCCCATCCGCGCTCTGTCCACGAGTTTGACCGGATACCAATCCTGGTTTCGAATTCCTTCCCCATGGAATGAGCCCAGTCCCCCCATACCCGTGTTTCATCCGAGAGGTATACGCGTGACAGCCGATTGAATAAAGAGCCCATCTCCTGAAATTGACGTTCCATTACTCTTTCGAGGTGACGCGGCGAACGTTCCGGCCCCAAGATAGCTCTCTTAAGTTCCGTGTCATATGTCGAGGCTTTGATAGCCTCTTGAAAAATGACGTTGCGCCCTTGGATCTGAGCAATATCGAATATTTCCGGAAAAAGGTTGGAGCCAATGCGGTTATTGATTGTCCTTTCAAATTTAATGGAACTATGTATAGAATCCAAGCTGATAGATTCATCCATGATTTTACTGATTAGAACTGGATAATGTTCTCCCTTACCGAACCAGAAAACGATTCTGGTTATGAGCGGGTAATTCTCAACAAAGTTATAGTTAATATTTGACCGGAACATTGGGCGTAAATTGTCCACTGTTCCCATTTGTACGGGCCATTTGCTGGAATTGGTCACAATATACTCATGTATCTTAGGAATCATAGCTCATCCTGCTTTTGTGGCGAGAAAACCGTAGAATTCAACGTAGTCACGGACTATTCTGGGGTCAAGGAGACGATAGAAGCGGTACAACGGCGCCCTGGCCCCAGTGAAGTCCCAAGGGTTCAGGTGTTCCTCGATAAAATACTTGATAATATTTGGCTCATCTAAGGGAATAAAGTAGTTCGTAAAAGCGTAGTCGGGATAGAGCCAAAATGCCTGGACATCGGAGAAACCCGCCTCGGCTAATAGTTCTATGTACTCATCCCTGGAGTATGTCAGCTCGAGATAAGAAGATCCGCGAAGGTCTTGAGATAGCATCTCTGCCTGCGGTCTGCTCAACAATGAGACATATTTCAGATTAGTATGGGCCTCGGCTATCCCCAAGAAATACCCCAAGTAGTGTGCATTCTCAATGCCCAGAAAAATTCTGCCACCTGGCTTGAGAACACGGTTGATCTCAGATAACGCCCGTAATTGCATATCTCGCGGTAATTCATTCGGCCAGCTAAAGGGTACCCACTCTAAGGCACCGATCATCACGGTCATATCAAACTGATCTGATGCCAACGGTAATGAGATAGCGTCCGCCGACACAGCTTCTAAATGTGTCAGACCATCCTGTTGTGCCCGGAGATTCATAAACGCAGCATTTCGCCATTCCTTGTCCAGGGCAACAACAAAGCATTCCCGGGCCAACTGACACGAGATGCCACCCGTCCCCGCGCCGACCTCCAGCACCTTCCAAGACTTGTCTATATCTACCAAGTACTTCCATGACAAGCGGCTGGGGGCCATGCTACGCAGTAGCCCAGAAGAATTTGGCCCTAATTGGGTCTCTAACGCAGCAAGCCAGCCTTTCTTTCGTACATCCTCGATAAATTCATCCGCATCTTTTGCCACTACCGAACCGGAGGGGGCAGACTCTGCAAACAAGGGGGATGCCCGGCTGTTAGGGTACTTTGAGGACCCACAACTGACATCCATTATGGGAGTGCCATGCTTTACGGTAAATTCTCTTTGGCAATCGGCACACCGCCACAGATCGTCTCCCCGAATAATTGCGCCTTTGCACGCGGGACATTGATAAACTATACCAGCACTGTGCAACTTATCATCAGTCACTTGGCTCTCTCCGATTAATTTCGAACCTCATAAATGGATCGCTTCGCAGCCTTATAAAATGTCCCTAACTACCAATGTAACTGTAATCGCCGATCTTGGCTCCAAAGAATTAGGGAAAACTCTTAAAACCAGCTTTCCTGCCTGTTAGGCACTATAGGAGCCATCTAACTTTGAAGCTATAGAAAAAAACCTCACTTTCGCTCCTTAATTAATATCATATCTAGAAATAACTCCACACAATGATGTGGTTTAACCTTGATAGTAATCGGCATATCATATATCAAATTCCATTATTTCCCGTTAGCTTTTAGAATTAACTAGTGTAATCGCCTGTATTAGACCCCACCTTTTTTGTAGCTGTTGTTTAAAAGTGTCAGGGAAAATCCTCAAAGCCAGCTTTACCATCCTAATGGTTACTAAAGCAGTAATAAAGGTAGAAAGATACCTTTTGAATTTCTGGAAAAAAGTTAGTTTTTTTTCAGCAGCAAGAGTGGAAATCGCTGGTTCGCTACCTTTTCCCCCCATCCATTCAAGTACTGCATATAATAATTTTTTTTGATAGTAGTACGTGCGCACCATAGCTTTTACTAATTCATATAACCAAGGTAACCCTTCGGGATAAACCTCACCCTCTTCTGAGCCGATAATATTTCGCACCGTCTCCCAGTCTTTCTTCCGTAGGCTAATATACACTTTGGTACATTGCTCAGGTGGTAACACTTCGTCGGGATGCAATTTTCCTAATGGTTGCTCGTGTCCTAGGGGCGTATCGCCTTGCCTACCGAAGACGTGATACCAACGACTGATAAATGTTTCTCTATCTTTGGTAAAATACTTATTATAAGCTTTTACGTATTGATCATCGTCAAAATCGCAATGATAGATCCATGCATTTGGACACGTTTCAACCTTACCGTGTTGTTGCCACACCCTTAACGATAAGTCGGGATCGCCAAAAAATCTCTGGTAGGAGGAATCGATCAATCCTCCCACACGCAATGCATTATCCTTTCTTATACATATAAATGGGGCAATCAACTTCCCATAATGCCCTTGCTCAGGCCTTTCACCCCGGACATCAAAATGCCGGAAACTTCCCTCAAATATCTCATTATCATGGGGCTTCATGAAAGCAATCATATTGGCAGCCCATTTAGGTGTTGCCCTGCAATCATCGGCAATATGGATGATATAATTTCCCCTAGTTGCTTCAAAGCCATCAGCAATAGCTTTATAATAGCCCCCTGGTTTTTCTTTTATATGAACCATCTTAGGGTTTGCCTCAATTTCGAAAGGTGACACGATAACCACTTCATAGTCAATATCCGATGTATGGCGTCTTATGCTTTCAAGACATATATTTAGCAGTCTTGGCCTTATGGACCCAATGAGTATGCTAACTAGGTGGTTGTTCATATAGACGGTTCACTAAAGATATGATCAATGATGCAGACCCCTTCAATACGTGATGGCATATCTCGTTTGGCGGAAAACGGTTGGCACTCGGTAATGCTGAAACCGATGGCGTTCTCCCAGGTATCGCGCCTGTCATGGTTTACCATGACACTCAATGAGATATGATACCTACCACTGGTTAGTGTCAGCGGGCCAATTAGTATCTGCACCAGCTTGGCTTCTCTTCTGAAACGTTGAGAGTGAAATGCCTCTGATGCTCCTGTAGCAACTAACTGTCTTAACTCATTGTAAATGCGAAATTCAGGACTATAACTGTCTCCCGGGTCACCGCTTAATTCGCACAATAGCTGAATTTTATCATTATACTTAAAAAGATTGGTCTTATTGCCTCTCGTATCGGTTATCTGGACGCGGCTGAAATAGAAAGTCTGATTCTCTACCTGTAGCGGATTCCTTTCAATCATGCATAATGCGTCATCCCTGTATCCTAACTGGTGTTTTTCGTACTCTATGATGACCTCATCTACAGCGCCACTTTTCATCAATTGTCCGGCGTTTATCCAGATTGCCCGCGAACATAAGCTCCTCACCGCCCCCATATTGTGACTCACAAATAATACCGTCCGCCCCCCTTTTAGCAACCTCTTCCATCTTACC
>DAOUCO010000022.1:0-35382 GCA_034432135.1 Dehalococcoidales bacterium | reverse complement strand
ATGATAACGGTGGATGGGGACGTTCTTGCCGCAGTGCAAAATGTGAAGCTGAACAAGCACTCACAAAACTAAAGCATATCAACACTTCAAGCAACCAAGCTCAAACAAAACTTACCGCCAAGGTTTCTGAATTACGGTCATGGCTCTCTACCTCTTTCCACACCGAGAGCTATCTTTGTGCCTATCACACCCTGCCCGTTGACTATGAACTTCTTGCCATGATACGCTTCATGGTGCTAGAATAAATGACAGTAAATAGCATGGGCCGCTAGCTCAACTGGCAGAGCAGATGACTCTTAATCATCCGGTTGGAGGTTCGAGTCCTCCGCGGCTCACCACAAAGCTAGATAACCGGTTGACTAGGTCGAGGCCTAAAGCTAGAGCGAGACTATAGACAGCCAGTTGACTAATCAATAATTAAGAAATTAAGGCCGGCCATAATGAAAGGTGAAACAGAATGACAAAGGTATCAGTCTTCAATATTTAGTATATGGTTTCCTCTTTTCTCTCCAGGCCGAAGGGCGTGTATTTCGAACACATAAGTATTACGCCAAACTTCTCCGTCATCTCATAAATTTTCCAAAAACCAGTCTTGGCCTTTCTATATCAACATTTCTAAACAAGGAATCGTGATATTTCTGTTAATTCCCTCCTGTTTGTTGTGACCGGTTTGTGATGCTATCGAGTTAATATGACATATATTGAGATATATCAAACTTTGAAAAGTTCAAGCCCGTTTTGCTTTAGAAGATATATCATATTCTGCTGCTGATATATCTTAAGTTATGCCAGATGGAGGTTCCATTCATGACAGTAGTAATTGGTGGCAAAAAACGCTACTTAATGCTGGAAGTGTGCCGCAAAGTCAGCATCAGCCGGTCAACACTATTACGCTGGCTCGCGGCTGGTATCATTAAAGAGCCGACCAGGGACAGGAGGGGCTGGCGTATATTCAGCGAGGCGGACATAAAAAAAATCAGTACCGAGATTAAACGGACTCATGGTGTAAACGACTGGCTGCAGATTTCCCGGGCGACAAAGAGACAATATAACAAACCTGCAGCACTTCCTTAGCGTATTAATGTCATTGGACCTCATTGGTAAGGGAGGTTATTATAGTAACGGAAATGAGAAAGTTATTTTTATTGTGGACTTTAATGCTACTGGCGCTGATGGTAAGTTGTACGACGTCGCCAACAACTACGCCATCCAGTCCAATAACCACTGCAACAACAACGGAAGTAGTTACCTCACCGTCCCCCGAACCAATACCATCAACGCCACCCTGGATATTACCAGAAGTTTTAGATGAGCAAACACCAGTGCCGTCAACGCCGCCCACGGCAACCCCAGAACCGTTAGATGAGCAACCACCAGTGCCAACAACCGAGCCTTCAGAGAGTCAGGATACCTTAACGCAATTTATCTGGACAGTCGACGATGGCATTCGTCTTGAAGATGCCAGTGTCCCTAATATTTTAAGGCTAGAGGATGGCAGGTTTAGGCTTTATTATGGCGGCGCCGGCGGCATACTTTCAGCCATCTCACAAGACGGACTTGCTTTTACGAAAGAATCAGGGGTGAGAGTGGCGTCCGGCAGTCAGGGCAGCCTGGAGATGATTGTTAGCGACCCCACGCTGGTAATATTAAATGATGGCAGGATAAGGATGTACTACAAGGGCGCTAATGGTTCCGGAGGTCCCGGGCAGGCCATCCACAGCATCTTTTCCGCCATTTCCACGGACGGTCTGCTGTTTGAGAAAGAAGGCATCAGGATTGACTCACAGCAGACCCCTGACGGAGGATGGGCATCTGTACCGGAGGCTATTTTATTACCGGATGGTAACATCAGGATTTATTATGTTTCGAATGGTACCGATGTGGGACACGGCATTGTCTCCGCTGTATCTGAAGATGGACTTAACTTTACCAGAGAGGGCCCCGTACTTTCTAGCTTCGTTGACCCGGCAATAATCAGGCTTGCCGATGATAGCTATCTTATGTTGGCAGTCGCCTTCCCGGTTAGCAAAGGTGTCAAGCTCACCGATATCGACCCCGGTATCTACAGCTTCAGGTCGCAGGATGGTATTAACTTTAGCGACCGTGAACTGGTATTGGCGGGGGAAGGAAATATCGACCCGGCGATTGCCAATATGGGAGACGGAACCTACCGTGTCTATTACTGGAACGCCACGGACAAACCGTCGCTAATAAGAAGCATTACTGGTAATTTGCAGTCAACTCCTACATCGACAGCTACTGCCGCGCCTACCATCACACCCTTATATGCCTCCAGGAGCATTACAGGAGCGCAGTTGTGGCTATTCGCTATCGACGATGGCAACACGCAACTTGCCATATCGGCAGAGTCTGATGGCAAGCTTCTTATGGGCCGTCTGGATATAACTAACCCCAATTCTGCCGTCTCGTGGCAGATTGTAGCCAGTTCGACTGACACGGGTGGTTCCTCTATCGCCGACCATTGGCATATCTTTGCCCATGGCTACCACTGGCTTGTCTTCTCCGTGTCTGGAGGTAGTGCTAGCTACCTGCTCAAGCTGGATAAAGATTTCCGGCGCCTTGCCATGGTCCCCGTCGGGCACACGGATGGTCCCACCAATGATATGTTCCTGGTGGCAGAGCCCGATGGGGTGGCGGTCGGTCATTTTAAGCCGGGCTATGGGCACACCATCCACCGGTTCGACGTGCAGGCTAACAAGATTGGGCAAGTAAGCATCGGTGGTGGTATCTACATCCATACCAACGGCTCCAGCGCCATCCCGGTGGAAGGCGGCTATCTTCTCTTCGCATCGGAGACCCTGAATCCCTCGGTCACCAGTGCCATACGCCTAATTCAGTGCGACACCGCATGGAATCCTGTCAATGTCAGCACGGTATTTGATGAAGACGGTACGAATGCGGCGATGCCTACTGCCGTATGTCTGGACAGTGGCTATAAAATCGTGCATCTCCGCGTCAGGACCGGCGTGTCTACGCGTCAGAATGCATCTTCTCCGCGAGCGGGTTCTCTACTGCCGGATGACAGCGGAGCGCTGGTGCGGTTGGTGCTGGCTCCAGATGGGACAATCGTCAGCCGGGAGACTCTGGTCTCCGATTGTACCAACAGGGCCCACACCACACTGGTGGGCGACCTGCTGATAACTACCTGGGACGAGACTAGTACAGTCTACCTGCGTGTTGACCGTGTTCGGTGAGTGACTTGTTTTATCATATATCACATGAAGTGACGTTTGGTATCTTACTTTGTTTTTCAGACACTTGTTGCCTATATATAATTACGTAATGTCATATTCATACAAAATGTGATATTTACGTTAATTAAAAAGTAAATATTATCACAACTATACCCATGTCGTCATGCCAGTGTTCGTGCAATGGTAGTGGATTAATAAATTAAAACCTTTAATTGAATAGAGTTATTTCCCTTTATTATTTTTCCTATACCGTTAAGGCTTATATTGTACCTCTCAACCTGGGGTCAAGAGCATCTCTCAGACCATCACCCACCAGATTGAAGGCGAACACCACCAGCATAATTGCTATGCCTGGTGCAAAGGAAAGCACAGGGTTTGTCAGCAGATACCGATAACCATCGAAGACCATAGCCCCCCAGGCTGCCCCCGGCGGTTTGATACCTACACCAAGGTAACTCAGACTAGCCTCGGATAGAATGAGCGTTCCCAGCTGCAGTGTGATGAGTACAATCATCGGCGGTAATGCATTAGGCAGTATATGTGAAAACATAGTGCGCATGGTGCCTGAACCCATAGCCCGTTCGGACAAAATATAGTCATTCTCTTTGATGCTCAGAGTTAGCCCGTGCATCACCCTGGCATACCCAGGCAACGCGCCGACGCCTAGTGCTATAATGACATTCTGAATTCCTCCTCCGAGCACAGCGGCCAGAAAGAGTGCAAGAATAATCATCGGAAAGGATATCAACAAATCCATAATCCTCATGATTATCATGTTGATAATTTTATCGCTAAAGTATCCTGCGATTAACCCCAACATCATACCGATAGAAGCGGCAACCGCGGTGGTGACAAAGCCTACTAAAATAGCCGTCCTTGAACCGTAGATAAGCCGGCTTAGAGTATCTCTTCCCAGTGAATCAGTGCCGAGTAAATGAGTACGGGACGGCGGCTGCAGTGTACTCATCATATCCTGTTTATAGGGATCATAAGGTGCCAGTACGGGCGCAAATATAGCAGTAACCACGAGGAGGACTAGCACTGCGAGTCCGAAGATAACCACTTTTCGGGCAAAGAAAACCCTGCGGAAACGTTTCCACTCGTTTACCCGCGGTGGGGTTTCGGGGAAAACGGCTATAGCCTGTTTCTCCATCATGGTTTGAATATTCCTAACTGTATCTTATCCTTGGGTCAAGCCAGCCATATGATATATCTACTACTAGATTAACAAACAGAACGATAGCGCCAAATATCAGCGTGGTAGCCTGAACGACAACATAGTCCTGGTTGAAAATAGAGTTTACCATCAACCTGCCCATGCCCGGAATATTAAAAACGGTCTCGACAAGTACCGAACCGCCAAAAATCATACTGACGGCAAATCCCATTAGTGTAACAACCGGGATGAGGCAGTTTTTAAGCATATGCTTGAATACGATAGCGCGCTCCCGCAAACCTTTCGACCAGGCGGTGCGAATATAGTCCTGTTGAGCGACTTCAAGCACGCTCGACCGCATTTGCCGCGACATCGAGGCTAATCCAAGGAGACACTCGCAAGCGACAGGCATAACCAGTTGCCGGGTATTCAGCCAGAAATCCTCGAATGGTGAAGTATACCCGCCGATTGGCAACCATTTCAAATGGAGGCCGAAAATATATACGAGTATTATGCCCAACCAGAAGACGGGTAATGTTATTCCCACATAAGCCAATGGTGTTACAATCTGATCGGCTAACTTGCCCCGTCTTAACCCCGCCAGAAGACCTGATAAAGTCCCCAGAATGGTAGCGATAATAAACGCCAGTACGCCGATATGGGCTGTTATAGGAAGACGCCTGGCTATCAACGACCCAACGGAATCATTTAGAAAAACCGACCTCCCCAGGTCGCCCCGTAAAATATTGCCTATCCATGTAAAATATTGCACTAGGATTGGCTTATCCAGTCCATGCTCTATCCGTAGTTGTTCAAGCGCTTCAGGTCCTATATTCGATATCTGACTCTGGGCAACATAGATTTGCAGCGGGTCACCAGGTAGGAGCCGCATCGCAAAAAAAACAACCAAGGTCAATAATATAAGAATAACCAGCGCCCATACTAATCGCCGGATAATATATGCCGTCATTTCCTACCTCGGAAAGTCGTGCTGTATCTGCCCGCAGACTTACTTTACGTCTTGTCCCTCCCCTGGTATTTACTTCACGGGAGTCATCATAACCAAGCCATGGAATACTCGGCTCATTTACTGGGCGGTTCCCCGAGCGGTTACAGGCATATTTAAAGTTACTACATATTACTTTAACAAATTTTGCTTGTCAACCTGAAATCTGAAAGTTATGTTTTCAATGACTAAATTCGTATAAAATGAATATCATTGTCTATTGACAAAACATTATTAATTACTAATAATAAGTTGATAAAACAAAACAGAATAAAACAAAAGTGTTACCGCCGAAAATCATTAACTCAAAGAGTTAGGAGGGAGGCGAAAATGGAATGATTAAAATACCATCGAAAACAGGTGTTGACCTTAACATTAAAGAAGGAGGTCGTAAAAAAGGATAATGAAGAAATTACTTATACTAACGCTGACAATCGTTATCATCAGCGGTTTGCTGTTTAGCAGTTGCGGTGGCGAAGAAGCCGCTACGACTATACCGACCACAACCCAAGTTCAGAAACGTGGAGGTACCTTGAGAGTGCTCTGGCAAACCGGAGTAAGCAACTTGAGCTATATCCCTAACCAGAGCATGACCGACGAAACCATAGCCAAAGCCTATGCGGAGACACTCGTGTACTATTCCGGCTCAGGAGATTTTAAGCCCGAACTGGCCAAGTCCTGGAAAATCGATGAAGTCAACAAGACCCTCACCTTCTATTTAGAAGAGGGTGTCACGTTCCATGACGGAACTCCTTTCAATGCTGAGGCAGTGAGATGGAATGTACAGAACTTGATCGATAGCAAAAGACTCTCTAATAGCCAGTACGTAGACTCTATCGAAGTTGTCGATGAATACACCTTTCGTTATAATCTCAATGCTTTATTGACCCCGCAAATTATGCTACACTCATATGGCTATAACCTCCTAACCATGTTCTCACCCACAGCCTTCGAAGAGAACGGCGGTAAAGATAATGGCGGTATTGATTGGGCTACCTCCCATTTTGTCAGCACCGGCCCGTTTAAATTTGACAGCTGGACACAGGATGTCTCTTTGAAGATAGTGAGGAACGATAACTACTGGCGCGGCCCACAATATCCTTACCTTGATGCTATTGAGTTCATCTTCGTCGCCGATGCAACCATCGCCTCGGCCAAGATGCAGGCCGGAGAAGCGGACGCCTGGGGCGGTCCCCCGTTGAAAGAAGCGACCGACCTAGAAAAGATGGCGGGTTTCAAGCTAATCATCGGAATCGGCGGTTTCTATTCTGAACTCATCCCGGATAACGTATCCGAAGGCTCGTATTTCAAGGACCAGAGAGTTCGTGAGGCATTGGAGTACGCCATTGATAGGGATGCGCTAGCGGTAGGACTGGGATATGGTATATTGAAAGCCGTAAAACAGGCCGGTGGCCCGGAAACGAGCCAAGGCTATAACCCGGATTTCCAAGTACGGGAATTCGACCCTCAGAAGGCGAGAGACCTGCTGGCAGAAGCCAACCTTGCCGATGGCTTCTCAACTACAATCCTTGTAATGCAGGGTGCTCAGCAGGATCTAGCGACGGCGATACAAGGGTATCTCGCAGATGTCGGCATCCAGGCTGAGGTAGATGTGGCTGACCCAGGCAGGTTTATCGGGGCGATATACCAGGGCGGCTGGAATGGCGGCTTACTGTTGTGGATGGTTCCGGTTGACCCAGAGTTCGCCATCGGTTGGTTTGTTCATTTTGGCCCACAGCCCATTTTCCCCTACCCCAGCCTCGCATGGCCGGATGGATACCGGGCACTGGTAGAGAAAGTACGCCTGGCACCCACCATTGATGCTATGCGTGCGGCTACCAAGGACATGATGACCATGGTCAGCGAAGGGGCATACCTTATCCCGCTCATGGATTCGCTGAACCTTTATATCGTCAGGGACTATGTAAGGACAAACCGATACCAGGATCACTTCATGGTCTGGCATAATTATATGGATTGGCTGGACAAATAAACTAAATCTGGATGGATAAAACAAGCCGGGTGGTTCACCTCCGTTCTTCGAAAAATCGAGACGAGGCTTAATCATCCGGCTTGACTTTTCCCTATGAGGTAGTATATCCCCTTCTCTCAGTGTAACTATACCTACAATGAGATCGGCAACATTATGAGCCGCAACTGTGTTAGCTATACGTACGGGACGAAGCCCCACGCGGTAACATCAGTCGGCGCGATGACCTATGCTTACGACGCCAACGGCAACATGATTACCCGCAATAACCAGATTTTAGACTGGGACGCAGAAAACCGCCTTATCGCCGTATCGCAAAACGGCACCACCATCGCTCAATTCTTCTATGATGGCGACGGCAACCGCGTTAAGAAGATAGAAAACGGCGAGGTTACTATTTACGTTAACCGCTACTACGAGAAGAACCTCACCACCGGCAATGTCACCACCAGCTATTACCTCGGCGGAAGGCTGGTAGCCATTAAAGAAAACGAAATCTTAAGATACGTCCACCAGGACCACCTGACGGGCACCTCCCTGATGACGGATAGCATAGGAACGCAAATAGGCGAGACGATGAAGTACCTCCCCTTCGGGGAAACATTAGCGGGCTCTGTGCCAACCGATAAAAAATTTACCGGCCAAAGGCTTGACGAGACGGGACTTTACTACTATAATGCCAGATACTACAATGCCACGATTGGGAGGTTTATCAGCGCGGATACCATAGTTCAAAGCCCGGCTAACCCCCAAAATCTTAACAGATATTCATATTGTATAAACAATCCTTTGAGCTGTATAGACCCCAGTGGAAGAGACTATATATTTGTATGTGGAAGCGGGGGGAAACCTGAAGACTGGAATACTATGAGAGAAGCCTTAAATATTCCAGAAGACGAGCGAGTTTTATATGTGTATGAAAAACCAGGGTCAGTTTATCAGGGTGGTGGATTTCTTGGATTGGGTGGATGGGAAATACAAGACCAAGTAGTAGAATTGTCTATGATACTTTATTATGAGGATTTAACAGACATTAAACTCATCGGACACAGCGAAGGAGCAGCCGCAATTATTACCGTGCTTGATAAAATTGCGGAAAATGGTGGTTACATAGGAGAAAAGGACGTAGGGACTGAACTTGAAGCCGCTATCTTGATTGAAGCCCCTACTGTTATGGGTGCTGATTCGGATTGGATTATTGGCGGATGGGATGTTGATAGATATAATAATTTACCGCAATATTTAGCGAATGCAGGTTTGTATACTAAACTACTTGATGTTTGGAATGAAGCAAGCCTAGCACATTCTACATGTCCTATGCCTGGATGGGGCCCCTACTCGTGGTCATATAGTTCTGTAACATGGTGGAACCCATTCACTTGGTTCCACAATTATCATAATGACCCCTTGACAAATCATGAAGTAATAGAAAAAATACAAGAGACTATCAATTCATAGATAATTAGTTATTATAAAATGTTTTAGATTGATACGTATGAAAAGAATATTTGGACACTATTCATTGATATTTGTATGTTTTATATGTATGCTGTCATTTATTGGCTGTAATTCCTCAAACAACGGATATGAAAGTATTATTGTAGAAAACGAGTTATGTAGTTATTCCCTGACGTACCCTACAACCTATGAAAAAGAATTCTTGGACGATCTTGAATTTCACGTTCCATATACACAATTGCTTTTATTAGGTCCAGTAATAATACAGGAAGCTGAAGTGTTCGACCCAGATAAAGGTCAAATCCAGACTATGTCGGGAAAACGCAGGGGGTCATTTATAGATGTTGGAATAGCAAATTATAAAAAAGCTTTCGGTGAATCATATTCAGCAGCAGATAAAATAGAAGATGTTTTAGCAAGCGAAGCGAAGTGGGATAACTTTAAATTATTGTCGCGTTCACCTTTCACTGTATCCGGTGTACAGGGTGAATTGATAGAGTACCTTGTTGACATGCTTATGCCCATTCCTAGAGAAGACGGAAAAAATCTTGAGTATGTTTGCGCTGTATACTTCGACTACAACGGTCTGACCTGGGAAATTATAGCTAAATGCATCCAGGAACTAAAGGAGCAAGTAAAAGCAGATTTTGATTTTATAGTTGCATCCTTTAAAATTATCAGGTAGATTCAAAACCAAAAAGCCCCCTTCTTCTATAGTTGGGGGCTATCTTTGTTTCTGGTGGAGACGGGTTAATAATTCATTAGCCAGCTTGCCGAAGTGGCCCAAGGATAAAAGGTTTACCGGCCAGAGGCTTGAGGTCTCCTGAATACACAAACGCCAACCTAACATCAGCTAATACTGCACAAATGCTTGCATTGTTACCTCTCAATATAAAATACTTGTGTAAGATGCTCACCATTCCATCGAAGTGTACAACGTCTAAAATTGAGGTTTACTTCCGCCCTATCCTTTCCTATAATATAAACAAAGAAAGGAGGCAAGCGGTCGGTCAAGCAAGCGACTGGTTGCTTTTCTCCTAGCAAACTTTTAATCATCCGGTTGGAAGTTCGAGTCCTCCGCGGCTCACCAGCCTCATTTCCGCCATTAAAAATAGTAAATTCCCCCACTTAGTCTATAAATTCAGTATTAACACCTATCTCAAATGAAAGGCATCTTTCTATGTACCTATTCATGGCTACGGTAGATTTAAATCCAGAAGGAATAATAATGCAGCTTGTCGCTCATATTGGCATTACGCTGGGTTCAGCCTGGGTTTTACAGAAAGCATACAGTGGTATCAAACGTAAAATATCAGGACTAAAGCCGGATTATATCGCCTCTGGGAGTCTCGGCGACCATACTATGGAAGCCGACTCCAAGCCAGTTGCCACCGCTGGATGGCTTGACTACCGTTTCTTGCTACTGGGTTCAATCTTCCCTGATATCGTCGATAAACCACTTGGTGTAATATTTCAGGTTAGTGGCAGAGCCTTCTGCCACACTTTGCTTTTCACGGTATTGATATTGGCTGCCGGAATCTGCCTATTTCGCATCCGGAAAAGCCCGGGACTTTTCTTCTTTGCTCTGGGCTGCGTCACTCATGTGTTACTCGATTCAATGTGGTTAAACAAAATAACCTTCCTCTGGCCACTATTTGGTTGGGGCTTCCAACACACCGATATCAGTATCGGTCCCTGGATTGAAAACTTATTTCTTGATTTAATAACTAAACCATCAGAGTATATTCCAGAGGTTATCGGGGCTATTTTGCTTGCTTTCTTCTTTTTTAGTTTATCACGAAATAGTAAAATATCCCGCCCGATAAAATCCGGACTATCCGTCATTTATCAGAGTTTGTTCAGTGGACTTAAACACAAAAATGCTCCCACCAAGCTGGTACAAAGTAAGAGACCTTACCTTGATTCTGAATTGAATCTAACGCCCTAACGCTATCCCGCCTTACTCGAATCCAGCGCATCTAACTTCTACAATACCAATTCAGCCTGTTTCAAGTGCGCATTTATTTATTTCATTATTGAGGCGGACCGAAGGGCATTTTTTGCGGCGGCCACAGTTCTTCCGCAATATCTTTTAAGCCAAGTTCAATCAATTTTTGTTTACTTGGTTTAGTGGAATTTTTATTCCAGTCCAGGGCGCCTAGACACCAGTAAATCTGGTGCTCAATATCAGCGGTTACGCCGGCCAGCGGGCCTTCTTTTTGCGGCGGGTCGCCGATTATCCTGGGATGTGGCTTCCAGTCCAATTCGCAAATACCTTCCCGCAGGTTAAAGAGATGTCTCAAAACCGCAATCCTCTCCCCTGCTTTAAGAATATCGGCAATTGAAAAGTTTAGACCAGTAACCGCATTGTAAAAATCCGTAAGCTTCTGCGGTCCTCCTCCAAAACCGAAGCCGATCATGCATAAACCGCTGGCATTAACTATATGTCCGGAAAAGCTGCCGGGTCCAAAGCCCTGGGTATGACGGCCCGGTGTAGCATCCATCTGGTAGCGGGCGGCAGCAAATTCGCCCATAAAAGCCAGTTTAGGGTCGTGCATACCGACTTCCTGACCGCCAACGTGGACGGCATACTTCTCTGCACCCTTGCCTATTTTCTGTGCCGCCACTTTCACACCATCAGCAAGTTTATCGCCGATGCCCTCTCTTTTAGCCATTTTCTCGGTCATGGCTACGAGAGCTTTATGGTTGCCCCACTTTAGCTCAATACCTCCGGTATCTTTTTTATTGATGATGCCGTTTTCATAGCACTCTATTGCGAAAGCCATAACCGTCCCGGCAGATATAGTGTCCAGACCATAACCGTTGCAGATATAATTGATCATATTGATAGATTCAGTATCACTGTTGCCGCATAACGCTCCGAAGCTGCCCTGGGTCTCATATTCCGGCCGCCGGATACCTTCCGGGTACTTATACTCACCCGTTCCCTCTTTGAGGACAGCCTTACAGGCAACCGGACAATGCCAGCAACCACCTAGCTTTTTTACATAGGTCTCCAGCACTTCCGCCTTGAGTCCCGTCACATCCGGTAAATCTTTGACGCCTACGCCTCCCCAGTTCCTTACCGGGGTATCGCCACTGTGGGCAGACTGGTCGGTCATAGCAGAAGTACCAAACCTGTGAAGACTATCAATGCCCCCAAAACCAGGCATCTTTAGAGATTGAATATGCTCTTTCCTCAACCTTTCAGCAGCGGCTTTATCCGCCACGTTGACCGGCATTGTTCCTCTGGCTACCACTGCTTTAAGTTTCTTGGAACCCATCACCGCTCCCAGCCCGGAGCGGCCAGCCGCCGAACCTTTATCAGTCATTATTGAGGCAATAAGAGACTTCTTTTCACCGGCTGGCCCGATACAAACAACACGACTCTGCTTGCCGTATTGAGCTTCCAAAGTCTCTTTGGTTTCATAAGCGCTTTTTCCCCAGAGATGGCTGGCATCTTTCAATTCTGCTTTGCCTTCATCGATAAGGAGATAAACCGGCTTCTTCGATATCCCGGTAAAAAATACTCCATCATAACCGGAGAACTTGAGATAGGGGCCGAAATAGCCACCCGAGTTAGCATCACCCCACCCCCCAGTAAGAGGTGATTTACCTACAGCAGCATAGCGAGCTCCAGCGGGAATCGGCGTACCGGTAAGAGGTCCCGTAATCAGCCCCAGGATATTCTCCGGCCCCAGAGGGTCGGCTCCCGGTTTCATTCGGTCGTAAAGCATCTTTACCCCTATGCCATAGCCGCCGATATAGTCTTTATAAAGGCTATCGTCGGGCGTCTCAACTTTTATCTCTCCCGTAGAAAGATTTACCCATAATATCTTCCCCATGTAGCCGCTAATCATAACAATCTCCTTTCGATGGGTTGAGTCAAATATCATTTAATTGTAGTCAGGCATTGTCATTAGTGTCAATATGATATAAATATCATAACAGTTTAAAAGCTACTTGACAAAACGCCTATTCCGAGAATATTATTATCACCACCTCGACATGAAAAACACAATTCTTAAATGGGAACTCATCGGTATTGCGGCTATTTCTGTGCTAGGTTCTTTATTCCATTTCGTCTTTGGTTGGACAGGCAACATAGCTGCGGTTGGATTTTTCACCCCCGTAAATGAAAGCGTCTTTGAACACTTGAAGCCAACCTTCTGGCCAACGATTCTATACGCGGCTTTTTCCTATAAGTGGCTAAAAGCCATCACTAATAACTTCTTTCTCGCCGAGGCAATCGCGCTCTATATTATGCCTCTAATTATCATCGTTATATTTTACAGCTACACATCATTTACGGGAGAGAGTATTGTGGCAGTGGACATACTTACATTCTTTATTGCCGTTGCCGGCGGGCAATTTATCAGTTACGGAATATTTAAGATGAAGCCTCTATCGCGATGGTTTAACCTGTTACTTCCGGTTTTTATCATAGTACTTGCTTTGATATACGGGCTTCTCACCTTTTTCCCACCACACTTGTCCTTTTTTATGGATAGTAACACCGGTGTCTACGGATTACCTTAACCTATCTACATAACTAATATTACCTATAAATTTACGAATAATTTGACTTGATGTATAATTATTGAAATTGCTTTTGCTCGCTGCGGAGGTAATGTATATGAAACTCTCTCCTGAAGAAAGAAGAAGGATTTATGAGGAAGAAAAGGCCAGAATTGAAGCCGAAGAACGGCAGGAAAAGGAACGACGTAAAGCTACGCCGGAGGCTACCATAAACCTATCGCCGAATATCACCGGCGTATTGTGCTATCTGGGGATATGGGTTACCGGCATTATTTTCTTCATCCTGGAGCAGAGAAACAGGTGGATTCGCTTCCATGCCGCACAATCGATAGTAGTCTTCGGGGGGCTTGGCATAGCGTTAGCCATACTTCACTGGATACCATTTTTTGGCATATTCTTCACCGTCGTTATATGGATTGTGGGCATTATCTTGTGGGTATTATTGATGAGCAAAGCCTACAATGGTGAGCGTTATAAACTGCCAGTGGCAGGCGATATTGCCGAGATGATGCTGGGTATAACATTTAATATACCGGAATTTCCACGGACGTCGACACCACCGCCGCCACCACCTTCGGCGACCGGAGAAGCTTATGTGACCCCACCTCCTCCACCACCTAAGGCTACGGATATCGAAGAAAAAATTGAAAAACGGGAACGGATATCTTTCAAAGAAAGAAAAGCAGGAAGAATCACATTATCAGCCTTCGTAATTGCCTGGAGCATTATATTACTAGTGGTCTTTAATTCTCTGTATCAATATATAGCCTATTACACGTATAATTCAGCAGATAAAACGTGGCACTGGGAGTCGTTTTTTACCGGCGATATCAGTCTGTGGCTGCCTATACTAAATGCGACGCTCGCGATAACTATTGCAGGATATATAATTCTAATCATTATGGATAATAAAATCGTCCGTGAATCGATTCATGTCATTATAAACGGATTCAACCTCGCTTCTACGATAACTTTGCTGGTAGTTTTCCCATTCACCTTCGATATGATACCCAATAGCACAGTAGCCAGTGGTGTGACGGCAGGCGTAACAATATTCCTTGTATTTTTAGCTGTCTGTTTTGGCATTTCCCTGCTAGTGAGGATTATAAAGCTATTGATAAATATCTTAAAAATGGCGACAAAGCTGACGGATGCTGATTGACGATTTGACATGATAGCAAATCTTAATTTATGCTTTGAAAAGTGAAGTCTTTTATACTAACCATTTTATTCAGGAGGCAAAGCTATGGCTAGGAACAGCAATTACATTCGGGAAAAAGCCAGGGACACGAAAGTCATCCGCCAGGCGGATGTCGTTGTAGTGGGCGGCGGACCCGGCGGTATTGGCGCGGCCGTTTCAGCAGCCAGGAACGGCGCTGATACTGTGCTTATCGAACGTTATGGCTATCTCGGCGGTATGGGTACGGGCGGATTGGTTACTTTTATCCCCCAGCTATGTGACTATACCGGCAAACAGCAAATCGCCGGCATCACCCAGGAGTGGATCGACCGTCTTGCCGCCCGCAATGCCGTGGATATGCCCAAGAAAGAACACTGGGGCTCTCTCGATAAGGAGCTTGTCAGATACTATTTTGAGCGAAGCTTTTTTTATACGCGCCTTGACCGGGTAGTTTATGCCGCTACCATCGACGCTGAAATTTCCAAGTTTATCCTCAATGAAATGATGGAAGAAGCCAAAGTCAAGGTCTACTGCCATGCCTGGGGCACCGAGCCTATCATGGAAGGGAATCATTGCAAGGGCGTGATAATCGAAAGCAAGTCCGGTCGTCAGGCTATTCTGGGAAAAATTATCATCGATTCCACCGGCGACGGCGACCTGTTCCCTTACGCCAACATCGAGTTTGAAGACAATATCCCCCCGCACTTCCGCATCGCCAATCTGGCGCTTTGTTTCTGGATTGACGGAGTTGATTTAAAAAAGTATATGGATTTCCGCCGGAACAATCCCAAGGAATCTATGGAGTTAATGCGTAAAGCCATGGAATACGGCGGACAGGCAGGAGGTATGCCCAGCAACCTCCCCGATCAGGAAAACGTTGTATGGTTCCATAACCGGTACCCCAATAAGAGCCAGGTCGACGTTGAAGAACTTACCCGTGTTGAATTTACCGGCCGTAAGGTGGCGGTAAAAACCCTAGAATTCTACAGGAAAAATATGCCTGGTTTTGAGAAAGCTTTCCTCGTTCTTACCGGGCCACAACTCGGAACGCGAAGCAGTCGCCGTATGATTGGCGAGTACCAGCTCACGGAAAAAGACCTTTCTAATAACCAGCCGTTCATCGATACCATTGCTATTTTCCCCGACCTCGACCGCGGGCAGGCTTCGCTCGACCATCCTAATACGTATATTCCATACCGCTGCCTGCTGCCCAAGAATGTGGATAACTTCCTCGTTGCCTGCCGCGCTTTTTCTTCAGACATGCACGTCCAGGATTACTTTAACCTCATCCCACACTGCATTGCCTTCGGCGAGGCTGCCGGCACCGCTTCTGCTTTGGCGTTGAGAGCCGGCGTCAGCGTAAAGAAGGTCGACATCAAGGCATTACAAAAACAACTCGCCAAACAGGGCGTGCCGCTGCCGGACGTTACAAAAAAGGTTGACTACAAATACACCGGCCCAGCGTTGGTCGGACCTGCTTTTACGCCGCCGCATTAAATCTAAGGAGAACCAACCAAATAAGAAATCGATAATCGGGGGTAGAAAAAACTACCCCCTTGGTTTCTGGAGGTCAAAAATGCCCGTAATTAAAACGATAAAAGAACCAGCCCGTGATATTAAAGTATGGCGTGAAGCGGATGTGGTAGTGGTGGGAGGTGGGCCAGGAGGAGTTTCCGCGGCAATTGCCGCAGCCAGGAACGGTGCTAAAACGGTACTTATCGAAAGATACGGACACCTCGGTGGTATGGCGACAGGCGGTCTAGTAAACATTATTCCCAACCTTAGCGATATACACGGCAAACAGCATATTTACGGACTGACTATGGAGTTGATAAACCGGCTGGATAAACGGGGAGGCACTTCTTACACTAAAAAGAAAGACCGCGGCTCCTCCGAGAAAAAAGCGGTAGATTATTACCTCGATGCCAACCTGGGTTGGTTCTACGTACGAAAAGACCTTAATGGAGTGCAGAGGGTGCTTTATTCCGCCGTGGTCGACCCCGAAATACTCAAAGATGAGTTAAACGACATGGTGCTGGGGGCTGGGGTAGAGCTTTTACTGCACTCCTGGGGCACGCAGGTAATCATGGAAAATAACGTCGTCAGAGGGGTCTTCTTCGAGAGTAAGTCGGGGAGACAGGCTATTCTGGGCAAGGTCGTTATCGATGGTACCGGCGATGGGGATATGTTCGTAGCGGCAGGTGCGGAATTCGATAATGAATGCGATAACAACAGGCGAACCGCATGGCTGGCTTTAATCTGGTGGATGACCAATGTGAACTTAAGAAAGTTTGATAAATTTAAAACGTCGCAGCCGGAAAAATATAAGGAATTAATGCAGGAGCTGGGAAAGCTGGGCGGCTATCCTTATTTCTTTAAAGGTATCCTGAAAAACCAGCCGAATACAGTGTGGTACCACTGCATGCAGCGCCAGCCCCAGCGCACCGACGCTATGGATGTGGAACAATTAACGAAGATAGACATACAGGCGAGAAAACGGGCTTTGATTACTTATGACTTTATGAAAAAATACGTCCCAGGCTTCGAGAAAGCTTTTATTATGCTCACTGCCCCCCAGCTTGGCACTCAGGGTGGCCGTAGAATCATCGGGGAATATACATTATCAGAGAAAGACTTAGAAACGGATGAGGTTTTCGAAGACACAATTGCCGTACTTGCCAATAACGATTACGGCGAGATTTCCAATAAACACCCCACACTGTGTGTGCCTTATCGCTGCCTCGTGCCCAAACGGGTAGATGGGTTATTGGTAGCGGGACGGGCATTCTCCTCGGCAGATACGATAAACGAGACCTTCAACATCATCCCGCACTGTATCGCTTACGGTCAGGCGGCGGGCACGGCGGCGGCTTTAGCTATCAAGGCGGGTATAGAGCCACGGAAAGTGGACTACAAAGCGTTACGTGATAACCTGGTGAAACAGGGAGTAAACCTGCCGAAAATTGAGAAATTAGCTCCCTCTACGTCTACACCTAAAGCTAAAACTGATTATTACCAGAATTACCGTGGTTAGTTAAGTTGCTGCCCCAGCCAGCGCTTTCTTCACATGGTCATAGCCAAGGTCGAAGGCTTTAATGTTTATCTCACCCACCTTGTCTTTAAATCGGGCGAGGATAGCTTCTTTAGCGGTCTCATCTTTAACAGGCATAAGTTCAGTGCCGAATAAAGCCCCTAGCATTACCACGTTAGCCGCCTGCAGGCTGCCCGCCTCTTTAGCCAGTCCACTGGCATCCAGTGTAATAATGCGGTCGGTGACTTTGCGCAGCTTTTCTACTATCTGGTCTTTCGTGGGATAGCCGCTCTGGCCGAGATAGACAGTATAGGGCATAACGGTCGTGGTATTGAGGACGACAACGCTATTTTTCGCCAGGTAATGAATATTCCTTAAAGCCTCCGAAGGCTCGACAGCTATAAGGACATCGCACTTACCTTCCGGTGTCATCGGAGCGATAACGTCGCCGCCAAGTCTTAGGTTGCTAAAGACGGAACCGCCCCTTTGCGCCATGCCCAGCACCTCGGAGCCTTTGACTGCCACGCCTCCTTTTACAGCAGCACTTCCCAGTAACTCTGATACCAAGACTACGCCCTGTCCGCCGACCCCGCATATTATTATGTTAATCTCATTTTTCTTAACCATATTCATTCACCTGCCTTTATGGCGTCGTGCGGGCAGACTATAGCGCAGACTCCGCAGCCCGGACACCCGGAAGCGTCGACTGCTACCTTGCCTTTATCCGTGATTAAGGCAGGACAGCCCAACAGATTGATACATATCTTGCAGTCACAGGAAAGGCATCGCTTGGCTTCACGGATAGCAGCCTCCCTGCTTAATCCCCTCTCGACCTCCTTAAAGTTGCCCTTACGCCTATCGACCGAAAGCAGCGGCATGACGGAGCGAGGCTCTTTACCGATGCCCCAGGTATCCACAATCAGGTTGCTTTCGAAGATGGCCTCACCTTCACGGCCAACGTTAAGAGGCTCGCCTTTAAAGTATTTATCTATAGATTTGGCGGCTTTTCTACCCGCCGCCATTGCCTGGACAACCGTAGCCGCGCCGGTAACGACGTCACCGCCTGCGAAAATGCCTTTGATATTTGTCTCCAGCGTAACGGGGTCGGCTTTAATATACCCACCGGAAACCGCTTTAGCGATATTGCCGGTCATAAAAGACAAGTCTGGCTCCTCCCCTACCGCAGCGATGATAAGACTGGTCGTAATAACGAACTCCGAGCCAGCTATCGGCACCGGACGGGGCCTGCCGCTGGCATCGGGTTCACCGAGTTTCATTTTAATGCATTCCAATCCCGCTACTTTGCTATTCTTAACCACAACTTTATTCGGACCAGTTAAAAGCGTTAGTTTCACCCCTTCATGCTCGGCTTCCGTAACTTCTTCGGCGATAGCCGTCATTTCAGCGCGGGAACGCCGGTAGACGATATTCACGTCCTTAAAACCAAGTCGGACACAGGTGCGGGCGCAGTCTATCGCCACATTGCCTGCGCCCACTATTACTACCTTATCTTCTGGCTTAATTTTTTCTCCAGCATTTACTTTATTCAGGAATTCTACGCCATCGATAACACCTACGGCATGCTCGTTTTCAATTCCGAGACTTTTGCCCTTATGAGCGCCAGCGGCAATAAATATAACGTCATAGTCCTTCTTTAAGTGCTCTATTTTAACGTCCTCACCGACCCTGGTGTTCAGCTTTACTTCCACGCCAAGCTTCTTGATGATATCCGTCTCTTTACCGAGGATATCGCGGGGGAGGCGGAACTCCGGTATACCTACCGCCATCATGCCGCCCAGCTTCGAGAGTGCTTCAAAAATGGTGACTCTGTAACCCATCTTACGCAAGTCATAAGCCGCCATCAGGCCAGCTGGTCCGCCGCCGATGATAGCCACCTTCTGTTTCTTTTCCGCCGCTATAGATAAATCTTCAGTGTATTTACCAAATTCTGTCGCCGCTCGCTTGAGGGCGTTAATGGCGATAGGCTCTTCAACCTCGTCTCGCTTACACTTAGCCTCACATGGTCGTGTGCAAATCCTGCCGATAATCGAAGGGAAAGGGAGGGTCTTTTTTATTAAAGCCAGCGCTTCATCAAATTTCCCCTCTTTAATCAAGGCAATATAGCCGCGGATATCAATATGCAGAGGGCAGGTCGCCTGGCAGTAAGGAGGAGAGCCGGCGAGACATTTTTCTGTATCGACGACATAAGGAACAGTCTTTTCACCTGCTTTACGTTTCTCGCGCTGGTCGAGGATATTGCAGAGACGGCGCGCAACAATGACCGATGGTCCTTCAAATTTGATAGCTTTTTCTAAAACGTCGATTAGCTTCGGCAGGTCAAAGGCGTCGACAACCTCGACGAATTTAACGCCGCTGGCTTTAGCGATATCTTCAATCTTAATGTCGAGAGACGGGTCGCCAGTAGAGCCTGGGTGGGGCTGAAAGCCGGTCATGCCTGTGGTCGAGTTATCGAGCACCACCATGGTGATATTAGCTTTATTATATACAGCGTTAATCATCGGCGGGATGCCGGAATGAAAAAAGGTGGAATCGCCCAGATGGGCAACTATCGGAGTATCGATAACATGAGCCAGTCCGTTGGCAATACCGAAAGCGCCGCCCATACAGATAGCCACATCATCGGCATTAAGGGGCGTGTTAGCACCAAGGGCATAACAGCCGATATCGCTGGTTTTTACCGGCTCTTTACCAGTCTCTTGCTGGTAGCGGCGGCAGGCGATATTTATGGCATATAAGGAGGCACGGTGCGGGCAGCCGGCGCACATGGTCGGCGGACGGATTGGTAAAAGGGCATTGGTTTCTTCTCTTAGTTTATCGATTTCCGCAAAATCGACGGGAGGCTTGGCGCCGGTCAGTTTGCTTAAAGCTTCAGCAACGTAACGCGTGGACAACTCGCCTGCCAGCGGAATGACATCTTTACCGTGGATTTTAACGGTGATACCCGACTGTTGGGCAATTACTCTAACCCCGTCCTCGACGAAAGGCTCAAGCTCTTCGACTACCATAACCTCCGGCACCGATTTCAGGAACTGCTGGGTAAGTTTTTCTGGCAGCGGGTAAGGCGTGCCGATTTTCAGAATAGACACCTTATCATCCATTCCCAGCCATTTAATGGCTTCTAGAGCATAACCGTAAGAGATGCCGCAGGCAATAACGCCGAGTTTTGCGCCTTTCTTAATGGTAAGGTGGTTAAAAGGAAGACTATCAACCACTGCCCTGATTTTAGCCATCCTTTGAATTACCTGCCGCCGGTTGATGCGAAAGTTGGCAGGCAAACAGACCAGTTTTTGCGGATTTTTTACGAACCTGCCCTGTCTTTTTTTCCCCTCAATTCCTCCCAGAACGACATCGCTGCGGGCATGGCCGATGCGGGTAACCGAGCGTAACATGAACATCTGGCCGAACTCTTCAGAAAGACGGTAGGCGTCCACCATCATATCCTTGGCTTCCTGTGCGGAGCATGGCTCCAACACCGGTATATAGCATTGCCTAGCGATATAGCGGTTGTCCTGCTCGTTTTGCGAACTCCATTGCCCCGGGTCATCGGCGGAAATGAGCACCAGTCCCCCCAGGCCCATATAGCTTGCAGATGTTAATGCGTCATGAGCTACGTTCACGCCGACGTGCTTCATAATGGAGAGCGAGCGCAGTCCGCTGATAGCCCCCGCCATCGCTACTTCCAGAGCGACTTTTTCGTTAATCGACCACTCGGCGTACATGCCGGTGTTTTTAGAGTTATTTACCAGCGTTTCCGTGATTTCGCTGGAAGGCGTGCCGGGATATGCTGCTACAACCTGCACTCCCGCCTCGATAGCGCCCCGGGCAATAGCCTCATTGCCAAGCATGAATAACGTTACGCCGGGGGCATCGGAGGTCAATGTTATTTCCGCTACCTTGTTCAAGACCGTCCTCCTGATAGGGGAATTATTTCTTTGCATTTATTGGTATGTTAGGTAATTTTTTAAGTGGAGAAAAAGCCTATTTCACTTTACATTCTACACGCTCGCAGACTTATTTTACAAACACTTGACACATGCTTAAACGAAGACTATCATTCTATTCTGTTATTCATTTGTGAAAGGAGGAGATTAAAACATAATCACGTTGCGTATCACGTCACCCTTTTCCGACGACTCAATAGCTTCGTTGATTTTTTCAAAGGGATAGTGACTGGAAACAAGCTCATCCAGCTTAAGTCGGCCGACTTTATAAAGCTCAATCAACCGGGCGATATCTATCCTTAAGCGCACGGCCCCCATTGCGCTGCCGGTCAGCTTTTTGCCCGCCATGAAATCTAATGGTGTGAAAGCAGTCATCTGCTCTCCCCAGCCGTGCCCTATAATGCATGTCGTACCGTCCCTGGCCGACATCATGAACGCTTGTCTTAATATATCTATACCTGCCACCGCCACAATAACATAGTCCGCCCCCCGCCCGTAGGTAATCTCATGCACCTTTTTAATAGGGTCTTTTTCCGTTTTAGCGTTCACCGTATGAGTGACGCCGAAGACCTTGGCATTTGCCAATTTTTTATCGCGAACATCCACGGCGATAATGGGGTAAGCCCCAACAAACAACGCACCCTGTATAGCATTAAGCCCTACGCCCCCGCAGCCTATGACGGCGACGCTGCTATTGACTGTAACCTTAGCTCGGTATAATACCGCCCCAAAACCCGATATTACCCCGCAGGCAAGGAGGCAAGCACTGTCCACAGGCACGTCCTTAGGGATTTTTACTAAGTTAATTTCCGGAATGACGGCATATTCGCAAAAGCCAGCTACCGCCCCGGCATACTGCGTCAGGCGCTGGCCTTTCTTATTAGTAAACTTCCCTTTCCCGCGCAGATAAAGTCGGTTGGTGGTGCACTGGCTGGAAAGACCCATGCGGCAATAGTAGCACTGCCCGCACCCTTCCGGTATGATGCTGGCAATCACGGTATCACCGGGTTTTACATAGGTAACACCTTCACCCACCTCTTCAACATAACCGCATATTTCATGTCCCGCGATAGCCGGCAAGTCAATAGGACCATGTTCACCCATCATGGCATGGATATCGCTGTGGCAGATAGCGCATGCCGCCATGCGTATTTTAACTTCCCCTTTGCCCACCGGGTCTAGAGTCACTTCTTCTATCACTAAAGGCTTACCGATTTCATAACTGATCGCAGCTTTCATATGTCCTCCTTAGAAATATTGACACAACATAGATATTATTAAGTAGTCTATATATCGCCATAATTAATGTCAAACACAATAGATTTGCTAATTTATCCCGTTTAAATGTAAACTAAAATTCAAGCGTAAGTAAGGAGGGCTGATAATGGCCAAAAAGAAATACGATAACTATATCTTCGAGTACGACCCTAAGATGTTCCCTAAAGAGCGCCGCCCGGTCATGGCGTACATGGATAACAACCTCGCCAAAGGCAGCAACTTTTACCTGATACACTGGATACTGCCGGGCTTTGGCATGCAGCCGGAGTGGGATTTCCCGTATGCGGGGCATCCGCCGCATATCCATAAAGACGCCGAACTGCTGTTCCACATCGGTACCGACCCCAATAACCCGATGGACCTGGGGGCAGAGGTGATCATGTACCTCGGACCGGAATTGGAGGAGCACCGTATCACCCGCACCTGCTGTATCTGGATACCCCCTAATTTTATTCATTCACCCTGGAAGCCTGTCAGATGCGACCGACCGTGGATATTCATGGAATTCAACCAGGGTCCTGTGCACACAGAAAAGTCTTACCGGCAAATTCTGCCTAAAGAAGCCCGCGCTAGAATGAACTGGGCGATGTGGCCGGATGATAAATATCCGGAGATAGTAGAAAATAAAAAGCGTTCTAATATCAAGCGACCTGCGGAGGATAAAGTGGTTTATAAAATAAATACGAAAAAATGCCTTAAATGCGGTCTTTGTGTCACTCAGTGCCCGCAAAAAGCCATAGAGGTGATTGATAAAGTTAAAGAAGATGACGGACTAATACTTTATACTACGTGGATAAACCCCAAGAAATGCACAGAATGTGACGAGTGTTTTTCCTTCGAATGGTGGTGCCCGGCTAAAGCAATTGTAAAAAGTAAGAAATAGTATCCCAACCACCCATAAAGATATCATAAGAGGACTAGTTATGACAGGATTGAAATATAGTAAATACTTTCTTCACGAATTACCGGAGGCGCAGCGTAAAAAAGGCTTTGGGCGTATGCCTTCAATGATCGCTTTTACCGATAATGATATTATCGAAGGCAGTAAATACTTCTCTGTAATGCTGATGGGTGAAGAAGCCACTAAAGTCGCCGGACATGGACCGCATATTCATCAGGATCCAGAGCTTTTGGTAGCGCTCGGCACTGACCCATCAAATCCCCGGGATCTCGGTGCGGATATGGAAATGTGCATGGGACCGGAAATGGAAAGTCACATCATCACCGAATCCACGATGATATGGATACCGGCCAAATTTATCCATGCACCATTCCGTATCCTTAAAGTGCGGCGGCCTTTCCTGTTTATCCAATGCCAGTACGCACCAAAGCTCACTGAAACGTCCCTGAAAAAGCTGGTCTCGAAAGAAATGCAGGAAAAGATGATTTTCATTAACACCGATGGCGAACAAAAGGAATAGATATAATTTAATTATGAATTCTATTGATTTTATGTCAGCTTCCGTGCTACTATATTGTTAAAAATATCTGGCTGGTAAACAGATAAAGCCTAAAAGGAGGCGTTTATGGAATTCACGGTCGAAAATGTTACCGCTGGAATAATCGGTCTGGGAGTGGTTGTTATAATAGCGATAGGCGTGGTTGCCTGGTATTATTTGAGGGGTATTCAAAAAGGTTTAGAGTCTATGGAAAAGGATACCAAAATCTTCAGCGATAGCTCTAAAAGCTTAAGTCTGGATATTAAGTCGTTAACCTTAAGCTTGACCGCGCTGGGCCAAGACATTAGAAACATGAACCAGTATTCAGCCTCCTTGAGCCAGGATATGAAATCTTTCAACCAGAATATCGAGAACCTGGGTATCAATATCGATAAACTCAACAGCAGCGTTACCGGTCTGATTGAAAGCCAGAACAGAACGACGGAAGCCATTAGTAAAGTGGAACAAAAGCAGGATGATGAAGCCAAGTCAATCGAGCGTATATCCAAGCATTTTTCAGAATAACAACAGAAAATACTAGTACCTAAATAGATAAATAACTAATACACAATAAATTCGGGGAAGTGATAGCGATATTAAATCGTGCACTTCCCTTCTTAATACATCTATAATCGTGCCAAGCCACTTGCTAAAAAGCACAATTTAAAGGTATACTAATATAGTTAATTCTATATTTACGGTTGGGAGGAGGACCCCATGGAACAGTTTTATTTTCCAAAATGTCAAAAATGCAATACCGGTGACCTCGTTCCTTTATCGGATTTCGGCAGTCAGGGAGCTTCCATACAGTTTAAAGCCTGGGTTTGCACCAATCCTGATTGCGGATTTAATCTGAAAATCAGGAATGGTGACGTCTATAGAGATGAACCCATCATGAGTGGCACGTTACACAATTCCCGCGCCAGACAGTAATCAAACGATTCATCTTACCGAAATAATAATTACGGATGGCAAATGTGCTTCCTCAAATAGCAGTTCTTAAGAGGGTAGCACTGAATCTGTTTTTCCCGATATGGTGCATCGGCTGTGGCCGGGAAGGTAAATATATCTGCGATTCCTGCTATGAAAAAGTACCACTGATTTCTCCGCCTATCTGTGTAAAGTGCGGACGCCCGTTGACTGTTAAAAACACCTGCCCCGGCTGTATTGAAGGGACTGTATTTATAGACGGCATCCGCGCTCCTTTTTTATTTCACGGAGTGATTCGTAAGGCTATTCACGAACTTAAGTACCGTAATCTTAAGGCGATAGCTCCATCGTTGGCTGGATTTCTCCATCATTATCTGTCAGAAAATCCTATCCCCGGCGAAGTGCTAGTGCCGGTGCCGATACACCAGAAACGCCGGCGCGAACGCGGCTACAACCAATCATCTCTTATAGCCTTTGAGCTAAGTCGCAGGAATGGATTGCCAGTTGTCGAGGACTGCCTTATAAAAAGTGTCAACACACTGCCACAGGTTAAGACAACTAGCGCCAGCGAACGGCACAAGAACGTTGCCGATGTTTTTACGTGTACTAATGAACAATTAAAAGGAAAACATGTTATTTTAATCGATGATGTATCTACCTCCGGTGCAACTCTGAATACCTGCGCCAAAGTTTTAAAAGCCAGCGGCGTTGCCAGCGTCTGGGGATTGACAATAGCTCTAGAAACTTAAACTAGTGAATAAAATACAATTCTTTCAGGAGCGTGAATAGATGGAGCTTCAAATTACCGGAACAAATACGGAAATAACGGCAACAACGAACAACTACATTAAGCGAAAATTTAATAAGCTAAATAAACACATGCCCGGTATTACAGATATCAAGGTTGAAGTATCCGAAGAACAGACCAAGGCGCGGGAACAGCGCTACTTAATAAGGGCCACGGTCAGCAGCGGCGCTGGCAAGGCAGCATTTCACGCCGAAGAAAGAGCCGAGGACCTGTTTAAAGCCAGTGATAAAGTTACTGCCATCTTAACACGGCAGTTGGAAAAACATAAGGGCAAATTATACGACCGGGGCAGGGGTAACCCACTCGCCCGCGGCAAGTTCAATCAAATGGAACCGACTAACAGCGCCAGGAAAGTGGTGAAAACTAAGCGCTTTATTATCGAGCCGATGACGTTGGAAGAAGCCATTACACAGATGGAAGAACTCGGGCACAGTTTTTTCCTGTTCTTCGATGCTAATGCCAGTGAAGTCCGTTTACTCTACCGCCGCAACGACGGAAACTACGGACTCATTGAGCCGGAATTCAAATAATGCGTCATCAATATTATGTCATATTTAATACGGCAGCCGGCTGGGTCGGACTAATGGGTTCAACGGCAGGACTTAAGCGTTCTACCCTACCCCAACCCTCAAGAGAAAAGGCAATTTCAGCATTGGGCATTGATATTAATAAAACTGCTTTATCTCAAGAGTATTTTAAACACCTAATAAAGCAATTTCAGGATTATTTCAAAGGCCGTCGTGTAGATTTCCCGGAAAAATTTGATTTACGCCAGGCTACAGTTTTTCAGCATAAAGTCTGGAGTGCAGCCAGGCAAATCCCTTTCGGACAAACTAGAAGCTACCAATGGATCGCTCGGAAAATCGGTAAACCGGGTGCGGCGCGGGCAGTGGGACAGGCTTTAGGGAAAAATCCACTGCCGATTATTATTCCATGTCATCGTGTACTCAACAGCGACGGCAAATTAGGTGGATTTAGTGGAGGTTTGGCGATGAAAAAGCACTTACTAGCTCTAGAGAAGAAACCAGCTTAGTATTTAATGTTATCTCCATCCAGATGAGCCTTATAAAATTTTTTCCTGGCTTCAGCAGCGCCCCTTAACATCTGGGTCAGAAAGTCTGTCTCGTATTGTTCAATCAACCCCTCGCCCGCGAAGCTGTAATACCTATTCTCTCCGATGATGATATGGTCGAGCACTTTCAGTCGCATCATTCGCCCGGCATAAACTAACTCCCGGGTCAGACTTTTATCGCTGGGGCTCGGTTCAATAGCGCCAGAAGGATGATTGTGGACGAAAATCAGGGCGGCAGCGCTATTCTTTAAAGCTCCTTCGATTACCTCACGGGGCGAGACGGAACCGTTGTTGACGGTTCCTTCGGAAAGGTCAACAGTATCAATAATCTGATTCTGACTGCTTAAGTAGATAACCTTAAAGACCTCTTTTTTTAGTCCGCGCATGGAGTGATAAAGATAATCGAATACTTCTTGAGAGGAGTGGGAAAAAGGCTTATCAAGTATTTTTGCCTTCAGAAACTCCCTGGCGACTTCCTGTACCAGCTTAATACCGAAAGCACTGTGAGCGCCGATACCTGGTATTTGTTGCAGTTCTTCTGGCGGCGCTTCCAGGACACCGCGCAGTGTGCGGAACCTCTTGATAGCTTCCTTAGCTGCCGGCTTGCAGTCTCTACGTGGCGTACCCAAGCTTAACAGCAATTCCACGACCTCGTAATCATGAAAGCCAGCTAATCCGGACTTCAGGAATTTTTCCCGCAGTCTTTTCCTGTGTCCTTCATGGGCATCCGGTGATAATTTACCTGATTCATCCATGTGTCAGTATGTTTCTATTCGCCCGTATTGTAGCATTAAAACTTTATCATTTCCAGAGGGGCGTTTTGTGCTATAATAATTCTGAAAATAGTACTCGTTCTAATAAAGGAGAGCATATGGCTGACAAAGTCGCTGAAAAGAACCAGATCTTCAATAAACCCCTCCCGCTGATTTTGGATGATATCCAGGATGCCGCGGCAGATGCCAGAAAGGCTGCCGAAGAAGCAAGGTCTGCTGGCGAAAGAGCTGCCGAAGAGGTCATGAAAAGACTAAGAAAAGTTTTCCTGAAAATGGCTAAAGATATCACCGAAGCGCTGGATGAAACGAAATCTTAACGGCTTAACCGCGACGATTACCGTTATTGAAAATTACCTTATGCCCAACTCGCGATCCATCTGAATAAAACGGATAATGTCGGCACGGCTGAGAAGTCCGCCGCATTTCCCATTTTCATTGATAAGAACCTGGTTGATGTCGTTTTTAGCAATCATGATCATGGCTACATTCAAATTATCTTCCGGCGTTACCGTATAAAGCGGTTCGCTGGTCATTATCTTACTGACGGGAGTTTCCGCCCATTTATCCTGCGATATTTTCCTGATATCGGTAATCGTGGCAATACCGATCAATCGACTATCCTTACAAACAGGAACTGCTCTACCCTGCTGTCTGCGGAAAATATCTCTTACCAGTTGTTCTACTGTTGTCTCGGGGGATATGGTATTAACAACAGGATTCATCAGCTCCCTGACTTTAATATGGCTCAAACGCTCCCGTAATGTAATCTCTTTACGGCTGGCGTCGGCAGAGCTATTGAGGAACCACCCGATAAACGCTATCCATAGACCGGTAAATAGACTGACGGAGATTATCAGATAAACACCCAGTCCGATAAATATCCAGCCGAATATCTGCCCGACTAACCCGGCGATATCAGTCGCTCTGGTTAAGTTGCCTGTAGCACCCCAGATAATAGACCTAAGGACACGTCCACCGTCCAGAGGAAACCCGGGCAGTAGATTAAAGATGCCTAGGTACATGTTAATAATAGCCATATAACTCAACATGGCTGCCAGCGGGGAACTCGCATCTGCAGGTATTTTGGAAAATCCCCAGAAAATAGCGGCGATTATCAGGCTGGTTACTGGCCCCACAATGGCCACAGCAAATTCGGCGGCCGGCTTTTGCGGCTCCTCTTCCATATTGCTAGCGCCGCCCAGGAGAAAAAGCGTAATACTGTGCACCGGAATGCCCCTGGCGTTAGCCACCAGTGAATGAGCTATTTCGTGTAGCAGCACCGAAACGAAAATAAGCAGCGCTGCAATAATGCCCATAATCCAGTAAACCGCCGTACTCCAGCCGGCGTAGGTCAACGGGAAATACCCCTCCGCCAGTGTCCAGCTGAAAAATATAAAAGCAAATATCCATGTATAATGAATGCCTATTGTTATGCCGGCAATGCGGAAAAGCTTAAAACTCGCTTTCATGCAGTCTCCTATAGAAGTACATATTTATTTTAGCATTTACATCATTTTTATTAAATGACTATTATCTAATTATATATTTTCGACTTTAAGCTCCGCCTCCCCCACCAACTCAAGGAGCCGCCTCTGGAGTTCGGGACAATAGCCAGTCTGGAGACCGGGCATCTTTAACGGAATAGACCCGCTGCCGTTGATAACATTTAGTCGAACTTCATCTCGACCGACATAGGATTTCAAAATGGACACGACTTTCCCAAGGCGAGCAACATCGCCTTCTGCATCGTCAGTCTGTTGCAGGTTGATTATCAATAGATGTTTGACGGCAGGTACGGCAGGTTTTTCTATCGCTACCTTTGGTCTTTCAGCTATTTGCCGGGCGGCCCTTTCTTCCCCTTCCCGCGGAGGCTGGTAAAGGCGAACGCTATCACAGCTTATCTGCGCCCTGTCCTCCCGTACCCTGACCTTGCCTTGTATCACGAGCTCGTTGCCTTCCTTCCAGAACTCTTCTGTTCCATTATATACTTTAGGCCAGACCATGACCTCTACCTGACCGCTGAAATCCTCGAGAATAGCGCTGGCGAATGACCTTCCGTCCTTGGTCAGGAGATAGCGTGCCGAGATAACTCTGCCTGCCAGCACTATATTTTGTCCGTCGAGTTCAGTGCTTATCTCTTCACAGAATTTGGTATCGGGAGTAGTGTGGCTGAAAACAGGGCTGAACGGTTTTTCTGAGAAACTGACGCCCAGCAGTTCCTTTTCCCAGAAGGCTTTCTCTCTATCAGTGGTCTCAGCAGGCGTAAGCTCAAGTTCAGATAAAGGCACTGAAGTTGTTTCGCCAAAAAGGTCGAACATGGTGGACTGTCCAGTTTCGCGGAGCCGCTGCTCACGCTGCGCTAGGGACAAAATACGGGGAACGCTATTCAACAAAGCACCCCGGTCTCCCAAACAGTCGAATGCCCCTGCTTTTATCAAACTTTCCATAACACGCCGATTAATTGCCTGCAGATTAGCGCGGCGGCAAAGTTCCTCGACCGATTTATATATTCCGTTTTTATTACGTTCGGTAATCAAAGGCTCGATGGCACTGATACCGACGTTCTTGATAGCGGCCAGCCCGAAACGGATAGAAGGAAAACCATCCTCGTTGCTTTCGATGGAAAAATCCAGCTGGCTGCGATTAATATCGGGCGGTAAAACATTAATATCCAAGCGGCGGCATTCGGCGATAGCACTGGCCGTCTTCTCCAGTTCACCGATATGAATAGTCAAAAAAGCATTGATATATTCCGCTGTGTAATTAGCTTTGAGATAGGCTGTTTGATATGCAATTAAGGCATAGCACCAGGCATGTGCCCTGTTGAAAGCATAGCCTGTAAAAGGTTCGATAAGCGCAAAGACTTCTTCTGCCAACTCAGGAGTAAAACCTTTCTTTTTAGCGCCGTTTAAAAAGTTCCGCTTTTCTTTCTTAACCGTCTCAAGCAACTTTTTACCCATCGCTTTACGGAAAATATCCGCCTGCCCTAGGCTGTATCCAGCAAACTCCTGGACTATCAACAGCACCTGCTCCTGGTAAACGATGACGCCGTAAGTCTCTCGAAGGATGTTTTCCAGGGCGGGGTGGGGATATTGTATCGGCTTGCGGCCATGCTTGGCATCAATAAAACGGGGGATATGTTCCATGGGGCCGGGGCGGTAAAGCGCTACCATGGCAGCGATATCACTGAAGACGGATGGTTTCAGCTCTTTAATATAACGCCGCATGCCGGGGCCTTCCAGTTGAAAAACTCCGACCGTTTCCCCCGCCGCTAACAAATCATAAGTCTTTTTATCGTCCATAGGCAGGTTGTATAAATCAATATCAATGCCATGCCTTTCTTTAATGATGTCCCTGGCTTTACCCAGAATAGTCAGGTTGGCCAGACCGAGGAAGTCCATCTTGAGCAGACCGAGGAGGGCAATGTCATTCATAGAAAACTGGGTCATGACAGCTTCCTGGCTGTTATCCGTCCTAGTAGACCTCTGGAGAGGCACATATTTGGTCAACGGTTCCAGAGAGATAACGACGCCAGCGGCATGGGTGCTGGCATGGCGTGAAATTCCTTCGACGCGTCGCGCGGTATTGACCAGATTACGGACGATTTCATCTTCCTCATAGATATTCCTTAGCTCATGGTTTTCGTCCATCGCCCTGGCCAGCGTCATGCCCGGATTGCCGGGCACCAGCCTTGCTACGCGGTCGACGTCGCCATAGGACATGCCCAGAGCCCTGCCGACATCGCGGATAGCTGCCCTGGCTCCAAGCGTACCGAAGGTAATTATCTGGGCGACGTGGTCCTGCCCGTATTTCCGGGTTACGTAGGCTATCACTTCATCGCGGCGGTCATCCTGAAAGTCCATATCGACATCAGGCATCTCCTTGCGCTCGATATTCAGAAACCGCTCGAAAATCATGCCGTGCTCCAGCGGGTCGAGGGGGGTTATACCGAGACAATGGAGAACGATGCTCGAAGCGGCGCTGCCCCTCACTCCGAAGAGGATATTCCGGCTTTTCGTGAAAGAAATAATATCCCAGACCACCAGAATATAATTGGCGAATTTCGTCTGCCTGATGACATCAAGCTCATACTCAAGGCGCTTTTTGATTTCCGGCGATGGGTTGGGATAATACTTCTCTAAATTCTCATAACACAGGTCAGCCAGAAACTGGTCGGCGGTTTTACCTTCAGGGATGCCGATTTCCGGCAGGTGAAACTTTCCGAACTCCATCTCCAGATTGCACATTGCCGCGATACGTTCGGTATTCTCAATCGCCTGGGTAATATCCTTGTAAAGTTCCGCCATCTCTTCCGGGCTTTTAAGATAAAAAAAGTCGCCCGCCATTTTCATGCGTTTTTCATCATGGATAGTAGTATTGGTGCCAATACAGAGCAAAATATCGTGGGCGGAAGCATCTTCTTTTTTTACGTAGTGAGTGTCGTTAGTAGCAACAATAGGTATATCCAGTTCTTTACCCATCTCAACCAAATATTTATTCACAGTTTCTAGTTCCGGAATAGGATGCCGCATAATTTCCAGGAAGAAATCGCCATAAATCCGCTTGTACCAGAGAGCCGCCTGTTTTGCATCTTCGTAACGACCATTCAGAATCAACTGGCTAAGCTCGCCGGAATTACAGGCGCTAAGGGCAATCAGGCCGTCCTTGTGAAGCTCCAGCAACTCTTTATCTACCCTGGGTTTATAATAATACCCTTCAAGGTGGGCTTTGGTAGTAAGCTGGATAAGATTCTGATAACCAGTCTGGTCTTTAGCCAAGAGAATCAGGTGATAGTTGTTCCTGTCGCCAGTGTTTTTGCTGAAGCGACTGCCTGTTGCGATATAAATTTCGCAACCAATGATCGGTTTGATGCCAGCCTCTTTAGCCGCCTGGTAGAACTCAATGACGCCGTACATCACGCCGTGGTCGGTTATCGCTAGGCTATCCATACCGAGCTCTTTAGCGCGGGCTACTAGTTTGGAGATAGAGCACATCCCGTCAAGCAGGCTATATTCGGTGTGGACATGAAGATGGGTAAACACAATGCCCCCAAAGGAAAGTCTAAATTATTATAGCACAGGACAGGTTTTTTGGAGTATCATAAAGAGAATCGTAAATATGAGAACTGTTAAGATAATCGCCCAATGGATTTTTAGCTTGTGCTTGCCGGTGTTGCTCTTTACTTTCAGTGTCAGCCTAGCAGCTAATATCCCCAGGCTTTACGAGTATGGCTTTAACAAATACGACGTATCTAAAGAGACTGGACTGACTCCAATAGAACTGGAGAAAGTAGCCCATGGTTTGATTGGCTACTGGAACTCTGGTGATGATACTTTCAACATCACGGTAATTAAAAATGGCCAGCCTTTTACGCTTTTCAACGAGCGGGAAGTTGACCATCTTAAAGACGTTAAGGGGCTTTTCCAACTTGTCTATAGAGTGCTAATAGGAACTGGCGTCTTTGCCCTGATTTTCCTCGGGGTCTGTATTTTCTGGTGGCGGGATAGACGGCGACTTGGCTGGGGGCTGATTGGTGGAGGAGCTTTAACACTGATACTTATAGCGGCAGTAGGCATCATGGCAGCGTTAAATTTCGACTGGTTTTTCCTGCAGTTCCATCTTTTAAGTTTCGCCAACGATTTCTGGCAGCTTAACCCGGCGACGGACTACCTGATAATGCTCTTCCCGCAGGGCTTTTGGTTCGATGCCACGCTCTTTTGCGTGGGGGGGACCGCTTTATTGGCAGTAATGTTAGGAACGGCCGGGTGGTGGTTAAAGAGGAAATATAAAAATTAGTTATGGCATACCAGCACTCGTGCCTGATGTAACTTCAACGTCATAGCTTCTTATCTCATCATATCGTCCAACATTGCATCTTATAGTAAAGTCCCACGTCTCATCAGGTTTAAGGTTTATCATACTATCCCTTGAGCTATCAATAATGTCTTTTTGAGTATCGTAAAATGTAACTCTGACTTCAGCCATTTCGGCGATAACGCTACCGACGTTTTTTATCTTTACCAGAACTGCTGCGTTACCAGCCTCGTCTTCAGTCAGCTTGTGGCTAAGCACTACCACATCCGGTTTCGGTGCTATGCCCGAAGTCTGAATACACGAGGTATCGTAAATGAGCAAAAATAGTAATACAAAAACGATTATAACGATTTTATAGCTCATGGGACTGGTTTCATTTCCTTCGGTTTGATAATGAAAGATACTACTAGTAAAACAACGCCGGCTACTAGCAGACCAATGCTTAGCGGCAGAGCCACTGAAAATACATCACCGATCAAGCCGCTTACCCAGGTATTCAAAGAAGTCGGAATCTCCTGCTTAGTAAAACTCGATGCCCAGTCCATTATCGGTAGAGTTTTCATAAGAATAACGCCAGCCAAGTCCAAAACACCAAAAATTAGCAGATTTACCCCGAGGGCACGCGCCGTAGCACGGATATTCCAGCTGATTACGAAAATTAAAGCTGCCAACACTATTATCAAAACAATCATCCAGGGATAATAGGTTTGGAAATACCCGACGGCCGTCTTGGCTGTTCGCAGGGAATCGATAGTATTTTGATTTACCGTACTCTCGTTAAGCGTATAATTATCGGGTACTTGATTGACAAAATCTTCTAGAAACCGGTCGAAGTATGTTTTAGCCTCGTTCAGAATAGGAGTGGTAATTTCCGGAGGTAAATCCATAATTTTATTAAGTCCGGCAAGGTCCCTTATATATTGTTCGACAGCGAGATTACGCAGGTTAGGAGAAAGTACGGCTAAATCTGGGGGCAGAATATCCGTGGGAATCTGTCGTATAATATCCTGTAAATAACTTGATATTTCAGCCTCGGACATCCCGGCCGTCTGCTCTTTAAGATAGAGTTTTGCTTCATCCCATAAAGTATTCCTCAAATTTTCCTTAAGCTCCGATAGCGGAATGACGATATTCAACTCATCGGTCTCACCCATTAAATAGTCATATCCTGTATTGACCGCAGCCTTTATCTCCTTTTTTATCCAGGGTTCTTGTTTTTCTAAAACATTTAGAGCGACATCTTTAACGAAAGGCATTTCTTGAGATAATTGTTCTCCGATAAACGCCTCACTTACGTCCCTGGCAATATTTGATATCGGCATTCCGTCCACCTGTGTTAAAACAAAGCCAGAGTCAAGGACAGTGCCGTGAAGCATAAAGGCAACACTGAAAATAGCCAATGTCAGGAAAAGAAGGAAACTTAAAATAGCTACCCCTAGACCTCTTAAAATGCCCATAAACAATACCTGCCTTTCTCCCCGCTTTTCAGCGAATGCTGACCGCCGTTACAATAGCTGCGATATGTCTAATAAGATACTATAATGATAACTTTGCACAAATTTTACCATATAGATACTAAAAATACATTTCAATAGCACCTTGGTATGTGAAAGTTTGACTGCAATAAGGGTATTTAGTAGAATTACATTGTATTGCGGGCGGTTAGCTCAGCTGGTTAGAGCGCCGCGTTGACATCGCGGAGGTCAGTGGTTCAAGTCCTCTACCGCCCAC